>NZ_JASHGM010000002.1:0-476468 GCF_047460295.1 Streptococcus sp. OMI870
ATCAAGTCCATAATTCGACAAAATTAGATAGTGAGACGACCAAGGAATTTTACGAAAACATTGACAAGTATATCGATCAAAAACTCTCTGAAAAAGATTCACAAAACGATCTCGTAAAAGAAAATGAGGCAGACAAGGATTGAGAATAGTCAACTTATCTAACTCATGGAAGCAAATCTTGGGAAGATATCCTATATCCAAAAGTTAATGGATAAAAAGGATTGTTAATGAGGATACTATTTGTAGTGGTTTGACCAATCACTACTAGCTCAGGTTAAATAAAATATAAAAAGGCGGTGGGACAGAAATCGATAGACAAAGTCTCGATTTCGTAGTCCCAGCCCCGCGAGGATGATTAGGAGCTTTTTGGAGTCTAAAAGACGAACAAAAAGTTCAATCAGCTACCGCGTCAAAGTTTGATTGCTAATAAAAAGTGAGGTCGGGATCTTTTGTCCCAACCTCTTTTTTAGGTAGCTGGAATTTTTATCCCAGGTTTTATCGTTTTATTTCTCAACACGAGATTTGTTGGCGATATCAGCTAGGATAGCTGATACAAACTCATCTACTGACACAGTGTTTGTTTCTTTTTGTCCATAGCGACGAACGTTGACAGTTCCATCTTCCATTTCCTTGTCCCCAACGATCAATTGGTAAGGAATCTTGCTTGTTTGTGAAGCACGGATCTTGAACTGCATTTTCTCATTACGTTCATCCACATCAGCACGGACACCACGGTCACGGAGCTTCTTCGCTACCTCCCAAGCGTAGTCAACGTGTTTCTCGTTAGATACTGGGATGAGAGTTACTTGGTGTGGTGCCAGCCATGTTGGGAAGGCCCCCTTGTAGTTCTCAATCAAGATAGCTGTGAAGCGTTCCATGGTTGAAATCACCCCACGGTGGATCATCACTGGACGGTGCTCTTCTCCATCCGCTCCGATGTATTTAAGGTCGAAGCGTTCTGGAAGCAAGAAGTCAAGCTGGATCGTAGAAAGAGTTTCTTCTTTACCAAGGGCAGTCTTCACCTGGATATCCAATTTTGGTCCGTAGAAGGCTGCTTCCCCTTCAGCTTCAAAGTAGTCAAGTCCCATGTCATCCATAGCTGATTTCAACATACGTTGAGCATTTTCCCACATTTCATCATTATCAAAATATTTGTGAGTATCTTTAGGGTCGCGGTAAGACAAACGGAAACGATAGTCAGTCAAGTTGAAATCTTCGTAAACATCGATAATCAATTGAAGCGTACGTTGGAACTCATCTTTGATTTGTTCAGGTGTTACGAAAGTATGACCATCATTAAGTGACATTTCACGTACACGTTGAAGCCCAGTGAGAGCACCAGATTTTTCATAGCGGTGCATCATACCGATTTCAGCAATACGGATTGGCAATTCACGGTAAGAGTGAACGTGGTGTTTAAAGACTTCGATATGGTGAGGACAGTTCATTGGACGAAGAACGAATTCTTCCCCATCACCCATATCCATAGTTGGGAACATATCTTCACGGTAGTGATCCCAGTGACCAGAAGTCTTGTAAAGTTCTACTGAGGCAATTGGTGGAGTGTAGACGTGTTGGTAACCAGCAGCGATTTCCTTGTCGACGATGTAGCGCTCCAATTCACGACGAATCGTCGCCCCATTTGGCAACCAGAATGGAAGACCTTGACCAACTTCTTGAGAAATCATGAACAAATCAAGCTCTTTCCCAAGTTTACGGTGGTCACGCTCTTTAGCTTCTTCACGCATTTGAAGGTAGTTCTTCAAGTCTTTCTTGTCGAACCAAGCGGTACCGTAAATTCGTTGCATCATGGCATTGTCGCTATTACCACGCCAGTAAGCACCTGCCACATTCAAAAGGTGGAAGATTTGGATACGACCAGTTGAAGGGACGTGTGGGCCACGGCAGAGGTCCACGTATTCACCTTGACGGTAGATAGTCAAGCCACCTTCGTCTTCAGAGTGTTCTTCGATCAATTCCAATTTGTATGGATCGTTTTTAAAGATTTCACGCGCTTCATCTTTAGTCACTTCTTCACGAATAGATGGGAAGTTTTCTTTAACGATTTTCTTCATTTCTTCTTCGATACGAGGAAGGTCTTCGTTCGAGATTTGACCCGCTTGGTTGTCTGTATCGTAGTAGAAGCCATCTTCGATCGCTGGGCCAACACCCAAGTGGATGTCTGGGAAGAGGCGACGAGCAGCCTGAGCGAACAAGTGGGCAGCTGAGTGACGCAAGATGTCAAGAGCATCTTCGTGATCTGGTGTCACGATTTCAATGCTTCCGTCTTCGGTAATCGCACGAGTTGTGTCAATCAATTTACCGTTAAATTTACCAGCAAGAGCTTTTTTAGCTAGGGAATTGCTGATGGATTGAGCAATGTCAAAAGTTGTAACGCCAGATTCGAATTCACGAACAGCGCCATCTGGGAAAGTAATGTTAATCATAATATTATATTCTCCTTTTTTATATTTCATAGTTTCTATGCATTGACTTTTTATTAGCAGACTACTTCCTAGTATGAATGTTCAACTGCTTTTCTTTATCAGAGAGGAAGTTTTCCATTTCCGTCAGGATGTCTATCTCCAAACGTTGAGAAAGTTCTACTAGCCACCAGATATTTTCTGAAAGTTTATGTTCCAGTGTGTAAGGTGTTTCATCATAGTAGCGTCCTTGCTTGGTCATCACTAATCGTTGGAAATTTCCAATATCATTTGATAAAGCCAAGAGGTCTTCTTCTACCGTCCACTTGGAATCATGATGCTTAACTTCCAGATCATGATAAGCTTGTCGGATTGCCCAACTGCGCTCCACTAATTCTTGCAACTCCATAGTTAGTCTCCTCACAAAAAAATTGCGACATCCAAAAAGGACGTCGCAACGTGGTTCCACCTTCATTTATGTTCCTCAAAAAAGAGGGACACCTCTGATTGGCTCTAACGTGGCCACCGTTTTATGTTTGCATAAAAGTATCTCGAGTAGTCCCAAACCTATCCTCTACGCGATTTCCAGCTCCACGCGCTCTCTATCAGATTTCCTAGATTTGATATGTCTCTGTCAGTTATTATAGCACGATTGAAAAATTTTGCAAGAGAAAGTTTCTTTTTCAATCAAAGAAATGCGTGATTTTACGGATTTTCTTCACCTGTTTGACAGACGCCTTCATTATCTTGACCGATCCATTTACCGGAAGAGCAATGACCTTGGTCGGAATTTTTACAATGGTCTTGGACATCCGCTTAACCCGACTTTGCTCTGGGTTCAAGTCATTCGAAAAGTCTTTAGAGATGATTTTATCCAGATAAAATTCATAGACTCGACGGCCGAAGGTTGCTGCAGAAATATCATCAATCTTTTCTGCCCACTTATCCTCATCGATTGCAGGCATCTCGTCAATCGCTTCAAGAATTGCTTGGGCTAGATCGCTCTCCTCATAAAAGAGCTTCCCAAACATGGGGTCGTCAATCACATGATCAAGATAAGGATTCCCATGAGCAATGATCGGCGTACCGCTAGCAATGCTCTCTAAATAGGTCAGCCCTTGCGTCTCACTTGTTGAAGCTGAAATAAAGAAGTCAGCCGCCTTATAGTAGAGAGCGGTCTCATTTGGTTGTATCATACCTGTGAAGATGATCGCATCTGATACACCCAGCTTGGTTGCTTGTTTTTTCAAATCATCCAGATAAGGACCATCCCCAGCCACGATCAACTTAACTTTAGAATTGACCTGGAGGACATCCGGAAGAGCCGCAATAACCGCTTGGATATTCTTTTCATAAGAGACCCGTGAAAGACTCAATAACAATGTTTCATCTTCTGCTACCTCATACTTCTCACGAAGAGCAGCAGTCTCTGTCGGGGTAATTTCTGGTCGGTCAAACTTGGCCAAATCAATCCCTGTAGGAATAATACGTTTTTCTGCCTTTACCTTGTATTTCTGGAGCAAGTCATAAACGATCTCGCTTGGGCAGATCACTCCGTCCAGATCATTCATATAGCTTCTCACAATGTACTTGACCATACTTGGACGAATGACCATACCTCTCGCTATATAGCGGACATAGTCCTCATATTGGGTATGGTAGGTGTGAATGACTGGAATCCGCAACTCGCGTCCAATCCACACTCCCAAAAGGCCTAGTGAAAACTCTGTCTGGGTGTGGATAATATCCAACTGGTATTGCTTGGCAATGGCAAGCGCCTTTGAGAAGCCTCGATATGCGACCCGACGGTCCTTAAAGGCAAAGAAGGGCACACTCGGAATCCGAATGATCTGCCAATCCTCATAGCGGTTCACATCTTTATCTGTTGTCGTAAAGATAAAAACTGTATGACCCAATTTTTCTAATTCTGTTTTGAGCGTCCGAATACTGGTCGCCACTCCCGAAACTTGTGGGAAATAGGTATCTGTGAATAACCCTACACGCATCTTACATCTCCAAAACTGTTTGATAGGCTTCAACTAATTGATGAGCCACTATGTCGATCGAACGACTTTCAGCGACCTTGTAACCGGCCTCCCGCTTGTCGACTTGTCCATTTAGGACCTTGTTCAAGGAATCCACAAATTCATCCACATTGTGGCACAATTCAGATGAGGTCTCGTCAATCCAGCCATTGTAGACAGGGATATCTCGCAGGACGGTGTGCTGATGACTGGCCAAAGCTTCCAAAACAACGATTCCTTCGGTTTCTTCAAAAGATGGGAAGAAGAAGGCGTCAGCTCCCGTCATAGCCCCTTGGAAGACCGCTCCCTTGAAGTAGCCAGGGAATTCCACATTGCTAGGATGATCCTTTTCCACTAAGCGGCGGATCTTGCGCGGGATAATCCATTTATTGATGGAGCCTAGCCAAATAAAGCGCACATCTGGCATGCGACGGGCTACTTCTACAAAATCTTCGATTCCTTTGCGTCTAAAATAAAGCCCTGCACAGATAACCACCTTTTGGCCTTCTTGGATATTAAAATGCTTGCGAAAGACTTCTTCTTTTTTCGGATCCTTCTTGTATTTTTCCAAATCTATTCCATTGGAGACCGCAATAATCGGTGTTGTCACTCCATAGGACTGAATCAAGTGTTTGGAATACTCCGAAGGCGTGATGACATAGTCCGCCTTTTGGTACATATGAGCCAAATATTTCCCAAATAAGGGCGCAAAAAAGTTAGACCCGATAAAGGAATTTTCAAAATCCTCACGAGTTGAATGGCCATGCATGATGACTTTCTTTCCACGACGTTTTGCTGCATGGAGCAAGAGGAAACTCCGAGGCCCATAGGTATTGATATGGACTACATCATAATCCCCTAAAATATCTGTCGTATGCGGAATTCCAGCCAAATCCAGCGCATGCATTTGGTGCTGCAAGGCTCGACCAATTCCTGATTTTTGTAATACGGATTTTCCTTCTAAATACAGTAAAACTTTCATACCCTCTATTATACCGAAATAAAGAGTGCCCTTCAAGTTTCTACCTGTTGATAGTATAAAAAAGAGGCCAGAACAGCTCTGTTCTAACCTCTCAGACTAGTAGACACGTCTTCTCCATTCGAGACTCTAGTCTACTCATTCTTATTTTTTGGTCGTTCCACGTTGGTTAATCGTATGGGACAAAAGCACTTCCCGTTCTTCCAACTCTTCTTTGTGCATGATCTTGGTCAACATGCGCATGCTGATCGCACCAAGGTCATAGAGTGGTTGCCCAATCGTCGATAGGTTTGGACGTGTATAACGGGTTACTTGTGAATCATCGCTGGTAATGATTTCGAAGTCCTCTGGCACCTTAACACCTTTATCAGACAAGCCGTTCAAGAGACCTGCAGCCAATTCATCCCCAGTTACAAAGGCCGCTGTTGCTTTGGATGCAATGATGCGTTCTGCCAAATTGTAGCCTTCATGGTAACGGTATTTGGATTCAAACACAAGACCTTCGCTATAGCTCAATTTTTTCGCTTTTAAGGCATCTTTATAGCCTGACAAACGAATTTTACCATTGATATCATCCACTAATGGACCACTTACAAAAGCAATTTTCTTGTTGTGTTTTGCTAACTCTGTAACAGCATCCACTGTTGCTTGCTTGTAGTCGATATTGACACTTGGTAATTGGTGCTCAACATCCACAGTTCCAGCAAGGACCACTGGTGTACGTGAGCGTGAAAACTCTGAACGAATCTTTTCTGTCAAATGATAGCCCATGAAAATGATCCCATCTACTTGTTTAGAAAAGAGGTTGTTCACAACTGAAACTTCTTTGTCATCATCTTCATCGCTATTAGCAAGGACAATGTTGTATTTGTACATTTCAGCAATGTCATCAATCCCTTTAGCCAAGGTAGAGAAATAGCTGTTGGTGATGTTTGGAATAACAACCCCTACTGTAGTTGTTTTCTTGCTAGCAAGACCACGCGCAACAGCGTTTGGACGGTAATCCAAGCGTTCGATCACTTCCAAAACTTTCTTCCGCGTATTTTCTTTAACGTTTTTATTTCCATTCACTACACGACTAACGGTTGCCATTGAAACCCCTGCTTCACGGGCGACATCATAAATTGTAACTGTATCGTCTGTATTCATAAGATTTCCTTTCATTATTGAAAATTTCGTTTTCACTCTCTAATTAATCCTATTTTATCACTTATTGTAAACACTTTCAAGCATTTTGGTAAAATTTTGTAAACTCTTGCTTTTTTAGGGAAAATTTGACAAAATAGATCCATAGAAAGAAGGTAGCATTATGTCTAAATTAGATCAAATCGTCGATTTTCTTGAAACTGAAAAAACAGATGTCGCTGTTGTATCCGATCCTGTCACCATCAATTACCTGACTGGATTTTACAGTGATCCCCACGAACGCCAACTCTTCTTGTTCGTCTATACAGACCACGAACCCCTTCTCTTCGTTCCTGCACTTGAAGTGGAACGGGCGACTGCAGTTGTCGATTTCCAAGTGGTTGGCTATGTGGATTCTGAAAACCCTTGGGAAAAGATTAAAGGGGCTATCGCTAAACCAGATGCCAAAACTGTTGCACTTGAATATGATAACTTGATTCTGACCAAGTACAATGGTTTGCGCACTGTCTTTGAAAAAGCGGAATTTACTAACTTAACACCACGGATTAACCGCATGCGCTTGATCAAATCTGCTGATGAGATCCAAAAGATGTTGGTTGCCGGTCAATACGCAGATAAGGCTGTCAATATGGGTTTTGACGCCATCTCACTGGATAAAACAGAAACTGATATCGTTGCAGAAATCGACTTTGGCATCAAACGCTTGGGCTATGAAATGAGCTTTGAAACGATGGTCTTGACTGGAAATAATGCAGCTAACCCACACGGAATTCCTGGAAGCAACAAGGTCGAAAACGATGCTCTCTTGCTCTTTGACCTTGGCTGTATGGTGAATGGTTATGCGTCTGATATGACTCGTACTGTTGCTGTTGGGAAACCAGATGACTTCAAAAAAGAAATCTACCACTTGACGTTAGAAGCTCAACAAGCAGCCATTGACATGATCAAACCAGGTGTAACGGCGCATGAAGTAGACCGTGCTGCACGGAGCGTCATTGAAAAAGCTGGTTACGGCGAATACTTCAACCATCGCCTCGGACACGGCATTGGAATGGATGTGCATGAATTCCCTTCTATCATGGAAGGAAATGACCTGGTCATCGAAGAAGGAATGTGCTTCTCAGTCGAACCGGGGATCTACATCCCTGGAAAAGTCGGGGTTCGAATTGAAGACTGTGGCTATGTGACAAAAGATGGCTTTGGCCTCTTTACCGAAACCAGCAAAGACTTGCTGTATTTTGATTAAGTTAGAAAATAAGGAGATTGTTGTATGATTGTTTGGCGTGGTAAAGGCTTGCTCGTTCCCCTTGCTTTTATGCTTGGCGGGGCACTAACCAATATTATTTTTATGGCTCTTCATCTTAATGTGAGAAATAGAGCTGATAGTATCATACTTGGATGTATGATGGGAATCTTTTCAGCTGGTATCAATTATTTACTGACAAAGAAATTTGTTTCCGATCAAGTTCGGTATATGATTGATGAGGAAACCGGGCAACGCATAGCTTTGCGCGATCGTTCTTCCTTCATGTTCATTCCTAATCGATACTGGACATGGATTTTTGCAGTAACCTGTATTCTAGTCAGCTTCGTAGCCTTAGTGAAGTAAAGCTAGAAGGATGGTTAATATTTTACTCCATGAACACAAAAAGCCTTTCAGTCTAAACTGAACGGCTTTTTTACATCAAGTTTCTTACCGACTCAAATCAAGAAACGGTTGCTAGCTCCATCTGTTGCTTGGTTTGCTCCACCACTTCTTTGAGGCTGGTCTGAGCCATTTCCTTTTCCATGGCCAATTGAATCTCTTCTAGCTTCCCATCTAAAACACCATGGATGCTATTTCCAATCGGACAAGCTGGATTTGGGTGCTCGTGGAAACCAAATAATTGACCGGTCTTCCCCAGGCATTCAACCGCCTGATAGATATCTAACAAACTAATGGCTTCCAATTCTTTGGCCATCTCGGCCCCACCTGTTCCACGCGCCACATGGATGAGGCCTGCCTTTTTTAATTGAGACAAGGTTTTCCGAATAATGACAGGGTTCACCCCAACACTTTCAGCAATCATATCACTGGTCACCTTGGTGCAGTCTCCTTTTAGGGCAATCATCACTAATACATGGGTTCCAATGGTAAATCGACTTGAAATTTGCATATCTTCACTCCTTTCTGCCTGTTTGGAAGGTCTCTTCTACTGGATATTTTTCAATAGATGATACTCATTATCCCTATTATACACTTTTGCGTTGTAATGTCAATAGTTACACTATTGAAAGAATTCCTCTAACCAAGCATTAATCTCTCGATCATGGCCTTCTCTCCGCTCAATTTCATGAAGCAGCTCATGATTGTGGGTATGATGAATCCCATTGATCAAACTTTCGTAATACACTTGATAATAAGGGAGATGGAGATCTTTGGCAAGTTGGAGTTCTTTGTTGACATCATAGTCCACCCGTCTAAAATCGACATCTTTTAGTCCCATTTGATCAAATTCGAGAATGGCATACATAGCCCGAAGGTCCTTGCGAAGATTCTTTTCCAAAAAGAAGGGTTGACCGATCGATCCAGGGTTGAGGATTAGTTCTCCGCCAGTCCCATAACGGAAAAATTGCTGATGGATGTGGCCATAGACTGCGATATCACAGGCTGGATTTGTCACCAAGCGATCGAAATCCTTCTGATCCCCGATATGGATCAATTCGCGTCCCCAATTCTTATCGGGTAAGTGGTGGCTAATACCGATTTTCAATCCAGCAATTTCCCGGTGCACCTGCATGGGCATTTTCTGCATGGCTTCGATTTCTTGAGGAGTGATTTCTTCGAGAATATATTGACACTGGCGCATGAGGTAGCGATGACTCGGTCTAGTCTCATCCAACATCCCCTTCATAGCCCGCCACAGGCTATCTTCCCAGTTTCCCAAGACTTTCACCGTAATAGGAAGCTCCTCTAACAGCTCCAATAGTGCACGTCTGCCTGTCCCTGGCATTAAACTATCTCCCAAGAGCCAATATTCATCCACCTTGGCTGTTTGGCTATCTTTTATAACAGCTTCTAAAGCTGTTGTATTTCCATGAATATCTGAAAGCAAAGCAATTTTCGTCATGATCTTCTCCTTGCATCCATTATAACAAAGAGAAGAAAAACTTCCACCCTCAGGTGAAAGTTTTAAAAACATTTGATGCTGGTAAAATGAAAAAGAAGGCTAGGGCTCTTTTTGTCAACATCAGATGCGGGCTTTGTATCATAGTGAATTGCGACAGGATGAGGGAGGATCGATACTATCCTCCCGAAGAGTTAGTAATTCGTGTAGGAAAACCACTATCGTGCTTGCCGTTACACGAATTGAACACGCCTACAACTCTTTGGAAAAAGATAAATCCAACTAGAAGCGGACGCTTCGTCGTTGGATTTCCTATTTTCCTTTGAGTTGCTTAACGGCTTTGTATCTTAGTCTACTGATTTGAGAGCTTCGAGCATATCCACTTTCCGGAGGTAATAGTCGACATAGATTCCTAACAGGATCAAGAGAAGGACAATCCCTCCAACAGGGAAGAAGCAGACACCCAGTCCCACGTAGGGATAAAAGAGAATGGCATCAGGTGCAATCATGGCAATAAGGAATTGATGAAGATAGTAGCCTCCTCCTAACCCTAGCAGAATCCCTATGACGGACAATAAGATGGTCTCTCGGTAGATATAAAGCGTCACTTCCTTATTGTGAAAACCTAAGACCTTAATGGTTGACAATTCCCGGATTCGTTCTGCCACATTGATATGGGTTAAGTTGTACAAGATCACAATAGCTAGCAAGATCGATACCACCACCAGGATCATCATGGTTTTATCCAAAGATTTGGCAACAGAGGTAAACAGCGAAATCATCGAAGCATTCTGACTGACTCCCTTAACAGCTGCAAGAGCCATCATATCCCGACTCACAGCTTGCACTTCTTGTTGAGACGGATCCTGCAACTGCACCAAATAACTATTTTCAGGAGCCTTCTTCCCGTATATTTTTTGATAAGTTGTCTGATCCATATAGATAAAGTGTCCGACATAATTTTCAGTGATCCCTGCCACCTTGAAAGAATGACCGTCTATCGTTAATCGATCCCCATCCGTAACCCCTGCAAGTTGTGCCAGTTTGCTGCTGATGATAACCCCTTTCTTTAGAGACAAGGGTTCACCTTTATGGAGAGAAGCCAGGGTTACAAAGGGCGATAAATCTGCTCGATCCGTCACCATCATGGTAATGCTTTGCTTGTCTCGACCACCTTTAAGAGAAGCTTCAAGCAGCTGGCTATAGAGAGATTGATAATTTTTGATATCTGATTTTGCTAGACGATTGGTTAGTTCCTTGCTTTCTTGGGGAGAAGCGTTGGTTTTTTTGGCCACAATCAGCTCATAAGACAAGATTTCTTGAAATTGCCGATTTGGAACTCCTTTTACAGAGGATTGAATGCCAAGGCCTGCAAAGAGAAGAGCAACCGAACCTGCCACACCAAAAATGGTCATCAGCATCCGTAGTTTGTAACGAAAGAGATTGCGAGCAGTAACCTTGTGGGTGAAACTCAGTCGTTTCCAGATAAAACCAATACGCTCTAGGAAAATCTGAGAGCCTGAAACGGGTGGTTTCGGAAGCAAGAGAAGATTGGCTTCTTCTTTTAATTCCTTACGAGACACCCAATAAGCTGGAAGAACACTGGCTACAAGGGACAGGCCGAGAGCCATGAGAGTCATATTTGCATAAAAATATTCTTTGCTGTCCCCAATGACCATCCCTTGTGTGATAATCTTGGAAATAATGCCTGATAGGAAATAATGGCCTAGCAAGTTTCCCAGAAGCGTCCCGATGGTTCCTGCGAAAAATCCATAGAGGACAAATTTGAGAACGATGTCCTTGGTACGATAACCTAGCGCTTTAAAAATGCCTGCATTGGTCCGCTCTTCATCGACAAAGCGTGTCATCGTGGTAAAGGTGACCATGGCTGCTACTAGATAAAGGACCACAGGAAATATATTTCCGACGGCAGAGATGCTACTACTAGCATTGCTATACATGAGGTATCCTTGCCCACCAGGCATGGTCTTGCGATCATAGACGTGGTAGGATGGGATTTCTAGTTGCTCCAGATCCCTTTGGGCCTGGAGCAACTCTTCCTCTTTTGGTGCAAGCTCAGTTTGACCGCTTGTCCATTCTTTCTTTTTCTGATCCAGCTCTGCTTTAGCTTGCTGGATCTTTGCTTGACTGCTTGCTTGTTGCTGAGCTGGTAGGAATGGACCTAGTTTACTTAGCTGGGCCTCTTGCAAGTCTAATTGTTTTTGACCCTGATCGATTTGGGACTTAGCTATTTGAAGTGTATCTTTAGCACGACTAAGTTCCTTTTGCCCCTTTTGGATCTCTGTATCAGCCGCCTGCTTGAGTCTTTGGTAGCGAGCCTTTCCATTATCTTTCAGCTGCTTTTCTATGTCCTCTTGATGGACTTGGAGTTGTTTTTGGTAGGCTGGGGAAAAAGAATCCAACGATTTCAGATCATCAAACAGAATACGTGCTATCATAGGCAATTTATTCGTGAAAACTTCTTTTGAAACTAGAGCATAGGCATCTAGATTTCCACTTCCACTCCTTGCACTGCCTAAATTTTTCTGAGACCACATTTCAGATGATTGAACAAAGCCAACAATAGTAAAGTGCTTTCTCTTTAAAACAGACTTCTCTCCAACCTTTTCTTCAACCGTAAATCGATCTCCAATCTGATAGCGATCGGACCAAAAACTAGCTAGGGCCAGTTCTTCTTCTTTCTTTGGCAGACGCCCCTTGGTCACACGAAAGGACGAAATGCTCTTTGGAGGAGAAAAGAGCCGAATAGCCTTCCCTGTTCCTTTCACCGTCACATCCGTCAGAGAGCCAAATTCGACACGGGTCCCACTGAGTCCTTCCAGCTCTTCTTGATCCGCTTGATCTAATCCCAAGTCTCCCATGACAGCAAGATCCAGCATCTCTTCTTGCTGGATAAACTGGTTAGCGGTTCGATGCATGTTTGGAGTAGTCACTTTCAAGCCAACCAAGGCTAAACTCCCTAGCATCATCAAGATTAAGATGGAAAGGAAACGCCCTTTTGACTCAGTAAAAGAATGAAAGAGGTCTTTCCAATATACTTTTCGTTTCATGCTTCCACCTCTTCTAATATTCTAGTGTCGCAATATCTTGAGGGGCCTCATTGACTTCGACTGACTGAACCTTTGCATCGTGCATGCGAATGACTCGGTCCGCAATTGGAGCTAGAGCAGCATTATGGGTTACGATGATGACCGTCGCTCCTTTTTTTCGAGACATATCCTGTAAAATCCCCAATACTTGCTTACCCGTCTGGTAATCCAAGGCTCCCGTGGGCTCATCGCAAAGGAGAATTTTAGGGTTTTTCGCCACTGCCCGAGCAATCGCCACCCGTTGTTGCTCTCCACCTGACAATTGGGCTGGAAAATTATGCAGACGATTTCCAAGTCCTACTTCTTTTAATACGGTTTCTGGATCTAGAGCATCAGAAACAATTTCTGATGCCAACTCGACATTTTCCTTAGCTGTTAGATTGGCCACTAAATTATAAAATTGAAAAACAAAGCCAACATCATCCCGCCGATAATCCGTTCGTTGATGGGGATTGAGCTTAGCTATATCCACACCATCAATCAAAACCTGGCCTTCGTCGTTGGTATCCATCCCTCCTAAGATATTGAGAACCGTTGATTTACCAGCACCCGAAGCTCCTAAAATGATGACCAATTCTCCTTGCTCAATCTCAAAAGAAACATCCTGATTGGCGAGAATCTCTGTCTCTCCACTCTTGTATCGCTTGTAACAATGTTTCATTTCGATGTAGGCCATTTTCTCTTTCCTCCTGTAGTTTCTATCTATATTATAGTCCTTTTCTTCTAGATCTCAAAGAAATAGGGAGATCAAAGATTTGCAAGATCCCTTAGAATCATGAATGATTGTCAATTTTATGCTATAATGAGAAACAAATTTTAGTTATTGTTAGAAAGAAGGCTCATTGTGAGTTTACAACAGTTTGAAAGGAAATCACTTCAAGAAATCAATCAATCTATTGATGTTCCAAAAGGAATCCCCTTTTGGAAGGCCCTCCTGCTCTTTTCAGGACCAGGTAGTCTCGTAGCAGTCGGCTATATGGATCCCGGGAACTGGATCACCAGTGTCGTTGGAGGAGCACAGTATCGGTATCTTCTTTTATCGGTGGTTCTCCTCTCTTCTTTAATTGCCATGCAGTTACAACAAATGGCTGGTAAACTAGGGATTGTCCATCGCAAAGACCTGGCCCAAACGACCGCCCATCACTTACCCAAATGGCTTCGCTATACTCTTTGGCTTGTGATCGAGCTAGCTTTAATGGCAACAGATTTAGCTGAGGTCATCGGATCAGGGATTGCCCTCCACCTTCTCTTTGGTTGGCCCTTACTCTTTTCCATCCTCATCACCATCTTTGATGTCTTCCTTCTCCTAGGACTCATGCATCTGGGCTTTCGTAAGATCGAAGCTATCGTTTCAACCTTGATCCTAACGATCCTCGCAATTTTCGGCTACCTAGTCTTCCTATCGAAGCCAGATATCGGAGGAATCTTCGCCGGCTTTCTCCCTCAAAAAGAAGTAGTCGGAATCGGGCTTCCAAAGGGAAATGAAGCCTTGACCTTGGCATTAGGAATCATCGGGGCAACGGTGATGCCCCACAACCTCTACCTCCACTCTTCGATCTCTCAAACACGAAAAGTCGATTACAACGATCCAGCGGACATCAAGCGGGCGGTGCGTTTTATGACCTGGGATTCCAATATCGAATTAAGTTTGGCCTTTGTCGTCAATTCCCTGCTCTTGATTCTTGGGGCCGCCCTCTTCTTCGGACACGGTGACAAGATCGGTGCTTTCTCTAGCATGTACGATGCTCTCAAGGATAACCAGATTGCAGGAGCTATTGCCAGTCCTTTTCTGTCCACACTCTTTGCCATCGCTTTGTTAGCTAGTGGTCAAAACTCAACCATTACTGGTACCCTAACCGGTCAAATTGTTATGGAAGGTTTCCTAAAATTCCGACTGCCACAATGGTTGGTCCGTCTTATGACCCGCATCATTGCTCTCCTTCCAGTCATCATCGTTGCGATTTTATTTGGAGACCAGGAACATGTCTTGGACGACCTGCTGGTCTATTCTCAGGTCTTTCTATCAGCAGCCCTCCCCTTCTCTATCTTCCCCTTGGTTTATTTCACCTCCAATAAAGATATCATGGGAGAACACGTCAATGCCAAATGGAATACCCTCTTAGGCTATCTAGTCGCTATTATCCTAACCATCTTGAATGTTCATTTAATTGTAACAACCTTTATCAAATAAGGAAAACCAGCACTTTGAATGGTGCTGGTTTCTTTTGTTTCTCAGGTCACTTTCTCCATCTTGTTTATTCTTTTCCTAAAAATTTCCTGACCATTTTTTTAGAAGGGAATTATTTTAAATCACTAATTATTGTGATATTTTCACAAATTCTTGCCGAGCCCCGCCAGTCATAAACTTGTGATTTTTTTACATACTTTTACAAGCCTTTCAAGAATTGGAAAAGTTGTCTGATTTATCTTTTTAGAGTATAATGCTATTTGTTAGTGGCGTGAAATTATTTAACCTGTAAATTATTTCAACGTCAAATAAATAGAAACAGACTCATACAACAATAGAAAGGAACATATGGCACGACAAAGACAAACGACAACCAAGGCCGATTTGAGAGACGCGCTTTCAAAACTGCTACTGCAGCAACCTTTTGAAAGCATTACGATTCGACAATTGACAGAAACCGCTGGGATCAACCGCGGGACCTTCTACTTGCATTATGTAGATAAATACGACATGTTCGAACAAATGAAAATGGATATGGTGCAAGAATTGGATAGTCTTTTTGTTGAAGGAAGCCCTGTCAAGGTGAATTTTCTCAATGTCTTAACGACCATTAAAGAAAACTATGACTTTATATACGCCCTCACTCAAGCCTGCTATTCGGACTTTCGAAAATTGGTAAGAGGTTTTACCCTTCATGCATTAGACGATACTCCCCATGCTGAGGAGCACATCATATCAGACTTCCAGGTTCCCTACAAATATGGCCTTGAGATTTTCATTGCTACAATCGAATCTGTGATTGTGACCTGGCTAGAATCTGGATCTAAGGAAGATCCAATCGAGATTGCAACCATCATTCTTAGTGTCTCAGATTTTACTAGCTGGAACTAAGCTAGCCAACCTTTTCCAACTTTCGTGGAGAAGGTTTTTCTTTTTAGCAAGTAAAGAAGGACAAAATCTCCTTGTGTAGATTCTTCAGCCGAGATCAAAAAAGCGAGATCCTATTGTCTCGCTTCCATTCTATTCCTTTTTCTTTGCTAACATGGTTGCAAATCGAAGTTGGATTCGATTGCCGTTCTCATCTCGTCGATGAAGATGGCCGGGATTTTCGTTGTACTTAACCAATTCCCAATCCTTATAATACTCCGCCAGTTCCCCTTCTTTAAAGGTAAAGGAGAAGGGCACCTGGCAGGGATAATCATCCGTATCCATGGCACAGACAATCAGATTGTAACCACCTGGATTGGTCTGTTCCTGCATATTTCGGATGATAGCTGGAATCCGATCAGCCTCTAGAAACATGAAAACTACCGTTGACACAATCAAATCATAGTGTTGGGTGAGGGCTGCAGCATTGATATCATAGAGTCCCACAGGCATTTCTAGATCTTCCTCAGCGACAATGCTTTGCAAGATTTCAAGAGCCAGTTCATTTTGATCCACTGCTGTCACGTCAAAGCCATGTTGGGCTAAAAAGAGAGCATTGCGACCTTGCCCGCATCCTAGATCCAGTGCCTTTCCAGCTGGAACAATCTTCACTGCTTCTAACACTTCTGAATGGACAGGATTGGTGTTGTACTTTTTGGGAAAATAGTCTTTTGGCTCACAGTAAAATTCTAAGTACCACTCCACATCGTCTGTTGCAGCTTCGACACGGTGCCAGGCTTGGGGTTCTACCATGGGGTTCTCGGCTCCAGCTTCAAAGATATGGCTAGCGATTTCTTCCCCATCTTCTGTCAATTCAATAAATCTTAACTGACCTTTTAGAACCGTAATCTTCCCCCAGGTCCCCACCTTTGTATTGTGTTTGTGTCGGAGGGCTTCTGGCATGGTATCCTTGTTCCAGAGGGGCATGCGCTTGTAGGCAATCAATTTTTGAGTCATATAGCTTCTCCTTTTTCTTTCAGTACCTTTATCATACAGAAAAAAGAAGCTCTTGACAAGTTCGAAAAAGAAGAGGCCGTCTCTAAGAAAAAAGCAGTTCTGAAACAAGTTTCAAAACTGCTTTTTGATTACCGTGTATTGTATTGCTTCATGACCCGTGCGATGTCTCGGTTTTGTTCCCGACGTTTGATGGATTCGCGCTTGTCATAATCATGTTTCCCTTTGGCAAGTCCCAAAAGCAATTTGGCATAACCGTCTTTAAGATAGACTTTCAATGGCACCAGGGTCATCCCAGTTCCTTTGGTTTCTTGGTCCAGCTTTTGGATTTGCTTTTTGTGAAGCAGGAGCTTGCGGCGACGATCTGGATCTTGGTTCCAGATATTTCCTTCCTCATAAGGGGCAATATGGACATTACTAAGCCAAACCTCACCATTTTTTACTTGTGCAAAGCCATCTTTCAAGTTAATGCGTGCTGCACGGACACTTTTGATCTCTGTTCCTGTCAGGACCATCCCTGCTTCAATCGTATCCACGATGGTATAGTCGTGTCTCGCCTTTTTATTTTGCGCGACTACCTTTCCTTCGCCCTTTGCCATGTTTGGCTCCTTTCTTTGCTACTTCCTTGTAAAAAGGTTTCTTTCCTTTTTTCTTTTTGGATTTAGGAGAAGCATCTTTCCGTTTTTCGTCTCTTCTGATAGACGAACTCTTAGAAGCTTTTTTCTCCTTGCGTCTACGTTCTCTGCGATTGCTATCGCGATCACGCCCCTTGGCCTTGAGCCCTTTTTCAACGACATCCCATTCACTTGGAATATAAGAGAAATCAATCTCTCCGGTCATCTTGTCAGCTCTTTCTACCTTGATCCGGATTTGCTGACCAACACGGAAAGTCACTCCCGATTTCTCCCCGCGAAGGGTTAGATCCCGTTCGTTAAAATGGTAGTATTCCGGTAGATTGGTAATATGAATCAAGCCTTCGACCGTATTGGGTAGCTCCACAAAGAGACCAAATTTCACCACACTAGAAACCACAGCATCGTACTCTTCCCCAACATAGTCTTCCATGTATTCGGCCTTTTTCATAGCTTCTACTTCACGCTCGGCATCAATAGCCCGGCGTTCTCGACTAGAAGATTGGCTGGCAATGTCTGGAAGAACTTGTTCAAAGTGCTCTGCCACTTCTTGGGATTTTCCATATTCACGCACCATTCGATGAACCATCAAGTCCGGATAACGACGGATGGGACTGGTAAAGTGGGTGTAATATTCCGCAGCGAGCCCATAGTGGCCATGGTTGTGCTCTGAGTAACGGGCCTGTTGCATCGAGCGCAACAACATCATCGAAAGGACATCTGCATAAGGTTCTCCTTCAACCTTGCGCATGATTTCTTGCAGGGCTTCTTGGCTCATCTCACTAGCCGTTCCGTAGATCTGGATCCCAAAGCTAGAAGCATAATCGATAAACTTCTGTACTTTTTCTGCCTTTGGATCTTCGTGGATCCGGTAGATGAACGGCAGTTTCATTCGTGTAAAGTGCTCCGCCATCGTTTCATTGGCAATCAACATAAAGGACTCAATCATCCGCTCCGCAATTCCTCTTTGACGGAGGACGATATCAACTGGTTTTCCTTCTTTATTGACTAATATTTTAGCCTCATTGGTATCAAAATTGAGGGCTCCTCGGCGAATCCGCATGCTTTCTAGAATACCATGCAAGGTCGCCATTTGATGAATACTTGGGACAATTTTCTTAAATTCTTGAGCCTTATCTTCGTCTCCCGCTAAGATATCATTAACGTCGCTATAGGTCATTCGGAAGGTTGTATTGATCACTGTTTGGGTAATGGTATGCTTGACGACCTTTCCATGAGGATCAATCTCCATGATGGCAGACTGGGTCAGGCGGTCTACATTCGGATTTAAAGAACAGATCCCATTGGACAAGCGTTCTGGAAGCATGGGCACTACTCGGTCGGTCACATAGACAGAGGTTGCACGATTTAGAGCTTCCTTATCAAGAGCTGAGCCTTCTGTAACGTAATAAGAGACATCTGCGATGTGAACCCCCAGCTCAAAGTTGCCGTTCTTGAGTAGCTTGATATGGACCGCATCGTCCAAGTCTTTGGCATCCGCTCCGTCGATCGTAAAGGTAATCTCCTCTCGCAGATCCAACCGCCCCTCTAAATCCTTTGCAGACGGTGCATCTGGAACCTGCTCAGCTTCTTTCAAAACTTCCTCAGGAAATTCTGAGACGATATCCATAGATTCCAACACTTCCAAGACATCAATGCCTGGATCTGTCACATGACCGACCACATCGCGTACAGTCGCTACAAAATAATTGTGCTTACGGCTCGGGTATTGGTCAATTTCGACCTTGAGGATTTCGGTACCTTCTAATTGGATGGCTGGCTTTTTCACATAGATCAGCTGACTGATCTTTTGATTTTTCGAACGAATGTAGCCCGCATATTTGGGCTTTTCCTCATCCAGGACAATTTGTCCGACTACCGTTTTAAGACTATGTTCCAAAACATCAATAATCTTCGCCTCAGCTGCAGTTCCCTTGTTTCGGTCTGCAACCTTGGTGATGACGATCTCAACGGTATCCCCATCGATGGCATGATAGACATCATTTCGTCCAACAAAGAGGTCCTCTTCTTCGCCCTCTAAACTGACAAAACCAAAGCCATTTTTATGGGCGTGAAAGGTGCCCTTGAGGGTAATTGCTGGCGCCTTCTTTTGGGATAAGCACAGGGAGCCATCATCCTCAAATTTTAACTCATGACGGCGTTCCATCAGAGAGATGGTCTTGACCAACTCACGGAAATCCTTAGACCCGTCTTTTCCTAGAGCAGCTGCTAAATCATTGATCTGGACTTTGCCATGCTCTTGTAAATATTCTTTTATATCTGTTTTCATTAATTTTTTGCTGGTTATCCAGCCTCCTTTTTTCTATCTAATTTTATAATCATCGTTTTGCAAAATAAAAATAGGCAAAGACATTGTCTGAGCCTATCTTATTTACTAGAAAGTACCATTAAGATCATCGCGATCAATAACCAAAAGAAGATCATAATGGCTGTCAAACGCTGCATCACGGCTTCAAAACCACGCGCTTTTGAACGTTCAAACAAGTCATTTGAGCTAGCGTCAAAGACGTTGCTCGATTGGTTTTTAGTTGGTTGCATAAAAATTGCGATAATAATCAATGCTGATAATACTAGTAAAATAGTTGTTAATGCTCCGCTCATATTCAAAACTCCTTAAAATCTTCACTATTATACCACGAAAATCATTTTGATTCAATATGTAAGGTTACTTTTCTTTCCTTGGGACAATACTTCAAGACCTCGATCTTCTCAGGATGGGTTTTGGTATTTTTACTGGTCAAATAATTCTGACTCCCACAGCTAGTGCAGGTCAATTGAACTTTAATTCGCACGTATCTCTCTCACTTTCAAATACTTTCTAAATAAGAATAAGAGGAACATTAAATCAGTAAAGGCCAAAAGGGCTGTTCCGTAAAAGACCCAATGATAGCCAAAATGCATGAAAATACTCGATCCCATCATCGGACCGAACACCCCACCCAGATAATAAAAGAGCTGGTTGTAGCTAAAAATCCGAGAGATCCCTTCAGGAGGCGTTAAGCGATTTAACAAAGCAGAAACTCCTGGTAATAAGGCTCCGGTCCCAACTCCAAAGAGAAAACGTAAGATTCCTAATTGCAGGGGCGTTTGGGCCTGAGCGCAGAGGAGATAGAGACAGCCACTATAGAGAAGAGCCAGCAATAAGAGCCGGTGATTCCCGATTCGGTCCCCGAGTTTACCCATCCAACCTGAAAAGAGCATACTAGATATCCCCATAGCCGAAACAATCATCCCCGATACAAAGATCAAGTTATCTTTCTGTCCCAAAGCCCGCACATAAAGAGGCAAGATTGGAGAAATAGATTGGGCGATCATTTGAATGGTCATGCTGGTCAAAAAGAGCCCCAAGAGAATATCTTTTTGCTGAATGGACATGAGCAACTGCCAACTGGATTTTTGTTCTTCTTTTGGCAGGGGCTCATAGTCTTCCTCGATGCCCCAAAAGGTTAAGAGGGAGACCAGAAATAAGAAACATCCTAACAAAAGAAAGACATTCCGCATTCCCAGATTTTCAGCAATGAGTCCCCCAAGCAAAGGCCCCATCAAGGTTCCAGCTACAACGCCGGTCGATAAGGTTCCTAGGGCATAGCCTGATTGGTCCTTTGGGACTTGACTGGCAATCAAGGCTGTACTATTAGGGACAAAGCCTGAAAAGACTCCATTTAACAAGCGCAGGACCAAAAGCCAAAAGACCGACGGAACAAAGGCAATGCCACCCATAGTCAGTGTCATGGCAATGGAAGCCCTGAGCATCATGGGTTTTCGACCATAGCGATCAGCTAGACTCCCCCAGATAGGAGACATGATCGCAGAAGTTACAGAGGAACTCGCGACGGCAATCCCCGCATAAAAGGGAACGGCCCTTCCCGTAACACCCAACTCTTCTACAAAGAGGGCCATAAACGGCACAACTAATGAAAGACTGGCTCCGATGAAAAAGCATCCGATCCAGGCGATCCATAGATTTTTACGCCAATTGACTTCTCTTGTGATAAAATCATCTTCTTTCTAATTGTCTTAGGTCTGCATCTAATTGGGCATAGAGGGCAGTTAGATCGCCATTATTGTCTAAGACCAGATCTGCATGGGCTCTTTTCTCATCTAGCGACATTTGAGCAGCGATGCGTTCTTTAGCCTGCAGTTCTGATAAGTGGTTGCGTTCCATCAGGCGCTTGAGCTGGGTTTCTTTTGATACAGCTACCAACCATACGGCTTCAAACCACTCTTCATAGCCTTGCTCGATCAAGAGGGGAATATCCATAAAAAAGAGATCGGATTGAGCTGCTTGCCTGTCTCTTGCATCTGCCAAAGCCTCACGAATGAGCTGGCCTTGGACGCGATTGGACCAGTCTCGTTCACTAGGATCTGAAAAAATCCGTTGACCTAGAGCGACGCGATCCAGTTCTCCATTTTCTGTGAGTATCCCATTCCCAAAATGGTCTACTAGGACACGGTAAAGGGCTCCTCCTGGTGCCTGCAAGTCACGGACCACTCGATCAGCATCAATGACAGGATAACCTTTTTCTTTCAAATAGGAGGTGACAGTGGACTTTCCTGAAGCAATTCCTCCTGTTAATCCAATGATTCTTGCCATCTAGTTCTCCTTTTGACAGTGGGGGCAAAAATGGGTTCCGCGTCCCCCCAGCTGGATTTTTTCAATCGGTGTCCCGCAACGCAAACAAGGCTGGCCTGTTTTCCCATAGACCTGGTGTTCCTCCTGCATGGTGCCATCCTCTCCGAAGGCATTGCTATAAGAGCGAATGGTGGAGCCACCCTTGTCAACAGCTTGGGCAAGCACAGCAATCGTTTCTTTGCGAACGGCTTTAGCTTCTCCAGCAGTCAAGCTTTGACCCAAACGGGCTGGATGAACCTTGGCTCGATAAAGGACCTCATCTACATAGATATTGCCCAGACCAGCCACTAATTTTTGGTCTAAAAGAGCTGATTTAATGGGTTTCTTTGATTTTTTAAGAGCTGCTTGGAAGGCTGGCCCTTTAAAATCTGATTCTGTTGGTTCTGGACCAATCTTTTTCGCCAAAAAGTAGCTGTCTACAAGCTCAGGTACTAAGACTTCCATGGTCCCAAACTTGCGGACATCTTCATAGACCAGGGTGCTGCCATCTGTAAAGTGAAAGAAGATATGGGCGTGCTTGCGAAGAGGAACTTCGTCTGGATAAAAGAAATACTTACCTTCCATCCGCAAATGCGAGATGAGGACCAAATCCTTCAGATAAAACAAGAGGTATTTCCCGCGGCGCCCCATAGCCCGAATTTCTTGACCTGGGAGATCTTGACGAAAAGCATCCAGATCCGTCTGAATCATCTTTGTATACTTTACTTCCACTGACTGGATAGTTTTTCCAAGAATTAATTTCTCAAGACCTCGTCGAACGGTCTCTACTTCTGGTAATTCAGGCATAGAACTCCTTTCAAAAACAAGAAGCAGGCCTTCTGCCCACCTCTTCTTAATATTCTTTTTCGTTGTAGCCGAAATCAGCAAGATCCAATTTCTTATCCCGCCAATTTTTCTTGACCTTGACCCAGGTTTCTAGGAAGACCTTGTCCCCTAGCATGAGCTCGATATCCTTACGCGCAAGGGTTCCAATCTTCTTGAGCATGGCGCCACCTTTTCCGATCACAATGCCTTTTTGGCTATCGCGCTCGACCATGATGGTTGCTCGGATATGGACCTTATCTGTCTCTTCATCCCGCTTCATAGAATCCACCACTACTGCAACAGAATGGGGAATTTCTTCCCGAGTTAAGTGCAAGACCTTCTCGCGGATCATTTCAGAAATCAAGAAACGCTCTGGGTGGTCAGTGATTTGGTCAGCAGGGAAATATTGGAAACCTTCTTCTAAGTTTTCGCTCAAAATATCAATCAAACGCGAAACATTGTTTCCTTGAAGGGCTGAAATCGGCACAATTTCCTTGAAGTCCATCTGACTACGGAAGTCATCGATTTGCGCCAAGAGCTGGTCTGGATGGACCTTGTCGATCTTGTTGACCACGAGGATGACGGGCACCTTGGCTGCTTTGAGGCGCTCGATGATCATGTCATCGCCTTTGCCACGTGGTTCATCTGCTGGCACCATGAAGAGAACGGTATCGACTTCCCGAAGGGTACTATAGGCTGACTCCACCATGAAGTCTCCGAGGGCTGTCTTGGGTTTGTGAATCCCTGGGGTATCGATAAAGACGATCTGTTCCTTATCGGTCGTGTAGATTCCCATAATCTTGTTGCGCGTTGTTTGCGCCTTGTCACTCATGATGGCAATCTTTTGACCCATCACATGATTCAAAAAAGTTGATTTCCCGACATTGGGACGTCCTAAAATGGCTACAAAGCCTGATTTAAATGTCATAATATCCTTTCATGAGGGGAGTCTCCCTCTTATCCAAATACCAAAGCCCAGAATTTGGGCACAAAAATGATCAGTCCTGTCACCAAGGCAAAACCTGATACGACCAGGACCGCTCCAGCCGCCATGTCTTTGGCATTCTTTGCCAACATGGAGAAATGGTAGTTACTAGCTAAATCCACCACATTTTCAATGGCTGAATTCACAATTTCAAAAGCAATCACCAAGGTGATGCTCAGCAATAAAAAGAGCCATTCCGTCACAGAAATCCTAAACACCAAACCAGCAAGCATAGCTACAAGGGCTGATAAGGCGTGTTTGCGCATATTGCGCTCTTCTTTGATCGATGTGAAAATTCCTGTTATCGCAAACTCCAGGCTTGAAGTGAAGTCCCGATTTTTCCATTTTCGCTTATTGTCTTGTGAGTCCATAGGCTGTCAAAATCTCTTCCTGTAAGCCAAACATTTCCTTTTCTTCTTCTGGCGTATAATGATCATAGCCATTGATGTGAAGAAAACCATGTACTGCTAAAAATCCCATTTCGCGCTCAAAGCTATGGCCATATTCTTCCGCTTGCTCCCGCGCCTTGTCAATTGAAATAAAGAGCTCACCAATATAGGTATCGAATTCTGCCATCATCTCTGCCAATTCTGGATTTTCTGCAAGATCTTCCTCGTCAAAAGAAATCTCCATCTCTGGCTTGTATTCTAAACTGATGACATCTGTCGGACGATCCGTATCACGGTATTCAAGATTTAGTTCATGACTGCGTTCATTGGTCACAAAAGTCACAGCCATTTCCTTGTCTTCTTTCCCAATTTTTTGAGCAGCAAATTCTAAAATTTCTTGCGTTTGTTTTAAGATTTCCTTAGAGACTTGACCCGTCTCATCTACCATTTCAATATACATCTGGATCACCTCACTATTATCACTTCATTATAGCATAAAACCAACCCATATACTAGATACAGGCTGGTTTAAAATATTGATCCGTAGTTTTTCATATCAAAATATCAAGAAAGCTATAATAATTTTTATTTTTTTGATCAGTCAAGATACTAATAAAACTTTCCGCCGTGAGAAAAGTGCTTGAAACAATACTGTTTCAAGCACTCGGGAGTTTTGAGACTTTAGGCTCAAAACTAAGTCATGGAACTTCGAAGAAGGTCGCTGACGTCCGTAATCACATAAGGAAAGTTTCTAAGAATCTTTTATCCCATATATTAATCAGCTTATATCTAAAATATAGTCTGTTTTATTACAAATATAAATTAGCTAGGGATTTTCCTCGTATTAAACAGTCAAACTCATCTTACACCACTGTTTGCTGGATGGCATTCATCTGGGCATAGATCCCGCCTAGTGCAACCAGGTCCTCATGTCTACCACGCTCTACAATGTGTCCTTCAGATAAGACTAAGATCTGATCGGCATCTTGGATAGTGGACAAGCGATGGGCAATGATAAAGGTGGTCCGGCCATTTTGGAGGACCGCCATAGCTTGTTGGATAATTTCTTCTGTTTCTGTATCGATGTGAGAGGTGGCCTCATCCAAAATCAGAATTTGCGGATTCATATAGAGCGTTCGCGCAAAGGAAATCAACTGGCGCTCGCCACTTGAAAAGGCAGACCCTTTTTCGACTACTGGATGGCCGATTCCCTTTTCAAGGCGCTCTACAAAGGGCCATGCTCCAACTTTCTTCAGCGCATCTTTGACTGCCTCCCGATCAAAGTGATCCTGACTCATGGCCACATTACTAGCAATGGTCCCTGAGAACAGATAAGGATCCTGTAAGACAATTCCCATGTGAGAGCGAAGACTCTCTCTAGAGAAATGGCGAATGTTCTGGCCGTCAATCCGAATTTCTCCCTCCTGCGGATCATAGAAACGATAAAGCAGGTTCATGATAGAGGATTTGCCCGAACCGGTATGACCAACCAAGGCGACGCTCTCACCTGGATGGGCTTGGATGGAAATATCCTTTAAAACAGGCTTGCCAACCTCATAAGCGAAGCTGACTTGGTCAAACTCTACAGTTGCCTTTTCTATTTGAATCTCTTCTAGCGCATCTTCCTCCATCTCTTCATCTAGGAAATTCAAGACTCGCTCCCCTGTTTCCAGAGAGCGTCGGATATCCGGTAGACGACGGATCAAATTGGCCATGAGGTCAAAAAGTTGAATAATATAATTGAGATTGATAAACAAGAAACCAGCGGTAATCCCAGGATTCCCCCCAAGATAAGAAAGTCCTGCAATGGTTAAAATCCCTGCAATGACGATGTATTTCAAGAATTCTGTCAGGGTCCAAGAGGCGATAGAGTCTGCTAGCACTAGGCGATCATAGGCGACGGTCATCTTGTCTATCGTCTGATCAAATTCATCAATCACCCGCTCTTCTTGTCCGTAGAGCTGGATCATACTAGCTCCATGGAGGAGCTCATTGACCTGCGTATTGGTTTCACTTCTTGAATCAAAGAAGTCCTTCATAGGCTTGTCTGTTAGTCGTTTATATAAGATTTGAACACCATAAAAAATAGGGAAAATCAAACATAAGAGGAGACCCATCATCGGATTGATATAAAAGAGTACCCCCATGATAAAGAAGAAACGCACCAAATGAATCGCTATAGTGATACAGGAGTTATAAAATTGTGTCCGCAAAGTTTCTGTATCATTGACGATCCGGGTCGCAATTTTCCCTGCCGGCTTATCATCAAAGTAAGAAATCGGCAATTGTTGCATCACCAGGAAGGCTTGATCGCGTAATTGCGCGGTTATCTTATTGCCACCATGGATTAAGACCCGATTCCCTATGTAGCTGATGATTTGTCCTAGTGCCAGAACCATCAAATAGAGCCCACCCATAGGATAGAGTTTTCCTAATTCTCCTCCCTGACTTAAGTCTGTCAACGGACCATCAATCATCTTTTGAAGGACGAAAGGAGATAGATCAGATAAAAGAGTTGCTAGCAAGAGACAAACAAAACCAAGGACAAAAATGCTAGGAAAAAGCGACAGCTTCTGTAATAATCGTTTAAAAATGACCATCTTACTCTCCCTCCTGTCTTTGTTGCCGTTGGTATTGTTCATAATACCAACCTTCTTGAGCCAGTAAATCACTAGCTGTCCCTTCTTCCACAATCCGTCCCTGATCCAGCACCAAAATCCAATCTGCCTGATGGACAGCTGAGAGGCGGTGAGAGACTATCAAGGTGGTCTTCCCTTGTCGCTCATTTTGTATCGTTTCGATAATAGCCTGTTCTGTCTTAGCATCCACTGCCGATAAGGAATCGTCTAAAAGGAGCAACTGGGCGTCACGTAAAAAGGCGCGTGCTAAGGAAATCCGCTGCTTCTGTCCTCCTGATACGGATACTCCCTTTTCTCCAATCAGAGTATCCAGACCATCCGACATCCGTTCCAAATCATCTGCGAAGGCTGCCTGAGCAATAGCTTCCATGATTTCCTCTTGATTAGCTCCTTTCTTACCAAGGGAAATATTTTCTAAAATAGACTTCGAGAACAGAATATGTTCTTGAGAGACGTAGCCGATTTTTTCCTCAATGGAGCGTCTCACGTAGCGAGCAACAGGCTGTCCATTGATGGTAAATTTCCCTTGTC
This sequence comes from Streptococcus sp. OMI870, assembly GCF_047460295.1. Lineage (NCBI taxonomy): Bacteria > Bacillati > Bacillota > Bacilli > Lactobacillales > Streptococcaceae > Streptococcus > Streptococcus sp. OMI870. The sequence continues at coordinate 27,493 of NZ_JASHGM010000002.1, forward strand.
CGAGAGGGTATTGACGTAAGAATTGACGGACCAAACTTGTCTTTCCAGCTCCTGTTCGACCCACAATTCCAATGGTTTGCCCTTTATTGAACCGCAAATCAATCTGCGATAGACTTTCCTTTTCCGCCATTGGATAGGTAAAGGAATAGTTCTCAAAGACCACTTCATCAAGCTCCTCTAGCCATTTCTCACCATCCAGTTCCAAATCATCATCCTCTTCAACCAATTCTGACAACTTTTTGTATGAGGTCTTTCCTGTTTGATAGACAAGGATGAAATCCGCTAACATCCACATTGGCTCGATTAAAGCTACTAGATACAATTCTAGGCCCAAAAGTTGGCCCAAGCTAATCTGTCCAGATTTCAAGAAGTGACCCCCACAGACCAAGAGAAGAACAGTAGAAACCCCAATAAAGAAGAGAGCAAAGGGACCCAGAGCATTCTGGATAGAAGCAATCTTATCCCCCGTTTTGGCTAAACTTTCAGTCCGTTTTTGAAATTGCTGTACTTGACGCTCCCTGCGACTATAGGCCCGCATGACCCGAATTCCTTCAATGGATTCCAAGACCTCATCATTTAGTTGCGCCACCGCATCTCGGTTTTTATCCACATATTCCTCTTCTTTTTTCCCTAAATGATAGGTCGATAAGATTAAAAAAAACATAGGAATAAAAGAAATCAAGCTCAGCTGCCAGGAAATCAAAAACATGGTCGGAATGATAAAGAGAAACAAGCCACCTGCATAGACAACAATCATCAGCCCGTAACCAACCATCTCCATCATCCCGTCCACATCCGTAGTAAATCGAGTCAAGAGATCCCCTGAGCGAAATTTTTCATAAAAGGGTCGCCTCATGGCTACAAGCTTCCGAAAAGCTTGCCCCTGTAATCTACCCTTGTACCGCACCGAAGCTTGAAATAGCTTCAAATGCCAGTAATAAGCTGCCGTATAATTTAAGATGGTTGTCGCAAACAAAAGGCTAATATCCCTTACAAAACTTGACTGGGTCAAGGTCTGCTTGCTTAGCTGATCAACCAATCGTTGAATGACCTGTGTCGGTATTAAAATCGTATAATCATAAATCACTAGGACCACAGCGATGCTGAGATACAGCCACTTATGCTCCCAGATATACTCCCAAATAGCTCTGATCATATATTCTCCTTTTCAAAATAGCACAGAAAAAACCCAAGTAGGAGCTGAGTACGTGCTCAGTCCACACTTGGGCCTTCTGATGCCTATCACCAATTCAGTTAAGGCAGGCAAAAATGCATACAAAAAACCCAAGACAGACTCCTCCATCTTGGGTTTCATTCATTGTTTACATGGAACTCAACTGAGATTGGAGAAGTGGTGTATTTAATTGTGTCATCAAAACATCTACTTTGTTCATGATGGTTTTCTCCTTTCTCTTTGTTGTTCTAACTTTACCACGGATTTCAGTGCTTGTCAACGTTTTTTGGAAAATTGTTGAAAAAAGCAAGACTGTTAAAGATGAACTCGCAAAAAAAGAAGCCTAGATTCTCTCTAAGCTTCTCTCTTCTGCTATGCTAGTTGCCGGGATTGAACCGGCGACCTCATCCTTACCATGGATGCGCTCTACCGACTGAGCTAAACCAGCAGTACCTATCTACTATATCATGGAGAGTGGTCTTTTGTCAATATCCTGACTCATTTTTCTGCCAAATATTCTTCCTTTGTAAGAACATAATGGACTCTCGTCACCATTCGCCCTTCTTCATGCAGGTCTAGCATCGCGTAGGGCTCCTCGTGAGAATATTTCATCCCTGATTTGGCCATCACCCGTCCAGAAGCTGGGTTGTCCTTATCATGGACGGCAATGAGCTTGTTCATCCCTAACTGTTCAAAAGCCAAGGCAATGACTATCTTGGTAGCCTCTGTCGCAAGACCCTGGTTCCAATAGTCTTTATTCAGAACATAGCCGATACTCCCCTTTTTCAGACAAAGATCCAAATCCAGTAAATCAATCGTCCCAATAAATTTTCCATTCTCTTTGAGTTCAATCCCCCATCTTCCAAGTGGGCTCGCTAGGTAAAAGAGGGCAATATTATTACGCGTCTCTTCTAGACTTTGATTGGTTGGAAAAGTGTAGCGTGTAACAGCTTCATCAGAAGCGTACTCAAACATAGCCGGTGCATCCTCAAGAGTGACCGGACGCAAGTGCAAATGCTCTGTCTCCACTTTACGATAAGCTGCTAACTTTACATATAAATTTTCCATTTGACACTCCTTCTTTAGGGATTAGTTTAGCAAATAACCTAAAGGAAGGCAAGCTCAAATTTTTCTTGCTTTTTAGCTCGCTTTTCTATAAAATAAAAACAACCAATAAAAACAATCGGCTGAGGAGTGAAAAAGGTCATTGAGTTAGGAGAGCAATCTCACACCAATGATCTTTTTACACCTGAATCCGAGTAAGGAGAAAACGATGCTAATTGGAATTCCAAAAGAAATTAAAAACAACGAAAATCGTGTTGGTTTGACACCTGCAGGGGTACACAGCTTGGTAGGCAAAGGTCACCAAGTTTTGGTGGAAACCAATGCCGGACTCGGTTCTGGCTTTGCAGATGAAGATTACGTTAAACAAGGGGCAACTATCGTTGCGACTGCTGCAGAAGCTTGGGCAGCTGAATTAGTGGTTAAAGTGAAAGAACCTCTTGCCGAAGAATATGGCTTCCTTCGTGAAGACCTCTTGCTCTTCACTTACTTGCACATGGCTGCAGCTCCTGAATTAGCAGATGCTATGGTCGCCGCTAAGACAACTGGGGTAGCCTATGAAACTGTACGAGACCAAGATGGACAATTGCCACTCTTGGTACCAATGAGTGAGGTTGCTGGACGCATGGCGGTGCAAATCGGGGCTCACTTCTTGACCAAACAAGAAGGAGGATCAGGCGTCCTCCTAGGTGGTGTACCTGGTGTTCCAAAAGGAAAAGTCACCATCATCGGTGGTGGGGTCGTTGGAACCCATGCGGCCCGTATCGCTCTTGGACTCGGTGCACAGGTTACCATTCTGGATATTAGTGCCAAACGTTTGTCTGTTCTGGAAGATGTCTTCGGTCATCAAATCCAAACCCTCATGTCTAATCCATTTAATATTGAAGCCAGTGTCCGTGATGCCGATGTTGTCATTGGGGCTGTCTTGATTCCTGGTGCAAAAGCTCCAAAATTAGTGACGGACGATATGGTTAAACAAATGCGTCCAGGTTCCGTCATCGTCGACGTAGCCGTGGACCAAGGTGGAGTTATCGAAACAGCAGACCGTGTGACAACACATACAGAGCCTGTTTACGAAAAACATGGCGTGCTCCACTATGCTGTTGCCAATATTCCAGGGGCTGTCGCACGCACTTCTACCATCGCTCTTACCAATGTGACCCTTCCTTACGTCGAAGCTTTGGCTGACAAAGGCTTCCATAAGGCTATCGCCCTTGATGAAGGCTTGCGAGAAGGAGTTACTACTTACCAAGGCCATATCACAAGCCAACCGGTCGCAGAAGGCCTAGAACGTAACTTCACACCAATTGATGAATTGGTTTAAACAATCATATATTTAAAGAATTATCATCGAAAAAAATAAGCAACTTATTTTTTCATCTGAACTAATTAAAAAAGTTTTGGAAAAAACAAGTTGTTTTGAGTTTTTTAGATCATTTTCAGAGACTTTCCGCCGTGAGAAAAGTGCCTGAAACAATTTAGTTTCAAGCACTCGGAATAATTGAGACCTTAGGCTCAATTATTAGTCATGGAACTTCAAAGAAGTTCGTTGACGTCCGTTCTCACCTAAGGAAAGTCTAGAAAATGATTTTATCGTCAATTTAAGGCAAAGATCCTCTGATCTTTGCCTCTTCTTTTATTCTGCTTCTTCTTCCACATCCAGTTTTTCTTTGAGGACTGGATTTGGGATGGGCTCGTAGGCCCGGATAATCTCTGCTACTACCGGATGGCGAACGACATCCTTGGCAGAGAAATGTACAAAGTCAATTTGAGAAATGTTCTTCAACTTCTCCTGAGCATCAATCAAACCGGATTTGACATTTCGTGGAAGGTCAATCTGGCTGGTGTCTCCATTGACAATCATCTTGGAGTTAAAACCAAGACGGGTCAAGAACATCTTCATCTGCATGATGGTGGTATTTTGCGCTTCATCGAGAATGACAAAGGCATCGTCCAAGGTCCGCCCCCGCATATAGGCCAAAGGTGCTATCTCGATAATCTCACGCTCCATCATCCGAGTTGTTTGGTCCTTGCCCAGGATTTGGTAAAGAGCATCATAGACCGGACGGAGATAAGGGTCTACTTTTTCTTTGAGATCTCCTGGAAGGAAACCAAGGCTTTCTCCGGCTTCTACAGCTGGACGAGTCAAAATAATGCGCTTGACTTGACCACGCTTGAGAGCTGTGACGGCCAAGGTCACCGCTAGGAAGGTTTTCCCTGTCCCCGCTGGTCCGATTCCAAAGGTGACATCATGATTTTTGACACTATCGACATAAATCTTTTGACCCAGCGTTTTAACCCGAATAGGCTTGCCATAACTATCCTTGATAATCTCTTCTTCATACAGAGCGATAAACTTATCTAATTCATCATTGCGAACCATTTGAATGGCGGTCACCACATCCGGCGTCCCGATAGTCATGCCACGATTCACTAGGACCAAGAGAGCCTGGATGACCTGACGAACCTGCTCGCAGCTTTCTTCTTCTCCAATGATTTGGACGATTTCTGTCCGGGCGTGAATAGTCACCCCAAATTCTTGCTCCATCAAACGGAGATGGCGTTCGTTAGATCCAAACAAATGAAAAAGATCGTCTGGATGCGTTAATGTAATTTCAACTGAATGTTCTTGCAAATAAAGAACCTCTCTACCTGTGTTTTTCTATTATTATAACAAAGAGGCCGAGAAAAAACCATTCTCGACCTGTCCTTTTCTAGTGGGCTTGGTATTCTTCCCAAATGGCATCAAAATCGCTAAGATTAAAGGAAAAGCTAGCATGCTCTTCTAGATAGCGACTGACTTCATCAAAGTCATCTGTATGCTTAGGAAAAGCAGACTCGTGAAAAGCTAGGTCCGCCAGAAGGGCCTTAGGAGCATTGCTTTTAGGATTGCGCTCTGTCATCAGCCAAGTATAAAACGATTTTCGCATAAGCCCCCTTTTAGATCAACTCTGTTCCAAATTGGTCTTGCTTGATTTTTTTAGCCTTCATCAGCCCACCCAAAGCCTTTTTGAACTGCCCTTTTGAAATCCCAAAGGTTGCCTTGATATCTTCTGGAGACGATTTATCATTCAAAGTCATAAAGCCTCCATTGGCTTCCAAATAGGTCAGAATCATTTGAGCATCGTTTTCAAGCATTTCAAAAGATCGTGGCTTCAGCGACAAGTTCAAGGTCCGATCCACCTCACGGAATCCAATGACCCGGGCATCTAGGACTTGTCCCAAGCGTGGTTCTACATAGCGCTCACTTGGATGGATAAAGCCCAGCATATTGTTCTCTGGGAGATAGACAAAAGTCCCAGACAATTTCAAGCGGTAGACAATGGCTGGCCAGTTTTGGTTTTGCATATTGTTGTAAGCTGGACGAGCCAAACGCTGGAAATCTTCCTGATAGGCCAAGATCCCCCAAATACGATCTTTCTTATCAACTTCTAAGCGAATATAGAGACGATCGCCCTTTTTAGGCCATAGATCTTTGATCTCCGGTAGGATATCTAGTGAGACAACAATCTGCTTATCTGGAAGCCCTGTATCGACAAAGACTCCCAGGTCCTTGCGCACTTCCGTGACCGTTCCCCAGCCAAAGCTTTCTTGAGTCGCAGTGACTTCAAGCGTCGTGAGTCGGAGCTTTTGCTTCATATCGGTATAGGCAAAGCCCTTAACACTTTCTCCGACTTGATGCGATCCTTCTGCTTTATCAAGCGCGTAGATCTGGCCATCTTTTTGAACAAAATAGAAGTGATCATTTTCATCAATGACCATTCCCATGATGTAGCTTGCTAGATTCGTATTCATGTTTCCTTCTTTCCTCTTGCTTCTTCACAAGAATAATGGAAATAAAACCCAGCCAGCAGTGCCAACTGAGTCTTTCTTTCCTGTAGTGGTTGAGATGGATTAAACTTCCATCAATTCTTTTTCTTTGTGAGCTGTCATTTCATCTACATGTTTGACCGCATCATCCGTTACTTTTTGGATCTCTTTTTCAAGACCTTTCAATTCATCTTCTGTGATTTCTTTTGCTTTTTCTTGTTTCTTCGCTTCGTCCATAGCATCACGGCGAATGTTACGGATCGCTACTTTAGCATTTTCACCTACTTTTTTCACTTCTTTTGCCAAGTCACGACGAGTTTCTTCTGTCAAAGCTGGGATGACCAAGCGGATAACAGACCCATCATTGGCTGGAGTGATACCAAGGTCAGATGCATTGATGCTGTGCTCGATGTCTTTCAAAGATGATTTATCAAATGGTGTGATCAACAAGACACGCGCTTCTGGAATCGTGATAGATGCCAATTGGTTCAATGGAGTCTCTACTCCATAGTATTCTACGAAAATACGATCCAAAAGACTTGCATTTGCACGTCCAGCACGGATGCTACCAAATTCACGTCCCAAACTTTGGTGAGACTGAGTCATTCTTTCTTTTGCTTTTTCTACGATTGGGTTTGCCATAATTTTCCTCTATTTTCTATTATTTTTCTACGTTATTTGATACAGTTGTACCGATATTTTCACCAAAGACAACGCGTTTGATATTGCCTGGTTCATTCATATTAAAGACAACCAAGTCAATGTCGTTGTCCATGGAGAGAGTGGAGGCTGTTGAGTCCATGATGCGAAGACCTTTGTTGATGACATCACGGTGGGTCAATTCCTCAAATTTCACAGCTGAAGCATCTTTTTTCGGGTCGGCATTGTAAACACCATCCACCCCATTTTTGGCCATAAGAATGGCATCTGCTTCAATTTCAGCTGCACGAAGGGCTGCGGTCGTATCTGTTGAGAAGTAAGGAGAACCAATCCCGGCACCAAAGATCACGATCCGATCTTTTTCAAGGTGACGAAGGGCACGACCACGGATATAAGGTTCTGCGACTTGTTGCATGGCAATCGCTGTTTGAACACGGGTATCCACACCAACTTGTTGAAGCGAATCTGCCATCACAAGAGCATTCATGACAGTTCCGAGCATCCCTGTGTAGTCTGCTTGGACACGATCCATCCCTGCTTCAGCAGCAGGTTCTCCACGCCAAAGATTTCCACCACCGATAACCAAGGCAATTTCAATTCCAAGTTCGTGAACTTCCTTGATTTCTTGAGCCATTTTTTGGACAGTTTTGATATCGATTCCGACACCACGTTCGCCAGCAAGGGCTTCACCAGATAGCTTGATTAAGATACGTTTATACTTAGGTTCTACCATTTTCTCTCTCCTTTTTTGATCTGTATTATTTTACCATAAATTACGTTTTTTATATAGTCATATCCATCAAAATTTTTTATTTTCAAAAAGCTGTCTAACAAGGAAAAATCCCAGTCCGAGGACTAGGATTTACCATTAGACTTTTTTCTTTTCGCGACGGGCAATCCATGGCAAAATAATGCCTAATGCAATCAAGACAAGCGGAGTCAAGATATTGGTCAATAGAGAGAATTGCCAAGCGACTGGGTCCACCTTAAAGTCCACTTTTGGCACCATCCCTAAAATACAGGCAAAGGCCGTGAACAGGAAGCACCAAGCTCCAATAATAAAGCCTAGTTTTGGACTCTTGGTCATCTTGTATTCTGCATCTTTGTACTTCTTCTAAGCACGATTGAGCATGATATAGGCAAAGAAGACCCAGAGGTACCGCATTGGCATCACAACAGAATTCAGGTTGGTCATCCATTTTACTAACCCATCGATTTCTTGAATCCCAAAGAGGGGAACGACGATAAGAAGACTGACCAAAATTCCTGTCAGGAGGTAACCATTGGTCAAGACGCCTTTCTTGCTACGTTTGCGAAGCCAAGAAGGAATATATTCATCGTCTGCATTATGGAGCAAGATTTGAAGCGGAGCATCAATCGAAAAGGCCAGGGCTGCGATTTGTCCAATCATGTCTGTCAAAGCATAGACAATCACTAAGACATTCCCAACTCCCCAGTGTTTCCCAAGAATTTGGAAAGCTTGGAAGGCTCCATTTCGCATCAAATCTTCTGGAATATGTCCACTGTCAAAGAGCATCCCCATAGCCAAGGAACCAAGGATGGCAGAAAGTCCAACCATGATTGCCATAACAATCATTCCTTTCGGAAATTCACGCGCAGGATTACGGGTTTGGTTGACATAAGGAGAGATCTTCTCAGCTCCACCTACCGCAAAGACTAAGAGAGAAATAGTAGTAAAATAAGAGAAGTCAAAGTTTGGAATATAGGTGCTCACCTGATCCATATGTTGGGTCGCAAATTGCATACCCGGATTGATGAAAGGAACTCCAACTGCTAATAAGACAAAAAGGAAGGACATGATCAGCATGGCACTACCAGCCAAACCACCAATGACTTTCAAGGTCGTCAAACCTTTGGTAGAGAGATAGAGAAAAATTCCAAAAATAATCAAGCAAAGGATAACCACCCATTGGATGCTTAAGCCACTCACAAATTTGTCATTCCCTTGAAGAACCCAACCTAGAGAAATCAGAATTCGTTGAGGTTTTTGAGCTAAATAGGGAATATGTACAACCCAGTAGGTCCAAGCCGCAAAATAGGCGAGACGTTTTGTAGATGTCTTTTCAACCCACTCACTGACACCACCCCCACTTTCTTTAAAGGTTGAGCCCAATTGGCCAACGATCAAAGCATAGGGAATGAAATAAATTGCCAAGATCAGGATCCAGGAAACAATAACAGAAATGCCTTGGGTCGAATAGTTATTCACGACATTTCCCAATCCCCACACCATATTAAAAGCAATGAGTGAGACCATGAGCCAATTTAATTGGTTGTGATCTTTCTTCATAATAGATCTCCTTATTTTTTGATAGATCTAGTATAACATTTTACTTCTGGTTTGTAAGCGTTTTCTGGTGATTTTGTTAAAAGTTTTTGACACAAAAAAAGCTACCCGAAGGCAGCTTTTCATTTCAATTAAAGTGAGTTAACATCCACTTTGATACCAGGACCTTGAGTTGTAGTCAAAGTCAAGCTAGTTACGTAAGTACCTTTAGCTGTAGCTGGTTTTGCTTTTTGGATTGTGTCGTTGAAAGCTTTAAAGTTTTCAACCAATTTAGTATCATCGAATGAAACTTTACCGATGATCGCTTGAACGATACCTGCTTTATCAGCACGGTAAGTGATTTTACCACCTTTAGACTCTTCAACAGCTTTCGCAACATCCATTGTTACTGTACCAGTTTTAGGGTTTGGCATCAAGTTACGTGGTCCAAGGACACGTCCAAGACGTCCAACAAGAGCCATCATGTCAGGTGTAGCGATAACTACGTCGAAGTCCAACCAACCATCGTTGATTTTCGCAACAAGGTCATCTTCACCTACGAAGTCTGCACCAGCAGCTTTTGCTTCTTCAGCTTTTGCACCACGTGCAAATACAAGAACGCGAGCAGTTTTACCAGTTCCGTTTGGCAATACCATTGCACCACGGATTTGTTGGTCAGCTTTTTTCACGTCGATATTCAAGTTGTAAGCAACTTCTACAGTTGCGTCAAATTTTGCAAAGTTAGTTTCTTTTGCAAGAGCTACAGCTTCTTCTACGCTGTAGACTTTTGTGCTGTCGATTTTTTCAAGAGCAGCACGAAGTTGTTTGCTTTTTTTAGCCATTTTATCTTTCTCCTTGTAATGTGGTCATATCGATTTTCATCTCCCACGTCACTCGTCATTTGATCAAGTGTATTGCGGGCAAATAGGATTGTTACAATTAGTCAGTAACAGTGAATCCCATAGAACGAGCAGTACCTTCGATCATACGCATTGCAGACTCAATGTTTGCAGCGTTCAAATCTGGCATCTTAGTTTCAGCGATTTGTTGTACTTGTGCACGAGTTACAGTTGCAACTTTCGTTTTGTTCGGTGTACCTGAACCTTTTTCAACACCTGCAGCTTTTTTCAAAAGAACAGCAGCTGGTGGTGTTTTTGTAACGAAATCGAATGATTTGTCTTCATAAACAGTGATAACAACTGGGATGATCATACCAGCTTGATCAGCTGTACGAGCGTTAAACTCTTTAGTGAATCCCATGATGTTGATACCTGCTTGACCAAGCGCTGGACCAACCGGTGGAGCTGGAGTAGCTTTACCAGCAGGGATTTGCAATTTTACAAGTTTTTCGACTTTTTTAGCCATTTCTTAAATCCTCCTTTGTGGTTTTGGCGGTAATTACAGATTTTTACCTCCCACAAGTATGCTTTGTGCATACCTTTCTATTATACACGATTTCTCTTTTTTTGCAAGAAAAAATTAAAATATAGTAAACTTTTTTTTCGTTTTATGATAGAATGAAGCTATGTTAATCAAAGTTGCTTCTGTATTATTTATTTTTTTAACGCTAATTCTGAGTGGCATCATTGTTCACCTCTTTAAACTCCAAAAAAGAGGATGGCGATCCACAGATATTGCCTTTCCTTTATTTGCTTTGGAGTACTATTTGATCTCAGACAATGCCTTTTACCACAGCCTCTTACCTTTGCTGTCCTTGAGTCTGTCTCTTTTAGCCCTGGGGCTAACGATTTATTTCTTAAAAAAGAAAAAGAGTTTTTACTATCCTAAATTTATCAAATACTTCTGGCGTGCTGGATTTCTGGTTACCTTCTTGCTCTACCTGATCTTAACAGCTAGTTTGTTTATCTAATACCAAAAGGAGGCTGGGACAAAAGTCCTAGCCTCTTAATTGTTTTTGGATTGTCGAGCAAGACGCAGTGGTTGAGTGGGCTCTACTACGCCGATTTCATCAGCTTTTACAGCCCTACTCAACTGTGCGGAGGTGGGACGACGAAATCGAATTCTAACGAATTACCGATTTCTGTCCCACTCTCTTTCTTTTATTTCTTCCGATGAAAGAACCAGCCCACTAACTTCTTGAAGAGTTGAATCAAGACGAGAGCGAGAACTTCCATGATGGCGCAGATAAACAGCGTTTGAAGTCTCAAGGGGCTCATGTTAAAGAATTTCCCTAGGATACTACTTGAAACCAGAAAAGCTAGGATATTTCCTAGAAGAACCAGTCTCTTGTAGTGATTGAGAGGCTGGGATTCTTGATAAATGATGGTAAATCCGACGAAGGCCATCAAGCAGATGGCTGCACTCGAGAGTTCTTCCGACTTGATACCAAACGCTGAAGAGAACAGTACTAAACTAAAGATCAGTATAAAATCCGTCAAGGCAGCAGGCAGTGCATTTTTAAAGACCGTTTCGATAAAGCGTCCTTTGATACGCTCGCTATTGGGCTCAAGCGCTAGGAAGAATCCTGGAATCCCAATTGTAAAACCACTGATCAAAGACATCTGCGACGGCATGATTGGATAGGTAAAGGCTAAGAGCGTCACTGAGATGGCCAACAAAATGGAGAAGATATTCTTGATCAAAAAGAGACTGGCTGATCGTTGAATGTTATTGACCACCCGCCGACCTTCTGCCACGATTGACGGCATCTTCCCAAAGTCAGAATCCAGTAAGACCACTTGCGCCATCTTTTTGGTCGCATCATTTCCAGATTCCATCGCAATACTACAATCCGCTGTTTTTAAGGCTAAAATATCGTTGACACCATCTCCGGTCATAGCTACTTTATGCCCCTTTGCCTGCAAGCCTTCTACAAGGCTTTTCTTTTGCTCTGGGGTCACCCGACCAAAGATTGTATACTGGCTCGCCGCTTGGTGCAAGTCTTCTTCCGTCAGTAAGGTTCTGGTATCGATCCGGTCTTCAGCTCCTTCAATTCCTGCTTTTTGTGCAATAGCTGAGACGGTAGCAGGGTTGTCCCCTGAAATGACCTTAATGGTTACACCTTGTTCTTTAAAGTAGGCGAAGGTTTCTTTGGCATTTTTTCTCAAAGGATTGGAGAGAATAATCCAGGCTACTAAATCTACAGGAGCCTCTAACGTCTCTCTAAGGTCTTCTCCCCTATATTTTCCAAAGGCCAAGACCCGATTACCTGCCTGCGTAGCAGGGGCGATCTCTTTTCCAAGCTCAGAGAAGCTTTCTCGTAAAACAAATTCTGGTGCGCCTAATACATAGATCCCCGATTCAAAGGCAATGGCCCCATACTTTTTTTTGGACGTAAAGGGCAGTATTTCAAGAGTCTTCCAAGACCTGCTAACTGGCGTCTTGTGAAAATTTCGGAGGGCATCCATGGTATCGTTTTGATCCATACTAGCTTCTACATACTGAGCTAGAACTTCCAGGTCTTGATCGTCTTTAACTGGACGAATCTCTGTCACTTCCATACCAGGCTCTGTAATGGTCCCTGTCTTATCGACACAAAGGACATCCACGCGCGATAAGGTCTCAATCCCCTTCATGCTATTGAGCAAGACCTTTTCCTTGGCCAATCTGACAGCACCAAGAGCCAGCGCCAAGGTCATCAAGAGGTACAAACCTTCTGGAATCATCCCGATCAAGGCTCCGACTGTTGAAGTCACACTGAGCTTAAGGCTGTCACCTAGGCTGATATAGCTACGAAGAAAAAGGAGGGAACCTAGCGGAATGATAAGGAGACCAATGATCCCTACGATGCGGTTAACTGCATGAACCATATCAGACTCCTCATGGGACTTGACCTGCTTGGCTTCCAAGCTCAATTGGTTGATGTAGGAGTCATTCCCCACTTTTTCCAATCGTGCTAGTCCTTGACCAGCAATCACAAAGCTACCTGACATGAGCGCATCTTGCGCTCCTTTTTTGACCTCATCCGCTTCACCTGTCAATTGCGACTCATCGACTTTTAGATCGCCCTCCAGCAAGATCCCATCCGCATAGATCTGATCTCCAGCTTGAAAGCGAACTAGATCACCCTCCACCAGCTGATCGATAGGTAGAGCGACTTCTTTGCCTTCGCGAAGAGCGATCGCCTCACTCATGTGTAGAAATTGCATCTGACGCAAGATCCGTCTAGAGCGGACTTCCTGCACAATTCCAACTAAGGAGTTGACCACGACAATCGGGACAAACAAGAGATTGTTCCAAGACTTCACTGCTACCAGCAAGGCCGCCAAGACCAGGAATATCAGATTAAAGTAAGTAAAGACATTGTCTCGAATGATCTGTCCTAGGCTTTTTTCTGTCTGGATTGTAACCTTATTTTGCTTGCCCTCTTGGATCTTTTTAGCTACTTCTTCCTGACTGAGTCCTTCTAATCTATCCATTGTGTTCCTCACTCATGTATTTCCAAAGGTAATCCTTCTGGATCGAAGAAAAATGCCATTTTCTTACCATCAAAGTCATCATAGCGAAGGCCTGTATTCTCAATACCTAGCTGATCCAATCTAGCTAGATACACCTCTACATCTTCCACTTTAAAGGCTAAATGACGCAGTCCCGCATGCTCGGGCAAGGGAAGCTTAGGCCGTTCTGGGGCCGTCGGTTTGATAAAGAGTTCTAACGTCAGCTGGCCCTGACGGAGATTGATCAAGATATCTCCGCGTTCAGGACGGTCATATTCACTGACAATCGCAAAGCCCAACTGCTCCACATAGAAATGCAACATAGCATCGCGATTCCGTCCAATGATGGCAATATGATGAATCATGTCTAACTTCATCTGGTCCTACTTTCTATTTTCTATAAAAAGAAAAGGGAGTGGGACAAGCGCCCTTTTCCCTATCCTTATGATTGTTGCAATACTTTCCGAGGTTTGGTTCCTTCAGCAGGACCGATCACACCTGCTGCTTCCAACTCTTCCATGAGGCGAGTCGCTCGATTAAAGCCAACTGACAAGCGACGCTGAATCATCGAAGCACTGGCTTTTTGAGTTTCAACCACGAGCGCCTTGGCCTCTTCAAAGAGAGGATCCCCCTCATCGGTGCCACCCATGCCTCCATCAAAGTCCGACTCCGATACTTCGCCTGGATCAAAAGCATCATCATAATCGGCTTCTGCCTGCTCCTTGACAAAGTTGACAATCCGCTCCACATCGTCATCTGAGATAAAGGATCCTTGCAGACGAATCGGGTGGTTTTCATCGATCGGTTTAAAGAGCATATCTCCGCGACCGAGTAATTTCTCCGCTCCATTTTCATCCAAGATGGTCCGTGAATCGGTCCCAGATGAAACCGCAAAAGCGACACGAGAAGGCACATTGGCCTTGATCAAACCTGAGATAACGTCAACCGATGGCCGTTGGGTCGCAAGAATCATGTGGATCCCTGCTGCACGCGCCTTCTGTCCAAGACGAATAATGGCATCTTCCACTTCTTTACTTGCAACCATCATCAAGTCTGCCAACTCATCGACAATGACCACAATCAATGGAAGTGGTACTTGCTTCATCTCAGACTGGGCATTGTACTCCGCCACCTTGGCATTAAAGCCAGCAATATTGCGAGCACCCACTTTCGAGAAGAGCTCATAGCGATTTTCCATCTCATCGACAACCTTTTGTAGGGCCCGACTGGCCTTGCGTGGGTTGGTCACCACTGGAATCAAAAGGTGAGGAATATCATTGTAAACAGAAAGCTCCACCATCTTAGGATCGACCATCATAAATTTGACTTCGTCCGGACGGGCCTTCATCAAGATACTCGAAATAATCCCATTGACCGCTACTGACTTACCAGATCCGGTAGAACCCGCTACCAAGAGATGGGGCATCCGAGCCAAATCAAAGGTCCGAGCTGAGCCATCAACAGCCTTCCCAAGAGGAATCTCAAGGAGTTTAGCAGGATCAGTTTTGGACTGCTCCCACAATTCACGGAAGGAAACGGTCGCAATCTCTGAGTTGGGCACTTCAATCCCGACCAGAGATTTCCCTGGAATCGGTGCTTCAATCCGCACATCCTTGGCTGCTAGGGCTAGGGCCAAATCATCTGCTAGGTTGGAGATACGGTTGACCCGCACACCGACAGCTGGTTTAACTTCATACTTGGTGACAGAGGGGCCGATTTCCGCCCGCTCCACTGTCGCCTTGATGTTAAAGCTTGCAAAGGTTTCTTCCAAAATGCGGATGTTCTGACGAACGATGTTTTTCTCTTTGGATTGGTTTTTCGGCTTATCAGGCGCAAAGAGATCAATCGTTGGAAGTTTGTACTGAAGGAGTTCCTTAGGTGTGAAGTCCACCTGAACTTCCTCCCCATCGTCTTCGAATTCTTCGGCTACCGAAAGCTCTTCATATTCTTCAGGCTCTTCCGGCCATCCTTCATCTGGCAGGTAGATTTCTGGTGTTGCTGGTGCAACAATTTCAGCTTCTGGGAAGGACTCTGTAAACGGCTCTTCCGCCAACACCTCTCCTGTTTCAGGATCTACAGGATGCCCTTCCATTGAAAGGGGAGTTGGAAGAACAGCTCTTGCTTCTTCTTGCTCTCTTTCAGCTGCAGCAGCTTCCTCAGCAGCTCTCGCTTCCTTTTCAAGGAATTTCTGCTCGCGACGTTCTTTGCGTTTTTCCATAGAAGCATGGAAAGCTTCGGACCCCTTTTCAAACAAATCATAGATGGAGTAAGGGCTCATCAAGAGGATCCCCAACCCGATAAAGAGAAGACCGATAAAATAAGAGCCAATATTTGAAAACAGGAAGGAAATCGGAGCATAAAGAAGGGCACCGATCATACCACCACCAGCAAAAGTCTCCACCCGCAGATGAATCAAGTCTGCCATGATTCTTGAAAAGGTAACCTTGATCCCATTATTGTCTAAATGAAGCGAAGATACAAAGAAGGCCTGAAACATCAAAAGAACCCCAGCAAAGAAACTTAGGAATCCTGAAATCACCCCCTCGTGTTTATCCAGCCATTTAAAGGCATAAAGGTAGAAAAAGGTCGCTAAAATAGCCAAGTAAGCCAAACTCCCAACAAATAGTCGGATCAAGTTGTAAGCCAAGACCCCTACTGCTCCCAATTTCAAGGCCGCAAAAATTAAGACCAGACTAATCAGAATGGTCGCAATCATGCGATGAATTGCTTTTTTTCTTTCTAATTCTGTTTTGGACAGTCGTCTTGTCGACCGTGTTTTTTTTGATTGATTATTGTTTGCCATAACCTTTATTATATCACATTTCCAAGCTAGTTCTCTAGTAAAATCACTTTCACAAATTTGTAGCAGAAAGCAGAAAAACAGCACCGAGTGGGCACTGTTCTTTAGAGCTGTTTAGAACGATATTCAATGATGTTCAAATTTCGAAATGGATCTTACTCAGATTTTTTATCCACCGGTGTAATGGTATCTAGAACTTGATCGACCTTTTGCTCTCTTTCCAATTCGTTATCCATTTGAATGATATCGATTTGATTTTGTACATTTGTTTGTTGGACTTGTGGTTTGAATGACGAAGTAAATCCTACTCCAATCACTAATAGACTCG
Source organism: Streptococcus sp. OMI870 (assembly GCF_047460295.1). NCBI lineage: Bacteria > Bacillati > Bacillota > Bacilli > Lactobacillales > Streptococcaceae > Streptococcus > Streptococcus sp. OMI870. Next base: position 44,011 of record NZ_JASHGM010000002.1, read on the forward strand.
CTCCAAGTACGCAAAGTCTTTTGACACGCCAAGCCATCGGCAAGGGAATTTTCGCTCGAATCCCTGATTTCTTAACCCAATCCGGATGGTCTCGCATCACACGATTTGCTGCCATCAGAGGCATAAGGTAGCCAAAGAGCGTAATGACCATGGTCAAACCAATAACTCGAAAACGATTCTGATTGGATGGAGAAACATGGTTCACTTCCATCAGGACCATACCCGTAATCACCAAAATAATGACCAGCAATAGTCCCAAAGATCTCCATAGACCTTCTCTACGGTAGCATTTCAATTCATCAAATGACATCTCTTCAAAATGTTTATTCATGTTTCAAGTACTCCTGGTGTTTCTTCAAATACTTTTTGCCATACCATTCTTCTACAGATTTGCCTTCCCATTCACGGTATTCTTCAGGATATTTCCATTTGTAGTAGGCTTGGAGGAAGTATGGTAAACCTATAAAAGCAATGATGGCAACCACTACTATATTACAAAAGATCCACAGCAATAAAAAGCCAAATGCCTTGATGGAAGTTGAAACATCTAATGAAAAGATTCCCAAAATATGCTTGATAATGATCCCTATTCCTAAAATAGCCATCCCATAAAGAGAAATCATTTTTGCAATCTTATAAAGGAAAGTATCTTCAGAAAGCTCTGCATACATAAGTTTTCTTAATCCTGCTAGCGCAATTGTGAATAGCATGTAAGTTGCTATCATCATGATTCCATAAATAGCAATGATTTCAAAAGTTGATAGATTTGCCAATAAAATGTCAAAAACAACTAGATCCATTTCCAATAAGAACCAAACCATAAACGTAAACGCATGAAACTGATAGCGATATGGTAACAGGTAAGCTCGTTTCACCCACTTTCCAATCACAATAAAGGAAAACCAAATGAAAACCAAGATTAAAAATACATTTACTGTTAAGGATTCATGCTTAGCTATTGGAAGAGTTAACGTCTTACTTTCATGAAATTCTATTGATACAATCAGCAGAAAGAAGTTAAAACCGACAGGGAAAATAAGGGATAAAATCAAACTTCGAATTCGAAACCAAAGAGAAGCATACCCATTCTTAAAAAATTTCGCTGTCCTATCATGTTGCTCTTGCTGTAACTTTACAAACCCATCATCTTCGAGATTGAGACTCTCTTCAAAGCTTGCTTTAAAGATTGATTTCTTCATACTTACCTTCCAATAACTCCTTGTGTTTGTTCAGGCTCTTTCAATTAATCTCTATTCCGATTGGAGGATTTACAGATGACTGCCTTCATCCTTCAAGTATTGTTGCGCCTTTCGAACAATATAGAGCGACTCATCTTCTGAAACCAACTTGCGAAAGAGCTCTTCAGCTCTAGACTTATCGCCTTTAAGAGTAGCATTTAAGGCCTGGTAGTAGATAATTTCCAACTGCTGGTACTTGAAATCATTTCTTAAATCTTCGAAATAGTCATTGCTTTGGTGGGCAATGGTTAAGTCATAAAGAGCGAGACAGACCTTTTTCGTTTTCTCAGCTAGTGTGGGGTCTGTAATGGTCAATTCATTTAATCGAGCCTCTAGCTCTTCTCTAGACAAATCAGGATCTGTCAGGACGATCGAACGAATAAGATAACTCTCAAAAAAGTTCTTATATTTTTGCGGATAATCCGTCTGACTAAGTGCTTCTCTAGCTTCCTTTATGACAGTGTCGAAATCTCCCATCATAAAAGAATAGGCGACCGAAGTTAGCTTCATATCTATCTGTAAAATGGGCTTTTTCACATTCTTGTTCAACTGAAGGTATTGCTGCCAAAAAGCTAAATCTAAGTCTACATGGAGCATAGTGTTGCACTTGTTGGTGTAGCTCTTCTTAAGCAATTGGATGAATAAAAACAAGCCTGCAAGTACCAATAAGACGCCACCCGTCTGAAGAAGAGTATCTCTGACTACTAATCCTATACAAACAATCAGAAGCATTGCCAACAAGCCAGCAGATCTAATATAGAGTCTATAGTTTTTTCGTAGAGTTTTATAATCCAATTTATATCCTCCTATTCATGATACCGTTTTTGAGGGAATTCGTTTATTTTCCAACAAAACAACTTATCTCCCATCATACCGAATTATCCATCTATATGCAACTTCCTTCTTAATTAGTGATTTAGGCCAAAAAGAAATCACCCATACGGGTGAATATTGCTTTAAAGAATTAAGAAAACTATTTCTTTTCCAAAATTTTTAAATAGTGTGTTTTCTTGAATTGGCCGCATAATGTTAACAAAACAAAGAAATACCACATCAAAAAACTTATAAATAATAACAGAAAGCTTCCGAAGGTAAGATATAAGATGGATAATCCTAAGGTGATGAGCCCAAAAACAAGAATTAGCAAATAGGTTTTCAATCCATTTGACTTCTGTACTTGAAAATAGTGCTCAGGTATTTCATAAGGAATGACATTCACTGTATACTTCTGCCTTCTGCGTTTCAATTGGCCTATAGCGATGACAAACATCAATCCAAATGATAGCACTAGTGGGATAAATCCATGAAAGGATACTCGATCCGTTAACAGATAAATGCCATAAAAAAGGATGCCACTTGGAGTAAAGATAATGGGAAATGGAACACTTTTTCCGACATATAGTTTATTTTCTTTAGGATGATAAAATACTGTTTTTTTGAGATTCCTTTGATCTGCACCAAATTCGACCAAATCGCGTAAAGGGAATTGTTGTCGCTCCTTCAACGCTAATACGATTTGTTCAAAGTCCACTTCCGTAGGCTCCTGCTCAAGAGCTTTCTTTGCTTCTACTTGGGCTTAAAGATGTTCTTGATAATACTTCAGTAATTCCTTATTTTTCCGTTTAGTACCAAGGAATTTAAGTGTAATTGAACGACCAGAAGTCCCATGCCCCACGACCTTTCCTTCCACATAAATTGGATAATTGGTGATCCCTCGCGTCGAGTCCTTTTCTCCTAAACGGACCTCAATGGTTAATGGGGCTAGACGATAGCGCTTGAAATTGCGATCGACCACTATTTCTGAGTTCCTAATCTCTATTCTTCCCATCGATGAAAAAGCAATCCAGCCAACTGTCACTAGAAGAGAACAAGCAGCCAATAAGGCTGTTAGGTTTTCAAAAAAATCATCTTCAAGCAGCAATTGGATGACAGCGATGAGCATTGACACTGCCAAAAAGATCAAAAAATACAGTGAACTTCTCGAGTAAATATAAAATTTACGTGGTTGTTTCATTTATGACTTTCTTCCTCTTTAAAAATCTATTTCACAGCTCTAAAAGCACTTTCCATCATACCGAATTTTCTATCTCTACGCAACTTCCTTCTTAATTAGTGATTTATCAAGCATTGACAATCTTTAACCAACTTTAGTGAGGAGAGATTTCCGTCTAAATTTGAAAGTATCGCAAAATTAAGGTACAATAGAAAAAGACAACTATGTTGGAAAGGAAGAATATGAAAAAATTAATCGCACTACTATTATTTTCCGGCTTGGCTTTAACAGCTTGTTCGTCCAATAAGACAGACGCTAACTCCTCAAGCTCAAGCAAAGAAAAAACAGAGCAGACAGCAACTTCTAGCTCTAGTGAAAAAGATCAAAAGAAAATTGAAGAAGAACAAAAGAAATTAGAACAACTGCGCAAAGATTTTAACGATGCCATGACCAATGAAAATGCCGTCTTCCCACAACTATCAACTGACGTGGCTGAAGACGAAGCGGAGGTTAAAATCACAACGACTGAAGGCGACATCACTGTGAAGCTCTTCCCTAAATATGCCCCACTTGCAGTTGAGAACTTCTTGACCCATGCAAAAGAAGGCTATTACAATGGCTTACTTTTCCATCGTGTCATTAACAACTTTATGATCCAAACTGGGGATCCTAAGGGAGATGGTACTGGTGGTGAATCCATCTGGAAGGGCAAAGACAAATCCAAAGATTCAGGTACTGGTTTTGAGAATGAGTATTCTCCATACCTTTACAACCTTCGTGGAGCCCTAGCCATGGCCAATTCTGGTCCAAATACCAACGGTAGTCAATTCTATATCAACCAAAATAAGGAAGATATTTCTAGCAAGCTCCCGACGGATCGCTTCCCAGCTAAGATCATCGATGCTTATAAAAATGGTGGAAATCCAACCCTTGATGGCGGTAACTACACTGTCTTTGGACAAGTCATCGATGGCATGGATGTCGTCGATAAAATTGCATCTGCCGAAACCGATGATAAGGACAAACCAAAAACGGACATCAAGATTGAAAAAATTGAAATCGTAAAAGACTACGATTTCAAGAAATAATGAGAAGAGAACCAAACGGTTCTCTTTTTAAGATATTGATAAACATTTTACATAAAATTAGCTAATAGATTCATTGGTAAATAAACTGAATTCTAATTATTTAAGACATTCATCTACTGAAACTTTCCGCTATGAGAAAAGTGCCTGAAACAATACAGTTTCAGGCACTCGGAATTATTTAGACCTTAGGCTCAATAATTAGTCATGGAACTTCTACGAAGTTCGCTGACGTCCGTACTCACCTAAGGAAAGTTTCTAAGAAGTCTTTAACTTCAATCTGAAAAGAGAACCGCACGGTTCTCTTTTTGTGTTTACGTTAATTCATTAAAGTCCCAGATTTGGTCCATCCAGCCTTCATAGAAGTCTGGCTCGTGGCAAACCATGAGGATCGATCCCTTGTATTCTTTCAGGGCCCGTTTCAACTCTTCTTTGGCATCTACATCCAAGTGGTTGGTTGGTTCGTCTAGTACCAAGACATTGTTTTCACGGTTCATCAAGAGACAGAAGCGTACCTTGGCTTGCTCTCCACCGGATAACACCTGGATTTGGCTCTCGATATGTTTAGTGGTCAAGCCACAGCGGGCAAGGGCGGCACGGACTTCTGCTTGGTTGAGAGCCGGAAAGGCATTCCAGACTGCTTCAAGCGGTGTCTGACGATTGCCTCCTTCGACCTCTTGCTCGAAATAGCCAAGTTCTAGGTAATCTCCACGTTCTACTTCTCCAGCGATCGGTGGAATGATTCCCAGCAAGCTCTTCAAGAGAGTAGTTTTCCCGATCCCGTTGGCACCGATGATGGCTACCTTTTGATTGCGCTCAAAGGTCAGGTTTAAAGGCTTGGTTAAAGGACGATCATAGCCAATTTGGAGATCCTTGGCTTGGAAAATGAAGCGTCCAGGAGTCCGGGCATTTTTAAATTCAAAGGAGGGCTTTGGTTTCTCACTTTGCAACTCAATGAGTTCCATCTTGTCCAGCTTCTTCTGACGAGACATGGCCATATTCCGAGTAGCCACACGCGCCTTATTACGGGCTACGAAATCTTTGAGGTCAGCAATTTCTTTTTGCTGACGCTCATAAGCAGCTTCCAATTGCGATTTCTTCATTTCATAGACTTCAAGGAATTGGTAGTAGTCCCCAGAATAACGGGTCAACTGCTGATTTTCCACATGGTAGACGATGTTGATCACATCGTTCAAGAATGGAATATCGTGGGAAATGAGGACAAAGGCATTTTCATAATTTTGCAAATAGCGCTTGAGCCAATCGATGTGCTCTGCATCCAAGTAGTTGGTCGGCTCATCTAGTAGCAAGATATCTGGTTTTTCAAGGAGGAGTTTGGCCAAGAGGACCTTGGTCCGTTGCCCACCTGACAAGGAGGTCACATCCGTATCCATGCCAAAGTCCATGACCCCAAGAGCCCGGGCTACCTCATCAATCTTGGCATCCAAGGTATAGAAATCACGGCTTTCTAGACGCTCTTGGAGTTCTCCAACCTCTTCCATCAAAGCATCGACATCAGCTCCGTCTTCTGCCATGGCCATATAGAGGTCATTGATCCGAGCCTCTGCTGTGAACAACTCATCAAAAGCTGTCCGCAAGACATCGCGCACCGTTTGTCCTTCTTTTAGGACAGCGTGTTGGTCCAGGTAACCAGCGGTCACATACTTAGACCACTCGACCTTTCCTTCGTCTGGTTGCATCTTACCGGTCACGATGCTCATGAAGGTCGATTTCCCTTCACCATTGGCCCCGACCAGACCGATATGCTCTCCCTTTAGCAAACGGAAAGACACATCCTCAAAAATCGCACGGTCCCCAAAACCGTGACTCAAATTTTTCACTTCTAAAATACTCATCCTTAACTCTCTTTCGTAGATTTCACTCGTATGATTATATCATCTTCAACTCAAAATGAAAAGGGAGTCCAACTCCCTTTTCATTTACAAATCTAAGTCTGCGTATGGTTTCCGGTAGCCCACTTGAACCACTTTTCCGTCTTTGACAAGTAGGGGGCGCTTGATCAGCATACCGTCTGAAGCAAGGAGATCCGCTGCTTCTTTCACTGTCAGTTGATCCACCTTATCTTTCAAGCCGAGTTCCCGGTATTTCATCCCGCTGGTATTAAAGAAAGATTTGATCGGTAGGCCAGACGCTACCATCCAGTCTTGCAATTCTTGACTAGTCGGTGTTTCGGTTACAATATTTTGGCTCTGAAACTCACATTGGAGACCGTCCAATTCTGATTTAGCCTTTCGACAAGTCGAACATTTTGGGTATTCAATAAAGGTATACATCGATTTCATTTCTCCTTCCAGGTAATTCCTTCGTGTTGTAAGAGCCAGCGTTTACGATCGAGTCCAGACGCATAGCCTGTCAATTCTCCATTTTTTCCCATCACGCGGTGACAGGGGACTAGAATTGTCAAGGGATTGCGCCCAACAGCTTGTCCCACGGCCTGAGCAGAACCACAAGAAAGATCCTGGGCAAGCTGCCCATAGGTCTTGGTCTCACCATAGGGGATCTCTCGCAACAACTGCCATACCCGCTCTTGAAAGGCTGTTCCTTTTGGCGCTAATGGAAAGCTGACGGGAATTGGATCCCCCGCAAAATAGTGGTCCAACCACTCCTTCACCTTTTCATGGAAGGGATGAACTTGCTCTAGGGCTCCATCAGAATCTGGTACAGGCTCTTTTGGATCATAAAAATCAAGCTCTACAAGGCCTTCTTCGCTGACAATGATCGAAAGAAGTCCCATAGGGCTTTCATAGAATTGTTTAAGATAAAGTGTCATTGTAGGCCGCTTCTGCTCTTTGGTCCCAGCGGTCCTCTTCTGAGACCACTTGGAACAAACTGGTTTCTGCTTTTCGTTTGATCTTTTGATAAGCCAGACGGACACCATCAATTGGGACCTTTCCACAATAATGGTAGCCTAATTTTTCAAGCAAATGTTGCATGACCAGATTATCCGGATGCGTATCGCAACGGAAATCAGGCCCTTTTTCTCCTTCGATCAACCCTTGGAGGAAGGTCTGAGCCACCCCTTTGCCAGCAGCTTCTTTGGCCACAGCGACACGGTGAAAGGTAACATACATATAGTTGTCATGCTCCCACTTGCCATCGTAAATCTCATTATAGGCCGCTTCATTTCCCTTGTGGACGGCTGCATAGGCTACGACCTCTTGGTCTTCAACGGCCACATAGCCACGACTTTCTAGTATATCCTCAAAAATGATCTCTTCATCTGGATAGCCATCCTGCCACTGGTCAACCTGTCTTTGAGCCAGGCTTTCCTTGGCATCTTGGATGATTTCCATAATTCGCTTAATCTCGTTGGGATAAGCCATTCTAATTTCCATCCTGCTTTCAACCTTTCTTACTCTTGGTGGTAACGAGCATAGAGCTCACTCTTTTGCAGGCCGTATTGTTTGGAGACCTGTTTAATTGCTTGATTTTTCTTCATGCCCTCTTGGACCAAGGTATCGATCTCTTGGATTAAGTCAACCTCTTCTAGGTCTAACTCTTCTTCTTTGGCTCCTTCGACGATCAAGAGACACTCCCCTTTAAGGGGATTTTCTTCAAGAAATGCGACTAACTCAGAAATACTGCCACGAGTATATTCTTCGTAGATCTTGGTCAATTCACGAACCAAGACAACCGGACGATCCCCATAGACAGCCAACATATTCTCTAAGGTCGCCTTCACCCGATGGGGCGACTCATAAAAGATCTGGGTCTCTGGATAGGCCACTTTTTCTTGGAAAAAGGCCTTTTGTTGCCCCTCTTTGCGAGGCAGAAATCCATAAAAAATATGAGGTTGAGGGGCTAGGCCACTGGCAATCAAACCAGTTATTCCTGCACTAGGACCAGGAACAGCTACGACAGGAATCTCTCGTTCAATCGCTGCCTTGACCAAATCATGACCAGGATCAGAAATACTTGGGAGTCCTGCATCTGAGACTTGCGCCACATCCTTTCCGGATTCTAAATGGGCGATCAGATCTGGAATTTTCTCCATGGCATTGTGTTCATGAAAGCTAGTCTGGGGAGTCCTAATCTCAAAATGCTTGAGCAAGAGGCCTGTATTTCTAGTATCCTCAGCTGCGATCAAGTCCACATCCTTCAAGGTCTGGACCATGCGGTAACTCATATCTTCACGATTGCCGATCGGTGTTGGGACCAGGTAAAGCACCCCTGTTTTCTTTTCCCCTTTAAAACTTCGTTGGATCTGCATGCTTACTCCCTAAATAACAACTCGTCACAAAACATACACTCTTCATCGTTCTCACGGCGTTGACCATAGGAATAGGTGCAAATATGAAAGCCGTCATTGTAAATTCGTTGCAAATTTTCACGACCATGGTGTTGTGACTTTGTGGAGGAGGTCTTCTCCACTTCCCCCAAACGCTCTCTCAATTTATCATTTTCTAAGCGAAGAGCTGTATTTTCTTCGATGACTTGTTTCAAATTTTTCTTGATGGCTTCGACTTCAGCCAAGGTGACCAACAAATTCTGAGAAAAGCCGTCTAAAGCATCAAATAATTCTTTTTTATTCATTCTGACTCCTTAACTTTCTAAGCTCAAAACCATATATTCTAGAGCATTTTGAAAAGAAACATTGGCCTTCCACATGGTGCGAGCAAGACTCAATTTTTCCAGCAACTGCTGGGATCTGCTCAAGCGCAACTGCTCTTCTAAAGCCAACTCCATCAATCGAAAGGCTTGGCTTTGTTTTTCCTTATCATCTGCTAAGGTCACCAATCGAGTCACTTCCAAATAGGCGCTATTCAAATTGGAGTGACAACGTTCGATGAACTGATTACAAACTTTAGCCAACTCAAAAAACGTAGCATTCTTTTTTTGCTGCTCTGCCTCTTCAAGACTAAAACTAAATCGAGCTACTAGACTTGCCTGCGATTTAATCAAACCTTCTTTTTCTAGACGTTCGGTAAGGTAGGCTTGCTTTTTTGGAAAATGGACCTGCTGGGCCCGACTTTTGATGGTCGGTAAAATCAAGTTTTCATCGGATGTCAACAAGAAGAGATAGATCTCACTCTGGGGCTCTTCCATGACTTTTAAGAGAGAGTTGGCTGCATTGGTATGCATCTTATCCGCATCTTGGACGATAAAGACCTGCCGACTTCCTTCAAATCCGGATTGAGAAAAGTCTTGAACCAGCGAGCGAATACGATCAGTCTTAATGATCTGGTTGACTGGACGCACGATCTTCACGTCAGAGAATTCTTCTTCCGCAATCAAGCGGCAGGACCGGCATTTACCACAAGGCCAGACTCCCTGCAAATCTTCGCAAAACTGACTTTGAGCTAGCAAGAGGGCCATCTCAAAACTGGCAAAAGAACCTGTAAAGAGATAAGCATGACTGAGCTGTTTGTGTTCTAGGATCTGGGTGAAGCGCTCCACCAATTCTGGCTGGAGCTGTTGGATCTCTTCTAGCTTCATTTCAATGTCCCCAAGCGATCTTCTAAAACAGCCAAGACATCCGTAAAGACGTCTTCAAAGGATTGACTGGCATCGATTTTCACGATTCGCTCTGGTTCCTTTTCATACAAGGCTAAATAACCTTGTCTGACCTTTTGGTGAAGTTCCAATCCTTCCAAATCCAAACGATTGACTTCCCGCTCTTGGTTTTTCGCAATTCGGGCGAGCCCTTCTTCGACATCCACATCAAAGTAAAGGGTGAGATCTGGCTTAAGACCATCTGTCGCGAATTGATTGAGCCACTCGATGTCTTCCACGCTCAGACCGCGACCATACCCTTGATAAGCCACCGAGCTGTCAATAAAGCGGTCCATCAAGACAATCTTCCCAGCTGCAAGGGCTGGCAAAACACGTTCTACCAAATGCTGCCGGCGACTAGCAATATAAAGCAACAACTCGGTCTTGGCATCCATACTGGTATGGTCTGGATCCAAAATGACCTGGCGGATCTTTTCGGCAATGTCGACACCACCTGGTTCACGGGTTGTGATATAAGGAATTTCTTTTTCTTCAAGTAGAGGCAAAACGGCTTCTAGGATCGATGATTTCCCTGCTCCTTCTGGTCCTTCAAATGAAATTAATGTACCGTTTCCCATAGTATCCTCTTTCTGTTTTTCTTCTTTTTATTTTACCAAAAATAAGGGTAAAAATCTTGTATTTTAGGAGAGAAAATTTTTCAAAGTCATTTTCATTTTTTCACTTTTTTGTTACAATATTCTTATAAAGTTTTAGGAGACTACCTATCATGTTTAAATTTAAAGATATTCTGGCTATCATTTTGGGGGCCGGCATTTTTTCATTTGGGATCTATTTTTTGGTCATCCCTTTTCACTTCTATGAAGGAGGAGCAACAGGGATTACCTTGATCACCTATTACCTCTTCAAAATCCCCGTATCCCTCATGAACTTACTGATCAATATCCCTCTCTTTGTTCTCGCTTGGAAACTGCTGGGTAAAAAATCTCTTTATCTGAGCTTACTGGGGACCTTCTCGGTTTCGGCTTGGATGGCAATTTTTGAAGCCATGCCCCTCAGCCACCGCTACCATCACTTCATCTTTGACGCCTTTAAAGGAGATATTCTGCTTGCCTGTATTGCCTCAGGGGTTGTGCTTGGTTTGGGGCTAGGGATCATCTTCAATGCCGGTGGAACTACTGGAGGAACAGATATCCTCGCTCGCATCTTTAATAAATACACTTCCCTCAGTATGGGAAAACTCATGTTGATTGTCGATGCCATTGTTCTGACAACTGTTGTCGTAGTCTTCCAAGATGTCCGTACCGCCATGTACACTCTCTTCTTTATCCTGATTGACACCCTTGTGATCGACTTGATTGGAGAAGGTGGTTTTGCTGGAAAAGGCTTCCTCATCGTTACATCTAAACCAGAAGAGATTGCCCAAAAGGTATCCGACGATCTGGGTCGTGGGATTACCTTTATCCGTGGAATGGGCTATTACAGCCGTAAAGATCTGGATATCGTCTACTGTGTCGTTTCACGGAATGAGATGAAACAAATGAAAGACATCATCAATCAGATCGATCCATTCGCCTTTATCACGATTTCCGAAGCCCATGAAATTCTCGGAGAAGGCTTCACTTTAGATAAAGAAAAACAACCCATTACCCGTTAATAAAAAATCAGACTGGATGATCATCCAGCCTGATTTTTTATTAAATAGCTTTTGCGGTTGTTCGAGTGATTTCATCGACTTTCAAACCGTTTGCTTCAAATTTAGTACGGATTCCTTCTAGATCTGTCACCCCATCAATTTGAACTTCGATGACGACACGATCGTCTTTGGTTGGGATATTGACTGTATTGGCGATGTTATACCCTTCTTCTACAATCAAGTGAATGATTTGTTCTAGAACGCCAACCTTATCTTCTGTCACAAAGCGAACACGGACTCCTTCTTCTCCATAACCGGACACTTCAAGGAAGGCACGGAAAATATCACGGTCAGTGATGACACCGGATACTTGCTCATTGTCCACGACTGGAAGGATTCCTACCTTGTTCTTATACATGAGGTAGGTCGCATCTTCTAAACTTGCAAATTTTGAGACGGTAATGACATCGCGAAGCATGACGTCCTTAACTTTTGTTTTATTGAGTAGGTAGTTCATCTCAAAAATAGACAAGCTTGTTGCTTTAGATGGACTTGCTTCTGCAATCGTACCTTCTGTCACCAAGCCAACTAATTGATCATTTTCAATGACCGGCAAACGGTGTAAGCCTTGTTCGCGCATCAAATCTGCCGCATGAGCAATTGTAGTATCTGGACTAATGTAAACCACTTTACGTGTCATAAAATCTTTAACAGCCATAACAAGTTCTCCTATGCTTTTACTAGTTTTATTATACTTGATTTTAAGAATGATTTCAAACGCTTTCAGCAGTTTTCTCTTGTTTTCAAAATTTAGAAAAATCAAACAGGAGAGATAAAAAAAGAAAGGTCTTTCGGGCCTTTCTTTTTAACGTTCTAGTGAATTTTAGAAATCTTATCCACCAAGGTAAGCCTTGCGGACTTCTTCTGAGGCTAAGAGTTCTTTTCCTGTTCCGGTAAGAACGACTTTCCCTGTTTCCAAAACATAACCGCGGTCTGCGATGGCAAGAGCCTTGTTGGCATTTTGCTCGATTAAGAGAACCGTTGTTCCTTGTTTTTGGATATCTTGGATAATATCAAAGATTTCTTGGATAAAGATAGGGGCCAATCCCATAGAAGGTTCATCCAGAAGCAAGAGTTTTGGCGTTGACATAAGTGCACGACCCATTGCTAACATTTGTTGTTCCCCACCAGATAGGGTTGCTGCATCTTGGTTCTTCCGTTCTTCCAAACGTGGGAAACGGGAGAAGACTTTCTTCAAGTTAGCTTGATTTTCTTCTCGATCTTTCTTCAAGAAAGCTCCCATCTCCAAGTTTTCCATAACAGTTAAGCCCGGAAAGACGTGGCGGCCTTCTGGAACTTGAGATAGTCCGGCTGCTACAATCTTTTGAGCAGGAACCTTTTGAATCTCCTGACCCAAAAACTCGATTTTCCCAGTACTTGGACGCACCAAACCTGAAATGGTACGAAGAATAGATGTTTTCCCAGCACCGTTAGCACCGATAAGAGAAACAACTTCCCCTTCGTTTACCTCGAAACTGACATCACGGACAGCCTGGATCATGCCATAGTGTACAGAAAGATTTTCAACTTTTAACATAGACATTAGGCTTCACCTCCTAGATATGCTTCGATTACACGTTTGTTGGTCTTGATTTCATCTGGCGTACCATGGGCAATCAAGCGACCATATTCCAATACATAAATCCGTTCTGTTACTTCCATGACCAAGCTCATATCGTGTTCGATCAGCATGATCGTAATATTGAATTCTTTTTGAATGCGACGGATCAATTGGGTCAATTCTGCTGTTTCTTGAGGGTTCATTCCTGCAGCAGGTTCATCCAAGAAGAGAATTTTTGGCTCTGTAGCAAGGGCACGAACGATCTCCAAGTGACGTTGTTGTCCGTAAGCTAAGTTCTTAGCCAAGGTATCTGCTTCTTTTTCCAAACCAAAAATGGCTAACAATTCAAGAGCTTTTACTTTCAATGCTTCTTCATTTTTGTAATAGCTTGGCAAACGGAACAGACTAGCAAAGACATGTGGTTTGTGGTGATTGGCAAAGGCAATCAAGACATTATCCAAAACGCTCAAGTCTTTAAAGAGACGAATATTTTGGAAAGTCCGTCCCAGACCACCTGCAGCGATTTTATAAGGTGCCTTGCCATTAAGTAGCTGACCATCTAAGGTAATGGTCCCTTCACTTGGCTCATACACTCCTGTTAGGAGGTTGAAGAGGGTTGTTTTTCCGGCACCGTTGGGCCCGATCAAACCAACCAATTCCCCTTCATTGAGTTCCATGGTCACATCCCCAACGGCTGTCAAACCACCAAAGTTTTTTGTTAAATTTTTTACTTCAAGAAGTGCCATTAGTTAGCCTCCTTTTTTGAGAGTAGTTTTTTCAAGCTGAATTCCCATGTTCCAAGAAGACCACCTGGACGGAAGATCATCACGAGAATCAAAGCCAATGAGTAAATGATCATACGGACACTTGAGAAGTCTTGAAGCACCATGTTCAAGATCCCCAAGACGATAGCTGCCACAACTGTTCCTGACATTGATCCCAAACCACCAAACACGACAATGATCAAGACATTAATAGTATTGGTGAAAGAATAATCTTTAGGAACAACGGAGCCAATAAAGCCAGCTTGGAGAGATCCAGCAATCGCCGCTGTGATCGCACCAAATACAAAGGCGATGACTTTGACTTTGGTCGTATTGATCCCAACAGATTCTGCTGCGATTTCATCTTCACGAACAGAAAGGGTAGAGCGTCCAATTGGACTGCGTAAGAAGTTAATCGTAAAGATCGTTGTAATCACGACAAAGAGGTAAACCAATTGCCATGTTGTAAAGGCTGGCAAACCAAGGATACCAGCGGCACCATTTGTTAGAGTACCACCATTGACGATCAAGATCCGGATGATTTCAGAAACCCCAAGTGTCGCAATCGCGAGGTAGTCTCCTTTCAAACGAAGGGTTGGAACCCCAACGATCAAGGCAACGACACCAGCAATCAAGGCCCCTAAAACCATCGCGCCAAAGAAAGCACCGTAGGTTGGTGATTTGGAACCGAGAATGGCTGCAGAGTAGGCACCAATTGCCATAAATCCGGCATGTCCGAGTGAGAATTGACCTGAGAAACCAACGATGAGGTTCAAGCCAACTGCAAGGATAATGTTAATCCCGATTTGTTCCAAAATTTGGATATAGAAGAGGTTAAGCACACCCGTTGCAACCAAGACTTGGATCAAGGCAAAACCTGCGACCAAAAGACCAAGCCAGACTAAATTCACTTTTAAATTTTGTTTCATGGCTTACACCTTCTCTTTCACATTTTTACCGAGGATACCTGCTGGACGGATGAGCAAGATCACAATCAAGATGGCATACACAATGGCATCACGGAAGTCTGAAAGACCGATCGCTGTAGCGAAGGTTTCCAACAAACCGATGACAAATCCACCTAGGGCAGCACCTGGAATGATTCCGATTCCTCCAAGAACGGCTGCGACAAAGGCTTTGATCCCTGGTGTCATCCCCATCAAAGGCTCAATCGAGTTGTAATACAAACCGATCAAGACACCACCAGCACCTGCCAAGGCTGATCCCAAAGCAAAGGTAAAGCTGATGGTCCGGTTTACATTAATCCCCATCAATTGAGCAGCATCACTATCGACAGAAACAGCACGCATAGCTTTCCCCATCTTTGTCTTTTGGATAATAAATTGAAGAGCGACCATCAAGAAAATAGACACTCCTAAGATCATCAACTGAATGTTGGAGATTGAAATAGGACCAAAGTTGTAACGAACAGTTTCAATGACTTGCGGGAAGGAACGGGTAT
The DNA here is from genome assembly GCF_047460295.1 of Streptococcus sp. OMI870. Classification (NCBI taxonomy): domain Bacteria; kingdom Bacillati; phylum Bacillota; class Bacilli; order Lactobacillales; family Streptococcaceae; genus Streptococcus; species Streptococcus sp. OMI870. The sequence goes on from NZ_JASHGM010000002.1 coordinate 59,282, forward strand.
TGGCTCCTACAAAGAAGACCATCCCATATTCAAGCAAGAAGGAAACCCCGATGGCTGTGATCAAGGCTGCAATCCGAGTCGAATGACGAAGCGGACGATAAGCCAAGTATTCAATCACAACCCCTAAAATAGCTGTTCCAACCATAGCTAGAAGCAAAGCTACAAAGAAGTTCACTTTCAATGAGTTTAATAAGAAATATCCCATAAAGGCACCTACCATGTAGATATCCCCATGGGCAAAGTTGATCAATTTGATAATTCCATACACCATAGTATAACCAAGGGCCAAGAGTGCATAGACACTTCCCAAGATTAGACCGTTCACTAATTGCTGGAGCATTTGAACCATCCTTTCTAACAATAAAGAGCGAGGCCAGGAATTTTTATTCTCCCAGCCTCTTGTACAAACAACAAATGATAATTATGGTTTAACAGACTCAACAGATTTGACTTTACCATCTTTCAAGCCAATCATCAGAGCTGATTTAACCGGGTTGTGGTTCTTGTCGATTGACATTGTACCAGTCACACCTTCCAAGTCTTTCAACTTCGCAAGGTTGTCTTTCAATTCAACAGAGTTCTTAGCACCTTTAGATGCTTCTGCAACCATGTAAACTGAATCATACGCCAAAGCTGCAAACATTGAAGGTTCTTCGTTGTATTTTGCTTTATAAGCTTCTACGAATTTCTTGGCTTTATCAGTCATTTCACCTTCAGTAGAGAATCCAGCTACATAGTAGATGTCTGTAGCTGCAGCAGGTGTTGCTTGTTCAACGAATTTCGCATCGCTAAATCCATCACCACCAATGATTGGTTGTTTGATTCCCATACCACGTGCTTGGTTTACAATCTTACCAGTTTCAGTGTAGTACCCTGGAAGGACAATCGCATCGAAGTCTTTGTCTTTGATTTTTGTAAGAGCAGCTTGGAAATCTGTATCCTTAGATTGGAAAGTTTCTGTTGCTACGATTTCACCTTTATAAGATTTCTTGAAGGCTTCAGCAATTCCTTTAGCATAGTCAGATGAGTTATCGTAGTAAAGAACGACTTTCTTGGCTTTCAAGTTATCCATTGTATATTTTGAAATGATTTGTCCTTGGAAGCTATCGATGAAGGTTGCACGGAAAAGGTAATCTTGACCTTTTGTCAAATCATCTTGAGTTGCAGATGGTGTAACCAGTGGAACACCAGCTTTACCAGCATTGGCAACCGCTGCTGCAGTAGCACCTGAAGTGGCAGGTCCTACAAGAGCATTTACTTTTGATTGAGTAACAAGGTTTGTTGTAACGGTAGCTGCTTCAGCTGTTTCAGACTTGTTATCTTTGTCTGTGACAACGATCTTCTTACCGTCAGCTCCACCCTTAGCGTTGATTTCATCAACGGCTAATTGAGCACCTTTTTGTTCAGCACTACCGTAGGCTGCAACTTCACCAGTTTTTTCAAAGTTAAAACCGACTTTTAGTTCTTTGCCGATTTCGTTACCAGTTGTGTTTGAACCTGAAGTAGAAACTTCACCACAAGCAGCAAGAAGAGCGACACTTGCAATGGTTAAAAATGAAAGAGCAAATTTTTTCTTCATTTGTAATGATCTCCTTAAATAAATCTTAAAATAAATACATATTAAGAATATACCGAATTATCTGACAATTGTCAATAAAAAAAGCGCAATCCAGAAAATGATTGCGTTTTCTATCCTTTTAGGGCCACAGATGAGGTCTCTAATCGCTGCAAACTACCGACAAAATCTGTATCTAACTCTTTGAGATAGCAAGGCAAGACCTTTTTGACATAACGTTCTTTCTTTAAGTCTTCCATGATTTGATCAGCTTTGTCACTATCCACATACAATTGGACATAGCGACATTTCTTGGAATGATACAAGACATCTCCAACTGATTGTAATTTTTTTCCATCCCGATTGTAATACAATTTAACAATCAAGCCTGTTCTTTCTTGTTTCTCAAACATGGTTAATCCCTTTCTCGTTCTGTTACTAGTATATCAAATTTCAAGAAAAAGAACTACTCTTTTATGAGAGCAAAAAAGGCTGGGACAAAAGTCCTAGCCTCTCAATTATCTTTGGATTGTCGAGCAAGACGCAGTGGTTGAGTGGGCTCTACTACGCTGATTTCATCAGCTTTTACAGCCCTACTCAACTGTGCGGAGGTGGGACGACGAAATCGAATTCTAACGAATTACCGATTTCTGTCCCACTCTCTCCATGGTCTTCCCTTTAGAAAGGGTTAGCCCAGATTATTATTGGCCATGATTTCATCAATAAAGCCATATTCAAGAGTTTCTTGCGCACTCATCCAATTATCACGTTCTGCATCTGCATGCACTTTTTCGATCGGCTGACCTGAATTTTCCGCAAGGATTTTTTCCAAGTTATTCCGTGTTTTGAGCAAATGTTCTGCTGCGATCGCCATATCGGTTTGTTGGGTACCGCCACCAGTGCCCCCCATTGGTTGGTGGATCATGTACTCAGCATTTGGCAACATGAAACGTTTGCCTTTCGCACCACTTGACGCAATCACAGTCCCCATTGAAGCTGCCATCCCCATAACAATGGTTTGGACATCTGACTTGATAAAGTTCATGGTATCGACGATAGCCAGACCTGCTGAAACAGAACCTCCTGGGGTATTGATATACATATAGATATCTTTGGTGTTATCTTGAGCATCCAAGAAGAGCAATTGGGCAATAATCGAATTGGCCATTTGATCCTCAACTGGACCTGTCACCATGATAATCCGATCTTTCAACAGACGGGAATAAATATCGTAAGAACGTTCTCCACGGCTGGTTTGTTCAATAACTACTGGAATCATTTATTCTTCTCCTTTAGTATCCATTCATTCTCACAATTCGTGAGGTTCAAGGTATATCTGCTATTATAAACCAATGGTCAAAAAAGGTCAATTTTTTAGCACCTATCCCTTACTATGAATGGGCTTTTTATTTAGTACCGAACAAACGGTCACCCGCATCTCCAAGACCTGGAACAATGTAGCCATGATCATTCAAGTGGTCGTCGAGAGCTGCTGTAAAGATATCAACATCTGGATGCGCTTCTTGAAGAGCTTTCACCCCTTCTGGTGCCGCCACCAAGCAGACAAACTTGATATGGCTAGCGCCACGTTTTTTCAAGGAATCAATCGCTAGAATAGCGGATCCGCCCGTAGCAAGCATCGGGTCTACTACAAAGATGCGACGTTGATCAATATCTTCTGGCAATTTCACCAAGTATTCAACTGGTTTCAAGGTTTCTTCATCACGGTACATCCCGATATGTCCAACTTTTGCTGCTGGTACCAAACTCAAGAGCCCATCGACCATCCCAATTCCTGCACGAAGGATTGGAACAATGGCCAATTTCTTCCCTGCAATTTGTTTTTGAACGGTTTTGGTAATCGGTGTTTCAATTTCTACATCTTCAAGAGGTAATTCGCGCAAGACTTCGTAACCCATCAACATAGCAATCTCATCTACCAATTCACGAAAGGCCTTCGTAGAGGTATCTGTACGACGAAGAATAGATAATTTGTGTTGAATCAGTGGATGTGTAATAACTTCTAGTTTTCCCATTTTTGAGATCCTTCTTTCTAAGCTGCGATCCTTTAAAAAGGAGCTTGGATTGAGAAAGAGTCAAGCTCTCCCTCTTTCTGTTACTCCTTTTTTGATACGCGCAACACGTGGAAATCATCTTTTCCAACTTCATATTCGTCTTATTATACCAAATTTTACCAAAAAAAGAGAGCCCTTACACTTAATTTTTTAAGTTCGGACTCACTCTTTCTATAAATCAATTACAACCATTCTTTGTATTTCTTAATATAGATACGTTTGACAACCGTCACACTCAGCATATAGAGGACGATAATAGCAAACAATAGAACAAAGTACAATCCATTTAGCTGGCTCAACTTCAAGATAGAAGCCAAAGGACTATATGGAAGGGAGGTTACAAAGAAGGCTGCTGCTAGGGTCGTCACCACGACTGAGAAGGCTGGACGACTTTGGATAAATGGCAGTTTTGGTGAACGCAACATATGAATAACCATGGTTTGAGACCACATGGATTCGATAAACCATCCGGTTTGGAAAACCATGATAAAGGCTGCTGCATCTACTGCTCCATGGTTGTAGCCATGACCCAAAATCATTGGAACAATAAGGAAGTAGAGAAGCATGTAGGTGATGATATCAAATACAGATGAAATTGGACCAATCCAGGCCATAAAGCGCATGATAGAGTTTGCTTCCCAGATACGAGGTTTCTTGAGGAATTCCTTGTCGACATTGTCAAAAGGTAGGGCGATACAAGAAAGATCATAGATAAGATTGAGCACAATCAAATGAACGGGAGCCATTGGAAGGAAGGGCAAAAAGATGCTGGCAAAGAGAAGAGAAAAGATATTCCCGAAGTTAGAAGAGACCGTCATCTTGATGTACTTGGTCATATTGGCATAGACCTTGCGGCCTTCGACCAAGCCTTTTTCAAGAACCATCAAGTCCTTATCCAGAAGGATGACATCTGCCGTTTCTTTGGCAATATCAACAGCGGTATCCACGGAGATCCCAACGTCTGAGACCTTCATAGATGGAGCATCGTTAATACCATCTCCCATGTAACCAACCTTGTGGCCATTGTTCTTTAGGCACAAGATGATCCGGGCTTTTTGATCTGGTGATAGTTTGGCAAAGACCGTTGTTGTTTCCACAACTTGTGCTAACTCTTGGTCAGTCATCGTATCAATTTCGCTTCCCAAAAGAATCCGCTCTACATCTAGTCCTACTTTTTCACAGACAGCTTGGGTTACCTTTTCATTGTCCCCAGTTAAGATCTTGGTGGTTACCCCATATTCTGCAAGAGCTTTAATCGCTGGAGCTGCAGAAGGTTTTGGTGGATCAAGAAAGGCAAGGTAACCGGTTAGGATCATGTCTCCTTCATCTTCAACACTAAAGATTTCATTTTCGTCCAAGTCGGTTTTGTAGCTGACACCCAAAACACGAAGACCTTGTTCATTTAACTGAGCAACTTCAGCGAGGACCTCTTGACGGACTTCATCTGTCAAGCGTTTAATCTCTCCCTTGTACTCAACATAAGTCGATACAGAAAGCATTTCTTCCAAGGCACCCTTGGTCACCATGCTGACCACACCGTCTTCATCTTTGACAATGACACTCATGCGACGACGTTCAAAATCAAAGGGCAATTCATCAATCTTATGGAAGTTTTGATCCAGATCGCGGACGATTTCATGTTTCTTGGCTTCTTTATGGGTCCGATTGATAATCGCCCGGTCCATCAAATTTTTTAGCCCGGTTTGGAAATAGGAATTCAAGTAAGCCCGGCGAAGGACTGATAGATCCAAATCGCCATGGATATCAAGCGGATACTCCAAAACGATTTCATCTTGGGTCAAGGTTCCTGTCTTATCTGTACACAAAATATCGATGGCACCGAGGTCTTGAATGGCATTGAGTTTTTTGATAACGACTTTTTCCTTGGCCATGATGATAGAGCCCTTAGCAAGACTCGCTGTAATAATCATCGGTAGCATTTCAGGAGTCAAACCAACCCCAACGCTGAGGGCAAAGACACCCGCTTCTAACCAGTCACCATCTGTTAGGCCATTGATCACAAAGACAACGGGCACCATCACTAACATGAGCCGAATCAAGAGCCAAGAGATGGTATTCATTTCTCTCTCAAATGAGGTTGGTTCGTCATAGGTGTTGATGGTTTGCTCAATCGCGCCCATCATGGTTTCATCCCCCACGACCAAGACCAAGGCTGTCGCCCGCCCTGAGATGACATTGGTCCCCATAAAGGCCAAGCTTTCACTCTCCAAAAGACTATCTAGATTTTGACTGTCAGCTTTTCTGAGACAAACCTTTTCAACAGCATCACTTTCCCCTGTGAGACCAGATTGTTGGACAAAGAAGTCACGGGAATCAATCAAGACCACATCAGCTGGGATCATATCACCGGCACTCAGTTTGATCACATCTCCTACGACGATTTCATCAATAGGAATTTCTTGTTCTGATCCATCACGCAGAACGGTTGCTGTATTGACAATCATACGTGATAAGTTGCTAGCTGCTTTGTCGCTCCGCAATTCTTGAATGAAGCGGATCCCACCAGAGATCAAGACCAAGGTCACAATGATGATAGAGGTCGTTGGGTCCTGCTCACCTGGTTTTGCTAGCCAGACATTAGTGATGAAGGAAACCAGCGCAATGACCAACAAAATCACTGTAAAAGGATTGATGATCGATTCGTAGATCTTTTTGATCATGGAATCTTCTTGACCTTTTGTGATGACATTTTCGCCATAAGTATCTCGGTTTTCTTCTACTTGATCGTCAACCAAACCAAGGGCACTGGTTTTGTAGGTGGCAAAGGTGCTTTCAAGCGGTTCTTGAAGAGCAGCAATGAGTCTTTCTTTATTTGTTTGCATTGGTATCTCCTTTTTCAATCAGGAGCCAATCACTTTTGGAGTCCCTACGACACAAATCAGCGATTGGCTGGTTCGGTACGGTTCGGGATGATCGTCGATTTGTATCATAGCTCTCTCCTTTCTCTTTTCTAGGTAAGGCATAAAAAGAGTCCTACCCTTGATCGGTAGGACTCATGAAACTCGTCATTTATTTTTCAATCAAAACTCTTAAAAAACTGACCGTCCAAGCTTTAGCTCCGCAAGGCGATGAAATGAGCTTAGTCTTGACCTTTGCGATCAGGACTGTTGACCAACGAGTAGTGTCTCCACTGCTTTGCGGTAGTCATCCGTATCCTTGTGGTAGCCTCACCTACCGTATTTCGAGTTTATTGTACTCCTTCACTTACAGAAAGTCAACACTTATTTGTGAAAAGTTTCCACCAAGCGTTTGGTGATTTCTTCAATGAGGGTGAAGGGAGCTGCCACATTAAGGCGGGCATGCAAGGTTCCTTCTTTTCCGAAATCTGATCCACGGTTCAAAATCAATTTAGCTTGGTCATGGATTTTAGCATGTAGCTCATCATCCGTATAAGGATAGGCTGAAAAGTCCAACCAAAGAAGATAGGTTCCTTGGGGCTTCATGACACGGATTTGGGTCTTTTCATGCAATGCATCTACCACATAGTCAATGTGTTTTTCAAAGACTTGCTTGAGCTCCGTCAACCATGGCTTACCATGACGATAGGCAGCTTCCGTTGCAATATAACCTAAGCCTGAAATTTCATGTTGATTATTGGCCAATTGCCGTTGTTTAAAGGCTGTCCGAAGTTTTGGATTTTCAATGACCACATAGGAATTTTTTGTTCCTGCAATATTGAAGGTCTTGGTCGCACTAGTTAAGATCAAGCTAAAATCTTTAAAGCTTGGATCAACCGTGTTAAAGCTGGTATGACGGTGCCCAAACAAGGCTAAGTCTTGGTGAATTTCATCTGAAACGAGAAGGACTCCATGTTTTTGACAGAGATGGCCAATTTTTTCCAAGACCTCACGATCCCATACACGACCACCAGGATTGTGCGGATTACACAAGACATAGAGTTTGACATCCTGCTCCACAATATCTTTTTCCAACTGATCAAAATCAATTTGAAAGAGTCCGTTTTTTTCAATCAGCGAATTTTCAATCAATTTTCGTCGATTGCACTTGACACTTCGTGCAAATGGAGGATAGACCGGTGTATTGATTAAGACCGCATCCCCTTCCTTGGTGAAGGCTTGAATAGCTGTTGAAATAGCTGGAACAACACCTTCGATAAAGACGATCGCTTCCTTGTCAAAGGAATAACCGTGTTCTTCTTTTTCCCACTCAAGGATCGACTGATAGAGGCTGTCTGCAGCATAGGTGTAGCCGTAGACCATTTGGTCAGCATAGCCAATCACCGCTTCTCGTACTTCTGGAATGACGTTAAAATCCATGTCCGCGATCCAAGCCGGAATGATCTCTGGATCCGTCTCTGTCTCTTTCCATTTGTAGGTATGGTGGGTCAACCGATTCGGTAAGGTCGTAAAATCATATTTGCTCATCTTAAGCCTCCAATGCTTGCTTCAAATCGTCAATCAAATCATCCGTATCTTCGATTCCGATAGACAAACGAAGCAGGTCATCTGTCAAACCGTATGAATGACGAACTTCAGCTGGAATATCAGCGTGGGTCTGGGTTGTAGGATAGGTAATAAGACTCTCAACTCCCCCCAGACTTTCTGCAAAGGTAAAGACTTGAAGAGAATTTAAAAAGTTAGGAATTTTTGTCTCATCCTGAATTTTAAAGGAGACCATTCCCCCTTTTCCAGTGTAGAGGACTTCTTTAACTTGAGGTGCTGTTTTCAAGAATTCAACCACCTTGCGAGCATTCTCTGTCGAGCGCTCCATCCGGATCGAAAGTGTCTTGATCCCACGAATCAACAGATAACTGTCAAATGGGGAAAGAACAGCTCCCGTCGTATTTAAATTATAAAAGAGTTGGTCATACAGGTCTACGTCATTGGTCACCACCACACCTGCTAGGACATCGTTGTGTCCAGCTAAGTACTTGGTTGCTGAATGAAGAACAATATCTGCCCCCTCTTCAATCGGACGTTGGTAGATAGGGCTGTAGAAGGTATTGTCCACCACAACTTTGGCACCTTTTTCATGGGCTAATTTCGCTAAATGAGTAATATCAAATTCCAGCATCAATGGATTGGTTGGTGTTTCAATATAGAGGACATCCACCTGATCTTTTTCCAAGTGTTGGAGCAGTTCTTCCTCCGTGTTGGCATAAGTAAAAAAGAAACGACCTTCTTGTTCTTGTTGGTTAAACCAGCGGAAAGAACCCCCGTAAAGGTCACGAACTGCAAGCACTTTTGAACCAACAGGAAAAATACTGAAAGCAAGAACAATCGCTGACATACCAGAGCTTGTCGCTAAAGCATAATCTGCACTTTCAATAGCAGCTAAAGTCTTTTCAGCTGTTGCACGGGTAGGATTTTTCGTACGGGTATAGTCAAAACCTGTAGACTGTCCAAATTCTGGATGTTGGTAAGTGGTTGAGAAATGCAAAGGAGTCGTCAAAGATCCAGTTGCTTTATCCGACTTGATTCCTGCCTGTGCCAAAATAGTATTGATATTGCGTTTTTTACTCATATTGCCCTCCGATAACAATTCAATCTAACTGCTTACTATTTTATCACTATTATAGGAAGAGCGGTTTTCCCATTTTCAAGACCCAGCTATAGTTTCAAACTATAAGAAAAGGCTGGGCACCTTTTGCCCAACCTCTGATTTATTTGATTCGGAATTTCTGTCTGAGTCGTACTGCTTGCCCACCGATAAAGCGGTCAAAATACCGAAGCCATAGTCCTAAGGATCCATAAATGGCAACGCCTAATCCACCGATGACGAAGAGATAAATCATACTCGATACACGGCCATTTGGTGGGAAAATCAAGCCCATAATCAAGCCTGCAATCAAAACTCCAAGGAGCATCACCACTGTTAGGATAGCACCAAGCAAGGTCCGCTTGAAGACGATGGTCCGATTAAACTGAGTAATGCTTTGGATCTCCCGATACATGAGTACGATTGGTACCAATAAGGCGATGGTCGTTGACAAGAGCGGACCATAGGAACGAAAGACTAGGATAAATGGAATTTGTAAAACCAATTTCACTACCACTCCATAAAGGAAGTAGCGAATGGCCTTGCGATTTTGGAAAAGGGCTTGAATCATAGGGGACAAGACTGTGTAAAGACCCAAAATCACCGTCTGCAACATTGCTACAATGAAGAGGCCAAAAGCTAAGTTATCTGGTTGCCCGTAGAAAACGGTATAGAGGGGTCTTGCAACAGCTACGGCCCCAATAGTGGCTGGAAGCAAGAAAGCTAATAGCATGGTCAAGTTATCCTGTACGAGCTTACCAGCCGCTTTTAGGTCACCCTTGACATAATTCTCAGTCAAGAGAGGAATTCCAACTCCCCCAATCGAAGTCGCTACTGCGATCAAGATCATGGTGATTTTGTTTGGATTTGCTGAGAAGTAGCTGAATTGAACCAAGAGCTCAGAGCGAGTATAGTTTGTAAACCAAGACATGACATTGCTATAGGTCATCTGGTCGATAATCTGGAAGAGCTGAATGGCGGAACCAGTGATGATGAAAGGAATGGCTTCACGGATGGTATCTATCAGAAGGGCCCGAGTGTCGATCCCTTCACTTCCCTCTTGCTTTCTAAAAATAGAAGCGAGCAAACCTGTCTTTGCAAGGTAATATAAGAGAACCAGAAGGCTCGCTAGCATACCGATAAAGGCAGCAAAGGTCGACTGCGTAACAGCCTGCACATAATCTCCTGAGCCAATCTTCATAATGAAGAAGGTCGTAAGCAACATCCAGATGACCCGGATGACTTGCTCTGCGATCTGGCTAATGGCGTAAGGTTTCATGTTGTTAAAACCTTGGAAAAATCCGCGAATAACACTCATGGAAGGAAAGATCAAGACAGCCCAAGAAAGGCTCTGCATGATCGGAACGAGCTCTTTTCCACCACCTGAAAGGCTAGCAAAGACAGGAGATAAAAGATACATGAGAATGGCAAATCCAAGGCCTAGAATTCCCATGAATTTCAAGAATCCTCGAATTAAAGCAAAGCTATGATCGGCTTGGTCCCTGGTATTGTACTTTGCTACTTGCTTGGCAACAGCTACAGGTACCCCAGCTGTCGAAATCAAGAGAAACCAAGCGTAGATATTGTATCCCATTGTAAAAAGACCATTGGCTTGTGGCCCATGTTTTCCCATCCAAATATACCAAGGAATAATATAAGCGGCTCCTAGCAAACGGCTGATAAAATTACTGGCTGTCATCCAAGCAGTTCCGCGAAGCATCTGGGCTTGCTGGTCATTTTGTTCGTGACTCATAAACATCCTCTTTCGTTTCTTCTTCTCTTCATTATAAACTTTTCCTTTACACTTGTAAAATAAGGTCTTTCAGTTTAAAATAGGATTATGATGAAGATAGAAACTGTATTAAACATTTTAAAAGAGGATCACAACTTTCGTGAGATCTTACAAGACGGAGAATACCAATATTCTGCAAGTGGTGTTTCTTTTAATAAAATTAGCTACGATAGTCGAAAGGTCAATGCTGAGACCCTCTTTTTTGTCAAGGGGGCAAATTTCAAGAAGGAATTTTTGGAACAAGCGATCGAGCAAGGTCTCCAGTGGTATGTCGCTGAGCAAGACTTTGAGGTCAGCATCCCAGCCATTATCGTTACGGATATCAAACAGGCTATGAGCTTGATTGCCATGGAATTCTATGGCCACCCTGAGCGCCAGCTAAAACTCTTAGCTTTTACAGGGACCAAGGGCAAAACGACTTCTGCTTACTATGCCTACAAGATTCTTGAACAAGGCCACCGTCCAGCTATGCTATCCACTATGAACACAACCTTGGATGGCAAGACCTTCTTCAAATCAACCTTGACGACTCCAGAAAGCATTGATTTGTTTGAAATGATGGCCCAGGCAGTTGCCAATGATCGAACCCACCTGATTATGGAGGTCTCTAGTCAGGCCTATTTAGTCAAACGGGTTTACGGTCTGACCTTTGATGTTGGTGTCTTCCTCAACATCAGCCCTGACCATATTGGACCGATTGAACATCCGACCTTCGAAGACTATTTCTACCACAAACGTCTCTTGATGGAAAATAGCCGTGCTGTTGTCGTCAATAGCGATATGAATCATTTTGAGATTCTTGCGGAGCAGGTGGCTGAGCAAGACCACGACTTTTACGGTAGTCAATCAGGCAACCAAGTCCAGCACTCAAAAGCCTTTAGCTTTTCTGTCACTGGCAAGTTAGACGGCGACTACGAGACCCAACTGATTGGTCGCTTCAACCAAGAAAATGCTGTGGCTGCAGGTCTTGCCTGCCTTCGTCTAGGGGCGAGTCTCGAAGACATCCAAAAAGGAATTTCCAAGACGCGCGTTCCTGGCCGAATGGAAGTCTTGACTCAAAAGAATGGGGCCAAGGTCTTCATCGACTATGCCCATAATGGAGATAGCTTGAAAAAACTGCTCTCAGTTGTCGAAACCCATCAAACCGGAACCATTTCGCTGGTCCTTGGATCAACCGGTAATAAAGGAGAGAGCCGCCGCAAGGACTTTGGCTTGCTCTTAGAAGACCATCCTGAGATCCAAGTCTTCCTCACAGCGGATGACCCTAACTATGAAGATCCTTTGGCCATCGCAGAAGAGATTAGCAGTTTCATCACGCGCCCTGTCGAAAAAATCGCAGACCGCGAACAAGCCATTCAACAGGCTATGGCAACTACCAGCAAGCCTGATGATGCTGTCATTATCGCTGGAAAAGGAGCTGACTGCTACCAAATCGTCAATGGGGTAAAAGAAGAATATCCAGGTGACGCCGCCATCGCTGAACGTTACTTATAATCAAACAATAGAAAGGCTAGGAAATTTTCCTAGCCTTTATTTTTTTATAAAAATAAATCTTTCTTTATCAAATTCAACAGCTAACTCATACTTTCCATCTTCATTTTGAATAATGTAGCCCAATAAAACTAAACTATCGACAAAGATATCTCTGCGCTTTTGCTGGACTACTTCTTTTTTGAGGAACTTGAGCAAAAAGCTGGTCATATACTTGAGAGCATACTCGGGATTGACATCGCCCAAAATAGCATAGAGCTTTTCTTGCTCCTCTGTCAATGGATATTGCTGAGCCACCTTGTAGAAGTAATTGGAAAGAGTCTGTGCATTTCGCGCAAAGTCCGTCTCCTCTATCAAAATCGCTTCATTGGTCATATTGCGGAGTTCTGTTTGGAAGACTTTGGCTTTCAATTCCTGAAAAAGTTCACTATCCTCTCGGACAAAGACTTCTTGATCCAGGTCAACAAGATCAGCTGACTCTAAGAAAGGCAGGTTGAGGGTGTAGCGTTTATTTTCTCGAAGGATCAAGCCCGCTTTGATATACTCCTCCATCAGTTTATCCACTGGTTGATCTGGAAATTGGGCCTTGATTTGCCGCAAAATCACATCATCCTGCTGATCCAAATAGTTGATCAAGTCCTTGAAAAATGGCTGACGTGTCAAACGTGTGGGATTAATGATGGTAATCATCCAAATACCTTTCTTTAAACTGTAGTTGCGAAGACTGGGCTAACTGACTCGGGTTGGTCCCGGGCTGATCTAGAGGAACGGCTAGGCCGAGTTCTCTGTAGTAGGCTTTCCAAAAGGAACTAATTTCTTCTTCTCCCTCTCCAAACTTCATGGGAATGGTCTCAAAAATAGGAAGAATTTCTGCTACAAACTGGGAACAATAGAAACCATCTCCATCTGGATAAAAGGACGCATTGTAAGGAGAACCTAAAAGACTCTCTGCACGCTTTTTGACCTCTGTACAATCAATCTGCTCATAGTGATAAAGGTCATAGACTTTTCCAGCTTCAAAGAAGTCCTCAGGAGCCTGGGCAAGGACGCCACCTTCCACCGTAGCATGATAGACCTGTCCGTCCAAAAAGATAGCCACGTGACTGTAGTGACCTGTAGAAGCCTGGATAGCCTGCCCCATTTCTGTATCTTCTCTCACAAAAATCAAATCGCCATTTTCTAACATCTTTCTCTCCTAGAAAAAAAGGAGTCGAAACTCCTTTTTAACAATGGGCTTCCCCATCTATCATTATGCATTAAAGCTTTCAGTCAATTGTGGTACCACTTGTTTCTTACGTGAAACAGCACCTGGAAGGAAAGCGTGGTTGTTTTCAAGTTTGAAGTTGAAAGCTGCTTCTACCTTGTCCATATTAGCACCAAGAGCCAAAATTTCTGAGTTTGAGTTGACGATGTCTGTAATCATCAAGACAAAGTCAGAGTAGCCGTTAGCCGCATTTGCGGCTTGGATAGCTGCTTCGATTTCAGCTTGGCGTTCCAAGACTTCAGCAATATCAACTGTGTTCACTTGAGCCACACGAACATTGTTTCCATTGAGTTCAAAGGTCTTGGCATCTATATCAATCAATTCTTCAGCAGATTTGCTTGCCAAGTTTGTACCAGCCTTGAGCATGGCAAGACCGTATTCTTCCAAGTTCACACCAGCCAATTCAGCCAATTCAGGAGCAATGACTTTATCTGATGGATGAGTGGTTGGAGATTTCAAAAGAAGAGTATCTGAAATCAAACCTGATAGCATCAAACCTGCGATTTCTTTTGGAACAGCTACGCCATGCTCTTTGAACATGCGGTAAACGATAGATGATGCGGATCCAACTGGTTCCAAACGCATGTAAAGTGGGCTTGCAGTTTCAAAGTTAGCCACACGGTGGTGGTCCACCACACCGTAAACTTCTACTTCAGCGATATCTGAAACAGATTGTTGGAATTCATTGTGGTCTGTTAAGATGACTTGCTCTGCACCTTCTGCTTTAGCAGATGTGATAACACGTGGCGCTTCCACACCAAAATAATCCAATACAAAGGCTGTTTCTTCATTTGGAGTTCCAAGGGCCACTGCCTCTGTATCCAAACCGTAAGCTTCTTTTGCAAGGTAAGCAAAAGCTACAGATGAACCAATGGCATCTGAGTCAGGGTTTTGGTGACCAAAAACAAGAATTTTTGACATGTTTCTACCTCTTCATTTTCATTTCTATAGTCACTCTATTTTAGCACGTTTTTCCGTTTAAAGAAAGGGAATAGTTGTGCATTTCATTAGAAAAAGACAGCTGGAAGGACCAACTGTCTTAACTTCTTTATCCTTTAACTCGTTTCAAGTAATCTTGATAACTTTCGGTTTCCATCAAGTCCTTCGCATTTTGAACCCGTTCTTTTGTTGGAGGTTTCACTCCTTCTAAAGAATAAGGAATCCCTAATTCTCGCCACTTGAACTCACCCATGGTATGATAGGGCAGAATTTCAAACTTATCAACATTTTTAAGAGTTTTGACAAATTTTCCAAGTTCGATCAAATCATCATCTCGGTCTGTCAGACCTGGCACCAAGACATGGCGAATCCAAACGGGCTTGCCAATATCAGACAAATACTTGGCACAGGCCAAAATATTCTTATTGGTTTGACTAGTTACAAATCTGTGCCGTTCATCGTTAATTTCCTTGATATCAAGAAGCACCAAATCGGTCACTGCCATCAGTTTATCAAATTTTTCCAGGTAACGCGGGGTATTGCGGAAAGGTAGAGCACAAGTATCGAGAGTACAGTGGATGCCTAGTTCTTGAGCTTTGGTAAAGAGGGCAATCAAGAAGTCAATTTGAAGCAGAGCTTCTCCTCCACTGACTGTAATTCCTCCTTTATTTCCCCAGAAGCCTTTAAACCGCAAGGCTTCTTCTAGAACATCATCCACCGTCCGTTCACGGGACTTATTGGTTTCCATAGCCCAAGTATCTGGATTATGGCAATACTGGCACCGCATTTGACAGCCTTGAAGAAAGACAATAAAACGGATCCCTGGTCCATCCACTGCACCAAAGCTTTCCGTAGAGTGTACCATTCCTGTTACTTTTCCATAGTCAACTGTTTCATTTTCCATGCCTTGTCCTTCTCTCCTGAAAACGTTTTATGATTTTATTATATCACGATTCCTTGTGAATAAAAGGATTTTAATGATTTTTTAGAAAATAAACTGTTTTCCAATTTCATCCCATTGTATTAGTACAGGCCATTCCAGTAGCTGTTACTCTTACCTATTCTCTATGGTAAAAAAAGAAAACGAAGAGCCGTTTTCTTTTTTTAATATCTTAAGAAATCTTGATTTCACCAATCGATAATCGCGATAAAATCTTACTAGATCTTGGAAAAGACCAACACGTTGTAACGGTCCGCTCCCAGGTCTTCCTTGCAGATGGGTGGCAATTCCAGTTCACCGAAAGCCGTCATAAATTAGACAAGTTTCATTTTGTCGACTATGCAGAGCGGAGGAAATAAAAGAGGCTGGGACAAAAGTTCTAGCCTCTCAATTATCTTTGGATTGTCGAGCAAGACGCAGTGGTTGAGTGGGCTCTACTACGCTGATTTCATCAGCTTTTACAGCCCTACTCAACTGTACGGAGGTGGGACGACGAAATCGAATTCTAACGAATTACCGATTTCTGTCCCACTCTCTTTTTCTATCCCAAGACCAATTCATCACTAACCAAAGTTTCGCCACTGTTCTTTTGGAAGAGGTGCATCAAATCTTCAACCGTTAGGTTTTTCTTTTCTTCTCCTTTGACATCGACAACGATCTTACCTTGATAGAGCATGATCAAGCGGTTGCCATATTCGATAGCATGGTTCATATCATGTGTAATCATCAAGGTTGTTAAATCATGGCTTTCCACGATCTTTTGGGTCAATTCCATGACCATTTCACTGGTTTTAGGATCCAGCGCTGCGGTATGTTCATCCAGAAGCAAGAGTTTCGGTTTGACCAAGGCTGCCATGACCAGGGTCAAAGCTTGACGTTGTCCACCAGACAAATATTGGGTATCCACCTTGAGACGGTTCTCTAAACCAATGTTCAATTCCTTCAAGGCTTCACGGAATAAGTCACGGTCTTTCTCCCGAACCCCCCAGCCCAAACCACGAGATTGACCACGACGTTGGGCAATGGCCATATTTTCTTCAATGGTCAAACGAGAAGCCGTCCCCATCTTAGGATCTTGGAAGACACGCGCAATATCCTTGGCACGCTTACGAACACTCGTATTTTTGATAGAGTTGCCGTCTAGCAAGATATCCCCTTCATCTACGACTAGATTTCCCGCCAAGATGTTCATCAGTGTTGATTTCCCAGCACCATTCCCACCGATAACCGAAATGAAATCCCCCTCCTCTACTTGGAGGTCCAAGCCTTTGAGGACATGGTTTTCATTGACCGTTCCTGCTTCAAATGTCTTATGAATGCCTTCAATTGATAATAATGTTGCCATACTTTTCTCCTACTAATTTCCTAACTTCAATCCGCGAACGCGAAGACGTTTTTGCGCCTCAGGAGCGAACAAGACAATTGCGAGCAAGATCGCATTGAAGAGACGAACCATATTTTGATCGAGATTTGGAATCTCGTAAATATTTAAGATAATCAAACGGTACACAATAGCCCCGACCCCGATTGAAAGTAAACGCCAACCAATGGTTAATTCATGAATCAGGACTTCTGCTATAATGACAGCACTTAAACCAACTACGATCGTCCCTGTCCCAGAAGTGACATCTGAGAAACCATCATTTTGAGCAAACATAGCCCCACAAAGCGCGATCAAGCCGTTCGAAATCATGTAGCCCAACATCTTCATGTTATCCACATTGACCCCATTAGCCTCACTCATCGGAATATTATCACCAGTGGATCGCAAGACCAGGCCAAGTTGCGTCTTCATCAAGAGGGTCAACAAGAGACAAACGATGATCAAGCAGGAAATACTAATCAAGAAAACAGCTTCTTCATTAGACAGACCTAATTTCATGACACTCTTAAAAATCGTACTGGCATCGCCAATAGAAAGGTTAGGAACCCCTCCCATGATTTTGATATTAATAGAGTAGAGACCGGTCAAAGTGACAATCCCTGTCAAGAGGGCTGGAATTTTCATCTTTGTATGAAGAATCCCAGAGATCAAGCCTGCGATCATCCCTGCTAGAAAAGCCAATAAGGTCGCCAGCCAGGGATTTCTTCCCGCTTGAATCTGTGAAGCCACAACCGCTGCTCCAAGTGGAAAGGCTCCTTCTGCCGTCATATCGGCAATATCTAAAATTCGAAAAGTTAAGTAAACACCGATCGCCATGATCGACCACAATAAACCTTCTGATAAACTTGATAAAACGAAATTCATCCCAAACCTCCTATTTCTCTACCTTCAATGAACTGATATCAATTCCTAGCTCTTTGGCCATCTCTTTATTGGTGTGCAATTCTAATTTTTCAGGCGCTTCAACTGCGATCTTTTCAGGTTTCTTCCCCTTCATGATGCGAATGGCCATCCGTGCAGCTTGTTTACCCAATTCTTCATAATCCGTACCAAAGTTGTACAAGCCTCCAGTAGCCACCATCTCAGTAGAACCCCCAAAGACTGGAATCTTGTGGCTGAGGGAAACCTGTTTAATGGTTTCCATTGTTGAAGAGATGATGTTATCCGTTGGTACAAAGACAATATCTGCTTCTGACATGATACTGTCTGCTGCTGCTTTCACATTGTTACTATCAAGAATTGTTTTTTCAACCACTTGATAACCTTTGGCTTCTAGGATCTTCTTCGCATTGTCTTTTTGGACAACTGAATTGGGCTCGCTTTGTGTATAAAGAATTCCGACTGTTTTCGCTGTTGGAAGCACTTGTTTGATCAAGTCCACCTGTGTAGCGATCGCATCTTCTGACTGGTCACTTGTCCCAGTGATATTGCCCCCTGGTTCCTTCAAGTTCTTCACCAACTTGGCTGCTAATGGATCGGTCACAGCTGAGAAGACAACCGGCGTTGTGTTCGTAGTATTGGCCAAACTTTGAGCAGATGGTGTTGCAATCGCAAAGACGAGATCACTTTCTTCCGCCAATTGTTTGGAAATATTTTTCAGATTTCGCTGCTCCCCTTGAGCATTTTGAAAATCAATCTGAATATTTTTTCCATCCACATAACCTTCTTTCTTCAACTCCTCGATAAAGCCTTTTCGAGTTGCATCGAGGGATTTGTGAGTGATGTACTGGGAAATCCCAATCCGATACACATTCTCTTTTTTAGCATCCTTTAGATGGTGCAAGGTCACCAATGATGTTAACAGAAGTCCTACAACTAGGACAGGTGCTAGTAATTTTTTGACTACTTTCATTTCAAACTCCTTCACTGCAAAAATAAATAAAAAATCCGCTTAGATCATTCTCTAAACGGATGCTTGAAATTCTCCAACAAGATACAAAAACCTTGGTCCATTTAGATACTAGCTCTATGGACCATCATCAAAAATCTTAGCCACATAGATACAAACAAATTGCTTGGGTTGTTTGCATCCATGAGATCATGTCTACAAACACTATCTAAAGTAGCTAAAGTAAAATTTTTGAGTTGAATTGGTTAGTTGCTTCATGTTTATATTTCTGCTTTCTTTATTTATGGGTATTATCTTACCGTAATTTTTTTTGGCTGTCAAGGCTATTTCAGAAATTTTTAAAATTTTTTGAAAATTTTTACTTGTTTCCATGAAAAAAGAGGCTGGCACTCAGCCAAACCTCTATTTTCTAGTCTTCTTTTGATTTTGTTTCTTCGTCTTCCTCGACAAGGTCACTGACTTCGACTTTTACCTTCGTTACGCGACCACTCTTAACCTTATCATTGGTCAAGATCAAGTGTTTTTTCTGACTAACGACTTCGCAGCTGAGACGTTCTTTTAAGGATGGAATCCGCCCAACTTCAGTCAAATAATACCCTGCAATGGTATCCACATCATCACTTTCCAACTCAACACCAAAGTATTCATTAAAAGCATTTAGTGTCATGGCGCCTTGTACGACATAGGTATTGTCTCCAATTTCAAAGACATCAATTTCTGCTTTGTCAGTCTCATCGTCAATTTCCCCAACGATCTCTTCCAAGAGGTCTTCAAGGGTCACCAATCCAGCCATTCCACCGTATTCATCCAGCAGAATAGCCATTTGATTTTGGGTATTGCGCAATTCCTTCAAAAGATCATCCACAAAAATGGTCTCTGGAACAAACAAAGGTTCTTGTAAAATCTTTCTTAAGACAATATTATCAAAGCCATTGATAAATCCTTCGTTCAAGAGACGTTTGGTGTGAATAAGCCCAATGACATTGTCCTTGTCATCATCATAGACAGGAATCCGTGAAAAGTTTTGCTTAAGGATACTTTCAATGATTTCTTTGGTATCATCATTGATATCAACCATGAAGGCATCTGTTCGTGGGACCATGAGTTCACGCGCCATCAGTTCATCCAGCGAAAAGATCCCTTGGAGCATCTCAATCTCATCTGCATCCAGTGTAGCCTCACTATTGGTCAGCATATACTCGATTTCATCCCGCGTCATCTTTTCATCCGGATCATCGAATTCCATTGGCGTGATGCGGCTCAAGAGGTTGGTCGATGCTGAAAGCAACCAAACAAAGGGACTGACAATTTTTCCTAATAAAATGACAATCGGAGCTGTTCGAACTGCCAACTCATCTTTCAAGTTCATAGCGATTCGTTTTGGGTATAATTCCCCAAAGACGATTGAAATATAGGTCAAAAATGCAAGAGATAAAAAGCTTCCAGCTGCAAGTGCTGTTTTTGTATTGCCCATCCAACCAGCAATCACATGACCAAGACTATCTGCAAGACTCGCCCCAGATAAGATCGTGATCAAGGTGATCCCTACCTGAATCGTAGACAAGAAATGGTTGGGTTGTTCCAATACACTGAGAAGGCGAATGTATTTTTTATCTCCTTCTGCAGCCTTTTGTACCACTCGAGTACGATTCAACGATACCATTGACATTTCGGTCGCCGAGAAAAAGGCGTTCAATAATGTCAAAACAATCAATAAAATAAATTCCAGTAAAATTTCCTGACTACCAGGGTCTTCCATGGATACAATCCTCCAGTATATAATATTGTTTATTATACCACAAAATATGAGAGCCTGCATTCATCTATCTGATTTTCTTTTTTTCCTATCAAAAAATCAGGAACGAGTCCTGATTTTAGTGTTCTGCACTGGTAAAATCATAAAAGAAAGCGTTGAGTTTTTCTACTAACTCAAGGGACGAGAGGCTACTTGTACAGATAAATGGTTTTCTCTTTAATTCTGGCATCATAAAGTTGGCTACCACAACATCAGCATCCGAAGCTTCGATATCGTCCACTGTTAGATTGTACTTGATCATCTGTGTGAATTCAAAGTTATCCGTACAATAGAAATCAAGGAAGTCAATCATGGATTTAGCATGGTGGTCATCAAAACGACTGATAATCAAGACCTTAATCGATTTCCGACGGCGCAATAATTGCGGTAAGAGACGCTCCCAGTGTGTGTAAACTGTATAGATCATGTGCTTGATAATTTCTTCATTCAGATCTTGCTTCATCGTCTTCATATAGGTGATCAAATGATCTCTCAAATCATCATAGAAGGCAGGGAAGATGCTCATAAAATCTTCATTGGTATTGGTCTTCGTATCAAATAAGAGAAACTCCGAGAACAATTCCTTACGACCTAGATGCGAAGTATTATGCACGTGCATCAACATCTCATCTAGATTTTCAATCTCTAAATCATAAGTATAGCATAGATCTTTGAACATATCTTTGATGAGAGCTGTCGACTCTTTTGCATAAGGATCTGTTTCTGCTGCTTCGATCAAGCTTTCTGGACTAAAATAGAAATTCTCCTGAATAAAGATAATGAAGAACTGCTCCAGCACTCTTTCATTCAACTCTACACCTAGTTGCAAGCTAAAGTAGCGCAACATTTCTTCGACATTGGTCACCCCTTGATACTGTTCCTTGTAGGCATCAAAGTTCGTCGGCATGTCGATAAAATAGCCTTGCTTGATGCGGGAGAGATAAACCGTCAAGAGAACTTTATAAGACTTGATAACAGAGAAGGTCAAGGGATAGCCATAGAGCTTGAAGAAGAAGGTGATCAAATCGGTCACAGCATTTTCCTTGAATTCAGGGAAAGGCCACTCCATGTAGTAATAACGCTCCGCAAAATACTGGGCATAAAAGAAACGAACATCAATCTCATCTCCAACTAGATTGAGAGGTTTCAAATCGATCTTTACATTGTATTTTGTTTGCAGTTTTTGATTAATGGTCCGAATTAAGCGATAAAAAGATTGATAACTCAGATCAAACTTTCTACAAATATACTCATTGGATACATCCTTGTTGAAAAAGAGGTATTCAATCAAAGCGAAGGCTTGTGATTCTTTAAAAAAGTGATGGTAAATTACCTCGAGCCCAACCGAATCCTCATAACTAATTTTGATCCCATTGGTCGACGATTCAATTAAAAATTCATCAAACGTACTACGAAGATTAGACAAATCCTCTTTTAACGAGCGTTCAGTACAATCTAATTGCTTGGCCAGTTCTTTTAAGTGGAACCATCTTTTTTCCTTGATCAAGATTTCCAACAATTGCAATTGGCGTCTCTGTTTTTTGGATAAAAGGAGTCTCATCTTTCCCCACCTTTTTCATATTTTTCTTTCAAAATTACTATTATTCTAACACATTTCATAGCGCTTGTTGACTATTTATCGGCATTTTCCCAAAAAAATGTACAAAAAAGACTCCAAGGCCCATATAGGCGTTAGAGTCTACGTTTTATTGATGATCCCAAATTCTTCTTTTTTCTTTTGTTCCTTGGCAGCCCGGTGATTATCATATAGATTGGCCAAGAATTTCACGATTTCTTTTCCTATTGAATAGACTGGAATGGCGACGACCATACCGATAATCCCATAGATATTGCTAGAGAGCAACAAAAGAACCATAATGGTAATCGGATGAACCTTCATGACGCCTCCAACAATACGTGGATAAAGAATATTTCCATCGATCTGCTGGATAATCAACATGTAAATGACTGCTTTGATCATCATATCCATATCTGTGAAGGCATAGGTGATAATCATTGGAATCAAGCCGATGGTTGGTCCTACATAAGGAATCAAGTTGGCCAGCCCAGAAAAGATGGCAAAGACCAAAGCGTACTTCAATCCAATAAAACTATAGCCAATGTAGGCTAGTGTCCCAATGATCAAGGCATCGATTGAAATACCACTTATATAGCGAGAGACCGTTTCATTCAAACTAACCAAGAGGGTTGAGATGTTGAGTTTGTCATTACGTAAAATGGTTCGCTCTAGCATGGGCAATAACTTCTTCCCATCGATCAAGAAATAAACCAAGAAGACGGGGGTCATGATCAAAATAAAGACCGTATTGACAATGGTGTTAACCACACTTCCTAAACTGTTGGTCACACTATTCAAGAGATTTTGTAGGATATCCACATAAGAGAGATTCAACTGCTGAATCGTCGATTGGATATTCACATTCTGGAACAAAGGGTTGGTCGAGAGTTTTCGAACTAAACTTTGGACTTCCCAATACAGGCCTTGGGTCGAGTTGATCAGGCTGGTTAACTGATTGATTAAGATGGGGAGGAGATAAACAATCCCCAAGCCCACGATGCCAAATAAGAACACCAAGGTAATCAAAATCCCAAATAAACGCTTGATTTTAAGGTGTTTCTCCAACAATTCCACAACTGGATTGGTAATGTAGTATAAAAAACCTGCAATTAAAAATGGTAAGAGGATAGTATTCAGAACAGATACAAATGGAGAAATTAAGGTGCCCATCGATTTCCAAATATAGAAAATCACCGTCAATAATAAAATCTCACATGTCCAGAATAACAATTTACTATTTCGAAACATTCCTTACCTCCTGCTTTCTATTCTACCATATTTTATGATAGAATAGAGGGGATTTTAATCAAAAGGATAAAGTTATGAATAATTTGATTGAACTACAAGACGTCAATTTGATCCGAAATGGAAAAGCTCTTTTAAAAGAGCTCAACTGGCAAGTAAAAGAAAATGAATGCTGGGCCATTTTAGGCCTAAATGGGGCAGGAAAATCAACCCTCCTCAAACTGTTGATGTCAGAATACTGGGCTAGCTCCGGTCAGATAACCGTCCTTGGGACTCGTTTTGGAAAAGAGGGAATTCCTGAATTACGTAAGCGTATTGGAATCGTTAGCTCCTTTATTTCAGAAAGATTGCCAGAGCATCTCCTAACGGAGCAAATTGTCCTCACTGGTCAATACAAGAGTAGTATTTTATATGCTACTTATGGGGAGGAAGAACTGAACTGGGCACGAGAAATGTTGGCGTCGATTGGGGCTAGCTCTTTGATCGGCCGCAAATACCGTGACCTTTCCCAGGGCGAAAAACAAACGGTCCTCATTGCACGAAGCCTCATGGATCAGCCAGATCTGATCATCTTTGATGAAGCCTCGAGTGGACTGGACCTCTTTGCCAGAGAAAAACTACTCCGTCACATTCATCAGATCAAACAACTGGATCATGCTCCAACCATGATCTACGTCACCCACCATGCCGAAGAAATCACCAAAGATATGACTCATGTCCTCCTACTCAAAGATGGACAAGTTGTGGATCAAGGACCAAAAGATCAAATTCTAACACCAGATGTTCTCAGCCAGTTTTACCAGGCTCCAGTTTCTCTTATCGATCTAGGAGACGGACGGCTCTTTGTCAAACCAGAAATCGCACGCTGAACAGAAAGTGAATAAAGCAAAAAGTGCTAAGATTCTCATCTTGGTACTTCGAGAGTATAGACAAACAGTTCTTCTGTTCAAATCTAATAAATTCTATAAAAATAAAATAATTTAATCGTTAGAATTATTCAATCATCTACTGAAACTTTCCGCCGTGAGAAAAGTGCTAGAAACACGGTTGTTTCTAGCACTCGGAATTATTGAGACCTTAGGCTCAATAATTAGTCATGGAACTTCGTAGAAGTTCGCTGACGTCCGTACTCACCTAAGGAAAGTTTTTAAGATGACTTTGACTTCAATCTGAAAAGTGCTAAGATTCTCATCTTAGCACTTTTACTTTTTATCGATTCCGTGCATACTCGACCATATCATATGGGAGAGTATTGGCACTTTCTCTTAGGGAATAGCTTTCTAATTCATTGACATTTTGTCGCATACGGCGCGCTTGCTTGGCGGTAATCAGGTGTTGCGCTTCATATTCAAAAATAATCTTACGCTCCAAATAATAGCCTCGTAACATTTCATCGATATTATTTGGTTTCACGCGATTAATAACCCGCTCCACAAAGGCCCCACTGGTAATAATAGCTGTCTCTCTCAGACGAGATTCTTGTAGGAAAGAGATCAAACTACTCCGATAAACACCCTTGAGGTCTTCCAAACTTTCGATGATGATTTCTGTATTGGCCAGATAAAGGGCAGCAATCTGGTCATAATCAATGGCCTCTAACTTGCTGTCTTCTCGGGTCCACCAGTTTCGCAAGCCAGACCCAAAAGTTAAGATCTCATGAACTAATAAACGCAAGAGACGGAAAGACACCAAGAGGTAATAGGTTAGACGAGACGAAAGATTGCGATTGACACGTTGTTCCATATTGTGAAGATAGCGTTGGTAGACGCGGTAGCCACGCTCTCGAATCATCCCTTCTTCATAAGCCTGTTCCAAGCCATCACTTTCAATACTCAAAATCAAGAGCTTCAACTGCTCCCAGTCCTTTTGGATGAGCTTGTTTTCCTGACTTAAAATCAAATTTTCAATCCGACCATGGTAGTTATCAATCGCTGCATACAAGGGGCCCTTATGCTTACTATTCTTTAGCTCTGCTTCTAATTCCATGACAACATCATTCAAAATCGCGATCTGCATTAGGTAATCATTGGTTTCTTCCTTGTCTTCTGACAATTTTGGGAGCACCATCAATCCTGTAATAAAGCTAACAAGGGTAACTCCTGCCACTAAAAAGAGCAGGATAGGATATTCTTTTTCGATCTTAGTTGGGATCAAAAGAATCGTCGCAATTGAAACCGTTCCCTTCACACCGGAGAAGGCCAGCAGTAAGGCATCTTTTAGATAATTTCGAACCGACTTTTTGAGACGAAGGGTTCGAAACCAGTAAAAGAGATAAACCATGACAAAGCGAATCAAAAATAGCAAAGCTGTCAACACAAAGACCGAAAGAAGCAAGAGAAGATTATTATAAATCGAGCTGCTTAGGATCGGCTTAGCAATCATTTCCAATTCCATTCCCAAGATCACAAAGACTGATCCATTTAAGATAAAGTTGACCGTATTCCAAACAGTATGACTGACGGTATCTACCCGTGCTTCCAAAAGGGTAATATGCTTAAACCGACTGGCTTTGAGGATCCCAGAGACAACCACGGCGATAATCCCAGATACATGAAGTTCCTCCGCTAAGAAAAAAGTCAACAGAGGAAGACTGAGTTCTAATATCAATTCACTGGCAATATCACTGGCACGAACACTCAAAAGTAACTTTTGCAACCATCGATTCACAAAGGCCGTCAAGATTCCTACCGCAAATCCTCCAATAATGGAGATCCCTAAGGAAACGCCTGCCTCTCCAAGGGAGAAACTTCCGGTCGCAAGGGCTGCCAAGGCTACTCGAAAGGCAACTAGACCTGAGGCATCATTTAGTAAGCCTTCTCCTTTTAAGATATTCGAAACCCGCTTTGGAAAGGTAAAACGCTCAGACAGAGAAGCAAAGGCTACTAAATCTGTAGGTCCGAGGGCCGCACCCACTGCCATACAGGCTGCTAAAGGAAGACTTACCCACAAGGAATGGGCAGCCCAACCCAAACTAATGGTTGAGATAAAAATCACTGGGAAGATCAAATAGAGAATGATACGCCAGTGCTTTAAGACGGAAGTGATATCTGCTTCTTCTGCCTCCCGAAATAAAAGAGGACCAATGACCAAAGCCAGAAAGAGCTCAGTATCCAGATGAAAATTTTCTTCTGGGATAAAGAGGGCCCAACCAATCCCCAGTAATATTTGGAGCAAGGGCAGAGGAAGACTCGGCACAAGCTTGTTGGTAGCATTTGAAGCGATCAAAATCATCGAAAAGATCACTGCATAAAGGAGTAATTCCATAGCACTACTCCCTAACGTTCTTGGCAACAGGTCTCAAATTGCTGTTTCAACTCCGCAATCTTTTGGTCAGTCTTAGTTACATCCTTGTGCTCAATCTTCTTTTGACAGCGTTCCATCTCAAGCGAAACCAATTTCTTTTTTATTTTTAGCATCTTTTTGGTCATATGGGCTTCGTCAAAAAAACCTGTTTCTCGCTCGTGGATGGTTGATTCGACAAAATGATGTCTCATCCCTTCAATTTTGTTCTTTAAATATTCTTTATCCATGACGGTAGCTTTCTAATTTTTCGATCATCACCAAAAACGGTGGCTGATTCACTTGATTCAGTGTCCGGTAGATGGTCGCTGTATATTCTTTTTGTGGAAGCTGGCCGACAAAGTCCAGCACCGCATCGCGCTCGATGTCTCCCCCTTCATGACCATAATAGATCATCATAGCCATTCGCCCCCCTTTTTGTAGGCGATCACAGATTTTCTCCATCGCTTCAATAGTGGTAGCTGGAAGGGTGATGACTGATTTATCCGCAGATGGCAGATACCCCAGATTGAAAATAGCTGCTTTGAGAGTCTCTACATATTGGTCCACATGCTGGTGGCCATCCAAGATCAACTGGATATGTTGAAGCCCCAACTTCTCCAATTTTTCTTGAGTGTTTGCAAGTGCCTGCTCTTGAATATCAAAGGCATAGACCTGACCTGCTAATTTGGCTAAAAAAACCGTATCATGCCCATTTCCCATAGTCGCATCCACCACCACATCTTCTTTGGTGATCACTTCTGCTAAAAATTGATGGGCCATTTCAAGCGGTCGTAACATCAGCACTCTCCTTTTCTTCCAGCTTACATCCTTGGGTACTTCCACGGCGACGCATTTCGGTTTCAATAGCATTTAAAACTTCCCATTTGTTGAGGCTCCACATGGGACCAATTAGCATATCACGTGGCGCATCCCCTGTAATCCGATGAATCACAATCTGTCTCGGGATGATCTCTAGTTGGTCACAGATAACCTTGACATATTCCTCTTGGCTCATGAGTTGGAGGCGCCCTTCATGGTAGTCCCGTTGCATGCGTGTATTGGTCATCAAATGCAAGAGGTGCAACTTGATCCCATCAATCTCATTGTCAGTCACACAACGGCGAACATTTTCCACCATCATCTCATGCGTCTCCCCAGGAAGGCCATTGATCAAATGGGAGACGATCTCAGCCTTAGGCACTTGTTTGCGAATACGCTTGACTGTTTCAACATAGAGGTCATAACTATGAGCCCGATTGATTAATTCTGAAGTCGCTTCATAGGTGGTCTGAAGACCTAACTCAATCGTCACATGCATGCGCTCGGTCAACTCTGCTAAGTAGGCTAAGGTATCATCAGGCAAACAATCCGGACGCGTACCAATGTTGATTCCTACAACCCCTGGCTCATTGATAGCCTGCTCATACCGCTCTCGAATGACCTCGACCTTATCGTGCGTATTGGTGAAATTTTGAAAATAAACTAAATATTTCTTCACATCTGGCCATTTCCGATGCATAAAATCAATTTCTTTGTAAAATTGTTCCCGAATTGGAGCTTCTGGGGCCACAATAGCATCTCCGGAACCCGAGACCGTACAAAAAGTACAGCCACCATGGGCGACTGTTCCATCTCGATTGGGACAATCAAAGCCAGCATCAATAGGGACTTTAAAGGTCTTTTCTCCAAATAAATTTCGATAATAATCATTCAAGGTATTATAGGATTTCATACTCTTCATTATAGCAAAAAAAGAGTCGAACTCAAAACACGAGTCCAACTCCAATTCGTTAAGATTTTACTTTTGTTTTCCAGTAAATCGCCATTGAAAGCGCAAGCGATCATACAAAGGATATTCAAACTGCAAGACAGCAAAACCAAGGATCATACTACCAAGAACATCTGATGGGTAGTGAACACCTACATAAATCCGGGAGACCACAATGGTCACAATTCCCAGAACCAGCAAGCCTTGAAGACAATAGCGAGCTGTTTTGTTTTTTACATGCTGGCCAACAATGATGATTAAGCTTCCCAAAACAAGAGTCGATGCCAGTGAGTGGCCGCTCGGGAAAGAAAAGCCTTTCTCCTCTACTAGATGAAGAAGGGCTGGTCTCGGTCTCTGGTAGATATTCTTTAGAAGCAAAACCAAAAGGCCTGTCAAAACCAGATTGCTCCCAAGAAAGAGGGACTCACTGTACCATCTCTTATAAGCAAAAACAGCTAGAAGCAGACCGACCCAGATCACAATAACCTTTGTGTCCATGACATGGGTCACCTTGGTAAAGAAGGCTGTCAGTGTTGCAGGCAGGTCTCCCCGAATAGCAGATTGAATGCTGCTATCAAAGCCAGTTAATTGTTGCGGGTAGAAACGAATCACATACCCTAGAATGACAAAAATGAGAAGGGCGAAGCTTGCCTTCGCCCAATGTTGTTGTTTATTTTTCATATCTTTTCAAAATCGGTTGCAAAAGAGTGTAGATCAACCAAAATGCTATGGCCCAAATCACTCCTTCGATCAGGTTAAACGGTGCAACCATTGCAGCTAAATAGTGAACAAGCCCTAGTGTTTTCGAAATATCATAGTTCATAAAACGAGCATACAAAGGGATTGCATAGACATAGTTCACCAATACCATCGTGATACTCAAGCTGATCGTACCGACAATCGTTGCCAGGACAAATCGACCATTGGTCCGTTTTTTGTTCCAAATCCATGCAAAAGCAAGGACAAAAACTAGGACTGCAATGATATTGATAGGTAACCCGATCAAGGTTTCAAGTCCCTTATTATTAAGAGCTAATTTAAGAACAGATCGGATCAAGGTCACCCAAATGGCACTTTTGAAATCCAACAAGACCAAAGCCAATAAGATGGCGATGATACTTAAATCAATTTTGAAGAAATCTATCACGAAAGAAAATTGATAGAACATCAAAATAAAAGATAAAGCGGATAAAACAGCCACAAGGGTCAGTTTACGTGTATTTGTCATAACAGGTTCCTCCAATTTTTAAAAAATCAGAGAAGCTGGAAAGACGTCTACCCCATCATTCTATTCTAAACTATTTAAACAAAGCTTAAACTAGAAAACAATCTAGTCACTTTAGCTGCTCTCCATTGACAAATCCCTCAAGTAAGTCCCTAGACCCAAAGGTTCCTGTCTCATTGCGTCAGCTCTAAACAGATCAGAATAGCTTTTAGTCTATTCGTCTCTCGTCTTCTCCCATCCAGACTATACTGTCGGTTGTGGAGTCTCACCACATCAGCTTATGCTCGCGGACTTCTTTAAGTGTGAGGAAAAAACACTTTCCAAGTTAAAGTCACCGCCGGTCGGGAATTACACCCTGCCCTGAAGACCCTTTTATGATAACAAAAAAAACTTGCCAAGGCAAGTTTTTGTAATGTCATAGATTACACCATTCGGATTTTTTATTTTCTTTGGTTATTTGAGCTTATCTTGCTCATACTGGTGAGTTAACTCAAGTCCTTTGAATCCTTGCTGACGAAGTGCTTCGTAGATGATCATACAAACGGTATTAGAAACATTTAAACTTCGCACATGCTTGTCATTCATCGGAATGCGAATAACCTTTTCTTCGTGCTGACGCATAAAGTCTTCTGGCAAACCTTTATCTTCACGGCCAAATAAAAAATAGTGGGACTTTCCATCCTGATAGGAAACATCTGAATAGGTCTGATTGGCAAACTTGGACACCAAGTGCACCTGCCCATCACTTGCCGCCTCCATAAACTCTTCTAGGCTATCGTAAAATCGGACATCCAGCTTGTCCCAGTAATCGAGTCCAGCCCGCTTCATCTTGCGATCGTCAATCGGAAAAGCCATGGGGCGAATGATATGCAAGGGAGAATTGGTCGCCGCACAAGTTCGTGCAATATTTCCCGTATTTTGTGGAATCTGAGGTTGGAACAAGACAATGTGATTTTGAGCAGCTTCCTCTTGATAGTCCAGTTCTTCAATATTCATACTCGATCCCTTTCTGATAAAAAAATAGCCACACTGCCCGGAGTCAAGCTCAGCAAACAGCGTGGTTACAGCTTCATTAACTTAACTCACAACAGGTTTGAGGTAAATCAACGAAGGTACTTTCTTAGTATAACACTTTTGAAGCTCCTGTCAATAGTTTTTTTAGATTTTTTTAAGAAACTTTTTCAGAGCCTTCAATCCGTTTTCACTCTCCTCTTTTTAAAATCTTCCTACTTTTTCTCTGCCTTGTAAAATTCCCATAGAAAGTCCTTAAAAAAGATGAATTTTTCTTGAAAATAGAGTATGATAGAAACATACTCTGGAGGTAATCTATGAAAATTATTGTTGTTGGTGGAGGAAAAGTTGGAACAGCCCTTTGTCGTTCTCTCGTTGCTGAAAACCACGATGTTATTTTAATTGAGAAAGACGAATCCGTTCTAAACCATATCACCAAACGGTTTGACATCATTGGGATTCTAGGAAATGGAGCCAACTTTAAGATTTTGGAGCAAGCAGATGTTGAAAACTGCGATATCTTCATTTCCATGACCGAATACGATGAAGTTAATATGGTTTCTGCTGTTTTAGCCAAAAAAATGGGAGCCAAAGAAACCATTGTCCGGGTACGCAATCCTGAATATTCTAATTCCTACTTTAAGGAAAAAAATATCCTAGGCTTCTCTCTGGTTGTCAATCCAGAATTGCTGACTGCTCGTTACATTGCCAACATTATTGATTTCCCAAATGCGCTTTCTGTGGAGCATTTTGCAAATGGTCGTGTAGCCTTGATGGAATTTAAGATCAGACCAGATAGTAATCTCTGTGATATGAGCCTGTCTCAATTCCGCAAGAAATATGGAAATGTCATTGTCTGTGCTATCGAACGGGGGAATGAGCTCACGATTCCAAATGGAGACTTTGTTTTGCAGCCCCAAGACAAGATTTTCGTGACAGGAAATCGGATCGATATCGTTCTCTTCCACAACAATGTCCGACCTCAAGTCATTAAGAGCATGATGATGATTGGTGCCGGAAAAATTGCCTACTATTTGCTCAATATTCTCCAAGATGTCCGTCGCAAGATCGATCTTAAGGTCATCGAGGTCAATCGCAAACGAGCTGAATTCTTTAGCCAAGAATTCCCTGACCTCTATGTGGTTCATGGAGACGGAACTGCTAAGGATATCCTCTTAGAAGAAAGTGCCAACAACTACGATGCTGTAGCCACT
This sequence comes from Streptococcus sp. OMI870, assembly GCF_047460295.1. Lineage (NCBI taxonomy): Bacteria > Bacillati > Bacillota > Bacilli > Lactobacillales > Streptococcaceae > Streptococcus > Streptococcus sp. OMI870. The sequence goes on from NZ_JASHGM010000002.1 coordinate 91,210, forward strand.
TTGACAGGAGTTGATGAGGAAAATATCATCACCTCCATGTTCCTGGATTCTATCGGCGTCAAAAAGAACATCACCAAGGTTAACCGAACCAGCCTGTTAGAGATTATTGGGGATCAGGATATGACCAGTATCGTCACTCCTAAACGCATTGCTGTGGATACCATCATGCACTTTATTCGTGGACGCTACAATGCACAGTTCTCAAACTTAGAGGCTCTACACCATGTTGCAAATGGCCGGATCGAAACCTTACAATTCCAAATCAAGGAAGATAATAAACTAACCCAAGGGCCACTATCCGAATTGAAATTGAAAAAAGGGGTTCTAATCGCTGCGATTATTCGAAATGGCAAGGCTATTTTCCCTAATGGAGACGATCATTTAATGGTGGGAGACCGAATCATCGTAACCACCTTGATCCAAAATGTTACCAAGATTTACGATCTACTTGAGAGGTCAGCCAAATGAATAGAAGTATGATTCGTTACCTCTTGTCCAAACTCCTCTTAATCGAAGCTGCCCTTCTCCTTGTTCCTTTGACGGTAGCTACGATCTATCAGGAACCTGCTAAGGTCTTTATCTCTATTGGGGCAACCATGGCCATCTTACTTGGACTTGGACTTCTTGGGAGTTTTCAAAAACCCAAAGACTTTCATATCTATGCCAAGGAAGGAGTCCTAATTGTGGCCCTCTGTTGGATCTTATGGTCCTTCTTTGGTGCCCTTCCCTTTGTTTTTTCCGGACAAATCCCAAACATCATCGATGCCTTCTTTGAAATTAGCTCGGGCTTTACAACAACAGGGGCAACGATTTTAGATGATGTCAGTGTCCTTAGTCACTCCCTTCTCTTTTGGCGCAGTTTTACCCACTTAATCGGAGGTATGGGAGTATTGGTTTTTGCTCTGGCTATTATGGACAACAACAAGAACAGCCACCTGGAAGTCATGAAGGCAGAAGTTCCTGGTCCAGTTTTTGGAAAAGTGGTTTCCAAATTAAAAAGCACGGCTCAAATCCTGTATTTCTTGTACTTGGGTTTGTTCTTCCTCTTTGTCGTCCTTTATTTCCTTGCCGGTATGCCCCTTTATGATAGTTTTGTCATCGCCATGGGGACAGCTGGTACTGGGGGCTTTACCGTCTTTAATGATGGGATCGCTCACTACAACAGTAGTCTAATTACCTATTTGGTCAGTATCGGGGTCTTGGTCTTTGGGGTTAACTTTAATCTCTACTACTTCCTTATGATCCGAAAATTCAAGGCCTTCTTTAAAGATGAGGAATTGCGGACCTACATCACTATTGTAATCCTATCTAGCGTATTGATTGCCTACAATTGCCTTCACCTTTATGCTAATGTTGCGAAGAGCTTTGAGATTTCCTTCTTCCAAGTTTCTAATATCATCACCACAACCGGTTTTGGTTATGGGACAACGGAAAAATGGCCTCTTTTCTCACAGTTTATCCTCTTGATGCTGATGGTGGTCGGTGGTTCTGCTGGCTCGACTGCTGGTGGGCTAAAAGTCATTCGCTTCTTGACCTTATGGAGAATTGCTAAAAATCAAGTGCTTTCAACCTTGTCTCCCAATCGGGTTCTGACCCTACATGTCAATGATACCGTACTCGATAAGGACACCCAACATCGGATCCTTAAATACTTTACAATATATAGTTTTATCATGATCGGCTTACTCTTTGTAGTGAGTCTAGACAATAATAACTTTATGACGGTTGTCAGTGCGGTCTTTAGTTGTTTCAACAATATTGGACCTATGATTGGTACGGGTCAAACCTTCTCCATCTTTAGTCCGATTTCAAAACTCTTACTTTCCTTAGCCATGATTGCCGGACGACTTGAAATCTATCCAATGATTCTTCTCTTCCTCCCTAAAACATGGTCAAAACGCTGATAGATAGCTCTTGTACAAAGAAACACCCTTAGAAAAATAATTTCTAAGGGTGTTTCTGTATATTTACGATCGTCCTATTTTGATTCTTCATTTCGTCTCAGACTAAAGTGGTCTGGTAAGGGATCTGGTCCCGCTTGGCTTCCAGGATGGCATCGAAAGATCCTCGCAATCCCCATCAAGATACCTTTTGCTCCAAAGCGCTCAATCGCTTGGATCATATAATTGGAACAGGTCGGTTGAAAGCGACAAGAAGGCGGAAAAATCGGAGAGATCCATTTTTGATAGCCTCTAACCATAGCAATCAGGATTTTTTTCATGCTTTTTTCGATTTAGTCACAGCTAGATTGTGCAACTGGCTAATTTCTTTTTTGTTCAAGCGACGGTATTCACCTGGACGAAGGCCTGTAACATCCAGGTTCCCAAACCTAGTCCGAGATAGTTTGTCCACCAAAAGTCCTACAGCTTCAAACATTTTCTTGACCTGATGGTTGCGCCCTTCGTGAATGGTTAATTGAACCACTGAACGGTTTTTTTCAACATCTACTTTCAAGATCTCGTAAGTCGCTGGCTTGGTTTTCTTCCCATCAATGGTCACGCCCCGCGTCAAGGGACGCAAGTTTTCCTTGTTGGCAATGCCTTTGACACGCGCCACATAGACCTTATCAATTTCATTGCGGGGGTGGATCATCTCATCTGTAAAATCGCCATCATTGGTCAAAATCAAGACACCAGATGTATCCCAGTCTAAACGTCCTACTGGATAGATCCGTTCAGGGACTTGAGACAAGAGGTCAACAACCGTTGTCCGCCCCTTGTCATCAGATACACTAGAGATGACGCCGCGTGGCTTGTTTAAAAGATAGTAGACCTTTTCCTCATTATAGATTGGAGTGCCCTCAACCTCAACCTGATCACCGGTCTTAATAATAGTCGCTAATTCACGCACAACTTGGCCATTAACCGTTACCAAGCCTTGCTTGATCAATTCTTCAGCCTTTCGACGGCTAGCTACACCTGCATGGGCAATATATTTGTTAATTCTCATCTAGTTCCTCTGTTCTCTCTGAAAATAATTGACCTTCCTCTGGATCAATATCCACTTCCTCAACCTTCGGCAATTCATCCAAATGATTGATCCCCATATAATCCAAAAAATACTCCGTCGTGACATATAAATTGGGGCGCCCTAAGACTTCTTTTTTCCCATCCTCGCGAATCAGATCAAATGACAGTAGTTTGGCAATGGCACCACTGGAATTGACTCCCCGAATATCATCGACCTCTACACGGGTGATTGGCTGTTTATAAGCAATGATCGACAAGGTTTCAAGGGCTGCTCGGGACAAACTTTGGTTCATGGGAGTTCTAGAATAGTCTCGTAAAACTGATGCATAGTCTGCCTTTGTCACCAGTTTATAACGGGAAGCTGTCTCCATCAAACACAGACTCGTATCCGTGTCCTCTTGGTATTTTTGGGCCAATTTTTCTAAACTTTGCACCACACCTGTGGGAGGTAAAGAGAGAATCTCTGCGATTTGTCTGGCAGTAATCCCTTCTTCACCAGCTACAAACAAGAGTGCTTCAATTTCAGCTAATTTGCTCATGTTCAATCCTATTTAAGTAAATTTCTCCAAAAGCACTATCCTGGACCACCGTTACTTCTTGGATCTTGATCAATTCAAGGGTTGCAAGAAATAGAGTAATGACCTCTTGGAGATCCGCTGCTTCTATAAATAAGTCCTGTAAGAGAACTTGTGAGCGATCTTGGAATCGGTGACGCAGCTGGTCCATCAAATCCTCAATCTTGTATTCATCTTTTACAATAGTCGTATGGTTCTGACGGAATTCTTCTTTTTTCTTGGTCAATAGTTTTGAGAAAGCCAAGTAAAGATCCACTGTTGTACGATCGTGAAGCAATTCCGTATCGTCGTAGACCAATTCCATCTTGGGTTTTGAATAATAAAGGGCGCGCTCCTCATGCTGAGAGGCCATCAACTCCCCTAATTGTTTATAGGTTCTGTATTCTTCTAATTGAGAGAGGAGATCCTGTTCCAGATCCTCCGCGTCATCCATCTCCTCTGCTAGTTTAGGAAGGAGTCGTCGGCTCTTGATCAAAGTCAGTTGACTAGCCATCAGCATGTACTCACCTGCCACTTCTAGCTTCATAGCCTGGAGAGTCGCCAAATAGGCCAGATACTGTTCAATCACTTCAATTAAAGGAACCTCATAGATATCCATTTGGTACTTAGAAACCAAGTGGAGCAAGAGGTCCAAGGGCCCTTCAAAATCTTTAATTTTAATATCCATTATTTATATTTTTCTAATGTCACCATCGTTTTTAGACCCAATTCACGCGCGATACTAAAGAGATCCACACCGAGTTCTCGTTGTTTCAAAATATATTGTTCGCGAATCGATTGCGCCGAAAGATCTTGGTTGCCTTTTTCAATCAAGAAGGCTTCTAATTGCCGGAATCCCCACTGACGAGAGTAGGATTTCCCTTTATTATCAAAGAGATAGACACCATCTAGGAAGAGTTGCAACTCATCCAGTAAAGGTTCCGGAACTTTTAAGACCCGTTTTTGGCCATCCTTGCCCACTCGAATCACGTGAAAGTCTAGCTGAATGTCTTCAACCTTGACTTGAAGGATCTCACTTGGCAATAAGCCCATCTCCAGAATCAATAAGGCCATCAAACGTCCCTGTGGGTTGGTTGATGCGTCCCAAAAATGGTCCAAATCCAACAATTCACGATCATGGGTCTTGACCGGTTGAATTTTAGGCAAGACCAAACGATGGTATTCAGGAATAAATTGTTCTTGATACAAATAATATAAAAACTGGTTAACAGCGGATAATTTTCGTTTTTGAACCGCCGGCTTAAAATCTTTAATAGAAGCTTGATAAATTCTCAAATTCGTCGGCGTCACTTTTCCATGAATCGACTCAATAAACTGGTCCAAATCATAGAAATAGGCGGACTGAGAATTTTCACTTAATTCTTTTTGATCAATAAAACTTGCAATAAATTCTTTCATTTTGGAATCATCTCGTATTCATTTGAAAAATCATGCATGAGCGAATTGATGGCTTTCAGAATCGATTTCCGTGTAATAATCCCTTGGAAATAGCCTTCTTCATCCACCACCGATAGGAAGGAGTCGTCCACCAACTTATGAAGGACTTCCGTCAAATTGAAGTCCAAGCCAATAACACCGACTTCCTTCTTTGCGACATTTACGATATCCATTGAAGCATACGTCTCCTCAGGAATCTCGTGTTGCAATTGATAGGATAGAATATCTGTCAGTGAGATCGTCCCTACGAACTTGCGTTCAGCCGTTACCACTGGAATGCGACTATAACTGATCTGGCTCAGGAGCAAGATTGCATGGTCCACATTATGGGTATCGATCAAGACCGCTAAATTTTTGGCAGGAGTCAAGAACGTCTCTTCCTGCGCCAGCAAGAAACGTTCGAATTCCTTTGCTATCATCTGTTAAACTCCTTTGTCAATTCAGGGTACAATTCATGATCTCGTGTATAATACTCTACCCTAAAGTTCGAATCCGTAATCTCTATCTTGGCATACAAACACTCTCGAATCAGACCACGAGGTTGGCTAACAGATCCAGGATTCACAAAGAGGGTTCTTCCTTCCTTCCATGCATCCGGGATATGAAGGTGACCGTAAAGACAGATATCCGCTTCCTCCTCTTGGGCCCACAAATCCAATTTTTGAAAACTAAAATTGATCTGGAAGAGATGCCCATGGGTCTGGATGATCCGTGTTGGCCCTAGTTGAGTCACCAAGCGTTCCGGATAGCCGTCATAAAAATCCATATTTCCTTGGACAACGTGGATCCCTTCCCAGACAGGATCGTCACTTTTTAGCTCAGAATCCCCATTGTGAAAGATCCCATCGACCTGGCCTAGGTATTTTTCTTTAATAGCTTCTACGATGGAACGGTCTCCATGCGAGTCACTCATCACGATGATTGTTTGCTTTGCCATGATGGAAATACCTCCAATAACTTTTTAACAGCTAAAGCACGATGCGATTGTGTATTTTTTTCTTCTAGCGTTAATTCTGCAGCAGCACGACCCGTTTCCCCAACTAAGAAGAGAGGATCATAGCCAAAGCCGTGTTCTCCTTTGGGCTCAAAATTAATATAGCCAGGCCAATCAGCCTCAACGACTAAGCTTTCCTTATCCGGTCTTGCAACCACCAAGGTCGTATGGAACTGAGCTGAACGATCTTTCAAGTCAAAAACCATGGCCAATTCGTGCAACAATTTCGCATTGTTTTCCGCATCTGTCGCACCAACTCCCGCAAAGCGAGCGGACCAAACTCCTGGTAAGCCTCCCAAGATATCCACCTTCAGGCCGGAATCATCCGCTAAGACTGTTTTCCCAGTTAGCTCTGCAATCGTTTCAGCTTTTAGGCGGGCATTCTCTTCAAAGGTCATCCCTGTTTCTTCGACTTCTGGAAGCTCTGGGTATTGATTGAGATTTTCCACTTCAAAGCCCAGCTTTTCAAACATATTACGGAATTCTTTGGTTTTTCCCTCATTTCGAGTCGCAATGAGAATCGTATCTTTGACCTTGTCTTGCCCTAAAAAAGCTTCCAAATCCACCCCATCGCTTGGCAAATGCAAATAGAGCAATTTCCCCTTTTCAACCAAGAGCAAGGCTCCTTGACGTTGGGCAATTTCAAAAGATCTTCCCTTGACCTCGTTTAAGATTTCCGTCAAAAAGGTTAGGAAACGAAAGGCTGATCCATAGCGCATCACCGATAGATTGAGAGGAAATCCTTCAGGATCCTTGGCAAAGAGAAGTTCCAGCTGGTCTAACAGAGTGGAAGCTTCAGTCGGAACGTGACTAAATTGGTTGTAGTCTGCATCTTCTCCCCATTGGGCAATATACCAATCTTGGGAATCTTTGTATTCAAATAGTTTGTCACTCATAAATTCACGTGCTCCACATTCACTGAACGTTCTAGCCATTTTTCGGCAATTACTGCAAAACTATTAGCATTTGCAGTTGTATAAAAGCGATGGGTTTGCTCTAAGAGTTCACGACTCTTATTGAGCTCAAAATAGTTTAGTAAGACCGAAATATCTCGAACACACTCTGCCCCACTGTCAATCAATTTAACATCCGGTCCCATGACATTTTGAATAATGGGTTTCAACAGAGGATAATGGGTGCATCCCAAGACCAAGGTATCAATCTTCCCAACTAGTGGTTTTAAGGTCTCATAAACTACCTTTTTGGTCACACTGGATGCCAATTCGTTTGATTCCACCAAGGGAACAAACTTGGGACAAGCCAAACTCGTTACTTCCATGTCTGGTGCTAGACTTTGAATCTTCTCTTTATAAATTCCTGAAGAAACTGTCATTGGTGTCCCAATCACCCCGATATTTTGATGGGTCGTTGATTTAATAGCTGCAGAAGCCCCGGGCAAAATCACTCCCAGAACGGGAATATCCAGTTTAGCCTTGACTTCTTCCCAAACCACTGCAGTTGCGGTATTACAAGCTAAAACAATCATCTTGACATTTTTGGTCAGAAGGAAGTTCACCATCTGCCAAGTATACTCGCGAATTTGGTCTGCTGGTCTAGGACCATAAGGTGCACGCGCTGAATCTCCAATATAGACGACATCTTCGTGAGGAAGCTGACGGAGCAATTCGCGGACAACAGTCAAGCCCCCTACTCCAGAATCTAAAAAACCAATCGGTCGGTTATCCATATCTCTTCCTTCCAAAAGGAGGGACTAAGAAATTCCTCCAAGCCCCTCTCATTTATTATCGTGAGATTGCCCCACTCTTATTTTTTCTTGTTTTTCGCCATTGCTGATTTTTGTTGGTTCACAATTTGGCGATAGACCTGTTGAACTTTTGCTTCGCTTGGACGTTGGCCACTCGCACCTAAAAGTGTGCGGACTGCTTCAACATTCAAACGTGGGTTTGATGCAAATTCTTTTTCAAATTGACGACGAAGCAAGAACATTCCTGCAACCATCCCACCAAAGAAAGCCAAAATAATCAACAAAATTCCTAAAAAGAGATTCATACAATTTTCTCCGATCCATTATTTTTACATAACTATCATTATATCAGACAATCGCTTATTTTTCAATGTCAAAGCCGTAGAGTGTCGCAAGATAATCTTCTGGTTTTTCTGCTCGACGAATCAAACGGGCCTGCCCATCTTCTTGAAGCAAAACTTCTGCAGAACGCAATTTGGCATTGTACTGATACCCCATTGAAAATCCATGGGCTCCGGTATCATGGATCACGAGCAAATCTCCAATCTCCGTCACTGGTAATTCACGTTGTTTAGCAAATTTATCGTTATTTTCACAGAGACTTCCCACGACATCGACCACTTCAGTCGGTCCATCTGGACGATCCATATTGGTAATATGGTGATAAGCACCGTACATAGCCGGTCTAAGAAGGTTCACAGCTGAAGCATCGACACCCACATAGGTCCGGTATGTTTTCTTTTTATGCGTCACTCTGGTTACCAAAAGACCGTGTGAAGCTAGCATAAAGCGACCAAGTTCGGTATAGATTTTCACATGACCAAGTCCTGCCGGTTTGAGAATCTCATCAAAAACGCGGTGCACGCCTTCCCCAATAATGGCAATATCATTTGGTTCTTGCTCTGGCTTGTAATTGACCCCAACTCCACCAGAGAGGTTGATAAAGCCCAAATGGACACCTGTTTTCTCGACGACTTCCACTGCCAATTCAAAAAGTTGACGCGCTAGCTCTGGATAGTAATCGTTGGATACCGTATTAGAAGCTAACAAGGCGTGAATGCCAAACTCTTCCACACCCAGTTCTTTCAGCTCGATAAAGGCTTGGATCAATTGCTCCTTGGTCATTCCAAACTTGGCTTCTTCCGGATTGTCCATAATATCAGTTCCCAGTTCAAAGACTCCACCAGGATTATAGCGACATGAAATGACCTTGGGAATGCTGGTCACAGACTTCAAGAAAGCAATGTCTTCATAGGCGTCCAGATTGATGGTCGCCCCTAATTCACGAGCATAGATGAACTCTTCAGCTGGCGTGTTGTTAGAAGAAAACATGATCTCTTTTCCAGCAAAGCCAAGTTTATCTGCCATCAACAATTCGACGTAGCTGGCAGTGTCAACTCCACAGCCTTCTTCTTGCAAAATTTTTAGGATGGATGGGTTCGGAGTCGCCTTGATGGCAAAGTATTCTTTAAATCCTTCATTCCAAGCAAAAGCTCGATGGAGAGCACGAGCCGTTTCACGAATTCCTGCTTCATCATAGAGATGAAAAGGGGTTGGAAATTCTTGGGTCAGACTTTCCAATTGTTCACGGGTTACAAAGGGTGTTTTCATAAGTACTCATTTCTATTCTGTAGTCACTATAAGTATAGCACAAGTCGGAAGACAAAAAAAGCCGAGGCTATTGCCCCAGCTCAATCTCTCTTTGATTAGTCGTTTCTTCCGAAGATACGAAGAAGGCTGATAAAGAGGTTGATAAAGTCAAGATACAGTTCCAAAGCCATGGCCACTGCCCAGCCTGTCGAAGGTTGACCATTGGTTTGATCATAGACATAGCGGATTTTTTGGTTATCCCAAGCTGTCAAACCTGCAAAGAGGAAGACAGAGATAATACTCAAGATGTAATCCATGCCAGAACTTCTCAAGAACATGTTCACAACAGAAGCGATGATCACACCGATCAAGACTCCCATCAAAGCACGTCCCATACCTGAAAGGTCTTTTTTCACAACGCGTCCGATAGCTCCCATGACAATAAACATCAAGGCACTGACCAAGAAAGCCTTATAGACCGTCGCTTGCATGTAGCGCGCAATGATAAAGCTCAACGTAAAGCCGTTCAAAGCTGAGTAGATCAAGAAGATTGGAAGAGCAGACGGACTATTTTTAACAGCCTTCCCACTAGCAACAAAGACCAAGATCAATTCCACAGCCACTGCTGCGTAATAAACCATTGGTGCTGTTGTCAAGATTTGAACAAAAAAGTCTTGAAAGACCGTCATCATCAAGCCAGATACAAGGGCTGAAATCCCTACACCGATCCCTACTAGTGAATAGATTTTGTTATAAAAAGCATTCAATCCACTTTGTTCTTGGATTACTGAATCGTTATACATATAAACAAGTTCCTTTCAAATTTGTTTATTACGATTTTAACATTTTTCGATGAAAAAATCTTCTTTTTGCCATCTTTTTACGCCAAGGTTCTGAAGCTTCCTTAACAGCCCAGTATTTGTCCACCACGGTCACTACAAAGGATTCTTTGTATCGAGGCGGAGCAAGGGTAGCTCCCCACATGTGTTTAACGATGATGTCTTCTTCCTTGGCATTGAGGTCTGTAATCTTTCGCGCATTTCTCACAGCAATGCGTGGATGGATCCAAGCATGACTCTTGGTAAACTTGGTATCACGCCAATCATAGTAAAAGAGGTCATGCAAAAGGCCACCCCGAGCAGTGCTTTTGGCATCCCAACCAAATTTTTTAGCTAGTTTATAACTGGTATAGCTAACATGAATGGAATGTTCCAAGCGATTGGAATGAATATGATGGGGGATGTCAGCTAATTTTTGAACCTTAGGGTGCTGGATCAACTGTCCCACATAGGTCATGTATTCTTTGTCACGATGATATTGCATCAGATCACCACCTTTCCTTGATAGGCTCTCTCAATAAGATTTCCACCAATTTCTTTTTTCAATTTAAGTATACTGCTTTTTCTCAAAAATTCCTTAAATGAAACATCAAAATTCCAGCTGCTACTGCAACATTCAAACTCTCAGCTCGACCCGGCATGGTAATATGAACCAGCTGGTCGGCTCGTGTAGCCATTTCTGGACTGATGCCCTTGCCTTCATTGCCCATTACCAAAATCAATTGATCAATCTGAGGGAGCTGACGGTAATCCATGGAAGCTTCTGATAGCGTCGTTGCGAGGACCGCTAGATTGGATTGACTAGCTCGTTCCAATAGTTCTTCTCGGTCCATTTTCCAGATAGGAAGATGGAAATGACTTCCCTGCATGGATCGAAGAGTCTTGAGACTAAAGAGATCTGCGGATGCTTTCGAAATCATGACACCATCAAAGCCGGCTGCATCTGCTGTTCGAATCATGGTTCCCACATTACCTGGATCTTGGACATCCTCTAAATAGAGGTAACGACCATGTAACTGATCTGGAAGTTCTGGCTTCTCCAGAGCGATCTCTGCGACAATTCCTTGAGGGGTCTTCGAATCAGCCAAGAGACTCAAGATCTCCGAAGTCACGACAGTGACGTTTTGGATATTCTCTACCCGGTCTAAATAAGCTTCTAAAACAAAGACCTGACGAATGATCGCCTGATTTTCTAGTGCCTCTTCAAAGAGATGCCAACCTTCAATGAGATAGGAATCTGTCCGATATTTTTTTTGATGTAATTTTTTAGCATTTTTGATTACATTATTGGATTTAGACGTTATAATATTCATAGACCTATTATAACACAAAGAAAAAGAAGAAATCATGCCTCAGATAGATTTCTTCGAGTCAAGGAGGATGCACATGCAAAAGGTAAAAATGATTGCCCAAGGACGGGTTCAAGGAGTTGGTTTTCGCTGGGGAGTCTACAGTCTTGCTTTAGAGATCGGTGGGATCACTGGCCGTGTCTGGAACAATGACGACGGGACGGTTGGTATTCTAGCTCAGGCAGAGTCTAGCAGTCAAATGGCCAAATTCATCCAAGAAATACGCAAAGGTCCTACGCCGTTTGCGCATGTGACTTATTTGGATGTTACGCTCGCAAACTTTGAAAACTATAAGGACTTCAAAATTGCAAATTAAGACTAGAGAACTATTGTGTATTTTCAAAAAAAACAGTAGAATAGAAAGGTAACATTTTAAAAAAGAAGGAACGATTTGTGAAAAAAAATAAACTTGCATTATTGGCATCGATGGGACTAGCTTCGCTCGTCTTCTTATCAGGATGCGTGAGTGTCGATCGGAAAACTGGAAATCCAACTGGATTGATTTGGAATCTTCTTGGCCGTCCAATGGGCGAAGCCATCAAATTCTTTGCTAATAACCTTGGCTTGGGCTTTGGGATCGGGATTATTATCGTCACCTTGATCGTGCGTTTAATCATCTTGCCACTTGGTTTGTACCAATCATGGAAGGCAACCTACCAATCTGAAAAGATGAACTATTTAAAACCCATCCTTGGCCCAATCCAAGAGCGCATGAAAAACGCTAGCACACAAGAAGAAAAGCTATTGGCACAACAAGAATTAATGGCTGCTCAACGTGAAAATGGGGTTAGCATGTTTGGTGGAGTTGGATGTTTACCACTCTTGATCCAAATGCCATTCTTCTCTGCCCTTTTCTTTGCAGCTCAGCACACCAAAGGGGTAGCAGAAAGTAGTTTCCTTGGTATTGCTCTTGGAAAACCAAGCTTGCTCTTGACGGCTATCGTAGCGGTTCTCTACTATATCCAAAGTATGCTCTCTCTTCATGGGATTGAAGATGAGACCCAAAAGGAAAGTATGCGTAAAGCATCACTGATGAGCCCGATTATGATTGGTGTCTTCTCATTGATCTCTTCAGCCGGAGTGACTCTTTACTGGGTAGTCGGTGGGGTGATCCAAATTATCCAACAATTTGTCATCAACTACTTGATTCGTCCAAATCTTCGTAAGCGGGTCGCTGAGGAATACAAAAACAATCCTCCAAAAGCGACTAGTCACCGTGTGAAAAAAGACGTTACACCAACTGCAACGACACAAATTCAACACAAACCAAAAAACAACCGCAATGCAGGAAAACAACGCAATAGAAAGTAGTACGAACTACTAATTCTAGCGGAATTACTTAAGCACCTGAGCCCTCTAGTTCAGGTGCTTTTTTAATCCCTTTCAATCAATCAACGAAAAATTTACACCCTCACAAGGGGTTTAAGAGCACAAAAAACAAGCCCTCTTGGAGTGCTTGCTTTAAGACCGTTTTTACCTAAGTAATGTTAAAAAATAAAATGATATAAACTGTTAGGTTCATAGAGCAGATACCGAAACTTTCCGCCGTGAGAAAAGTGCCTGAAATAATTATGTTTCAGGCACTAGGGGAGTTTTGAAAGTAAAACAGTTCGGGGAACTTTTTTAGCGTGAGCCTAAAAATTAAAAAGCGAAAGGGTTCAAAACGAATTGAACACGGGCTGCGGATTGTATCAAAAAGATAAGTTATCCTAGAATCAAAAGATTCTGCGTCAAACTTCCTATTTTGACTTTATCCGCGAACGCCCTTTGTATCTTGATTAAGTCATGGAACTTCGTAGAAGTTCGCTGACGTCCGTACTCACTTAAGGAAAGTTTCTAAAAGGACTTTATCTTTAATCTGAAACAAGCCCTCTAGGAGAGCCTGCTCTTTATATTTACGCTGTTTTTTCTACGTTCAAAATTTTCACTTGGTAACTTCCAGCTGGTGTTTCAACAGTGACCACATCACCTGTTTTCTTACCAATCAAAGCATGACCGATTGGGCTTTCGTTCGAGATCTTTCCTGCAAAGGCATCTGCTCCTGCTGATCCTACGATGCTGTATACTTCTTCATCTGTTTCACCCACTTCTTGAACTGTAACGGTTTTTCCGATCGCTACTTCGTCTACAGCAACTGCATCGCTATCGACGATTTCAGCATAGCGGATTTTAGTTTCCAAGCTCGAGATTTGACCTTCAACAAAAGCTTGTTCATCTTTTGCTGCTTCGTACTCAGAGTTTTCTGAGAGGTCACCGTATGAACGAGCGATCTTGATTCGTTCTACCACTTCCGGTCGACGAACCAATTTCAATTCTTCTAATTCTTGTTCCAATTTTTCTTTTTCCGCTAGGGTCATTGGGTATGTTCTTTCTGCCATTATTCTTCTCTTTCTCTTTCTATTATTTGAATGAAAAAGCTGTGGACGCGCCACATGCTTTTCCTAGTTTGAACTTGCTTGTGTCAATTTACTATTGACGTGTTCTTCTACATTTTTATTGTGTTCTTCAAATGTCTTAGCGAAGAAGACTTCACCATTTTCGACATTTGCTACAAAGTACAAATAATCGGTTTTACTTGGATTTACTGCTGCTTCAATCGCTGAGACTCCAGGATTGTCCACTGGGCCAGGCATCAAGCCAGTATTCTTATAAATGTTGTATGGGGAATCTATTTCTGTATCGATCGTTGCGTCTTCTTTTAAGGTTGTCTTTTGCCCAAGTTTGCCTTCTGCATAAAGGATAGCAATGTTACTTTGCAACGGCATATCTTGGTTCAAACGATTATAGAAGACACTAGCGATATCTTTACGGTCCTGGTCTGTCGCCCCTTCTTTTTCAACCAAGGAAGCAAGGGTCAATACTTCATTCACATTGATGTTCTTGCTTTCAAGTGTTTCGTAGTATGGGCTTAAGTTTTGATCCATGGCCGCAAGCATCTGATCAATCATTTCATTTACTGTGGTATCTTTCCCATAGTTATAAGTCGCTGGGAAGAGGTAACCTTCCAAACGGTAACGAACACCAGAGTCCTTACTTGGCAGGTTAGCCAAGAGTTTTGGATATTTGGCCACCATCTTCTCAATAAAGGCATCATCTTGGACAGCCTTCAAGAAATCTTCTTTCTTAAATGGAGTCTCGCCTGCCTTCTTCGTAGAGACATCAGATGTGATCGCTGTTGCAATCTGATCAATGGTATAGCCTTCAGGAATCGTCACCTTACCAAGAACTGGAGCTTGAGGAGTTTTGGTTCCCTCTTCCTGCAGTTTTTGGATGATGGTTTCTAAATCCATGCTCTTTTGTAAATTAAAATAGCCTGACTGGAAATTGCTATAGTTCTTAAACTTGGTATAGTAGTTAAAGAACTGGCCATTTTTAACGAGTCCTTTTTTCTCAAGGATCGCTCCAATTTCACGATTACTTGAACCTGCGGGAATTTCAACCGTTACAAATTCTGTAGCATTTTTATCCATTGGCTTTACTGCTGAATGAATATAGGTCACGGCAAAGATCCCGGTAGCCACGATCACGATCAACAAGAGGCTGACCACTGTCCGCACGATACGTTTGGCGATTTTATTTTGTTTCTTTTGTTTCTGTTGACGTTTGTTGCGAGAAGAACGTGTTAAGTTTTCCTCCACCGGTTTCTGACTTGGTTCTTTAAGAGCCGGCTTTGTAGTCTCGCTCTTTTCTTCCACAGTAGGACGGACCGCTTCTTGCTCCACTAGATCTGCTTGGGAAGCTGAAGTCGATTCTTCTACTTTCAGAGGTGGTGTTGTTTCTTCCTCCTCTTTTCCTGAAGTAGGAGTTTCAACCTCTAGATCCGGTAGATCATACTCTTTTTCAATCTTTAAAAGTTGCTCATTGGCCTCTTCTAAATCTCTGAGGATCTGTTCTTTGAAGCTTAATAACTTCTCACTTTCTTGTGATTTATCAGTCAAATAATTGACCTCCCTCATCATAATCCTTAATATTATATCTTAAAAGATTTAGAAAAGCAATACAAATCGCCTTTCTTCTTTAAAACACCTATTTAATCAAGGTTTTTGTTTTCCCAAACCAGATTATACCAAACTTCACCCGCATATTGGGAAGCAGAGAGACCCTCATTGGTAAACCCTTGTTTTTCATAATAAGGAATCAAATAATCATGACAGGTTAGATTGATCCCCTCACGGCCATCCTCCATCGCAATCTCTTTCATCGCTTCAAGTAAGAAGGTTCCGACTCCTAGCCCTTGGGCTTCTTTGGCAATGGATAGACATGTAATAGAAATAAAGCCTCTCTCTATCTGACTGAGATCTTCGACCTCTGTAAAGGAGGCATCGATCAAATAACGCTCTGGTCTAACAGGTCCTTCTAGATACCCTAAAATCTGACCCTCGCACTCGGCTACTAGAAAAGTCGTTTGGATCTTTTCAATATGATCTTTTAAAATCTCACGCTCAATCGCTTCTTCTGCTGAAAAATTTTCGAGTTCAATGCGCTCAATCGCATCCAAATCGTCTATCCTTGCTTGTCTCACTTGAATCTTTTTTTTCATCATCTACTCCTTCTATCAATCCCAAACCATATGGACACCTCGATCAGACTCCCCTTCATCCCGGAATCCTTGCTGGGCAAAATAAGAAAGTAAGTCTTCTGAACAATCGATCCAAATGGCTTTCTTTTCTTTTTGAACAGCTAAGTCTTTTAAAGCAGCTATTAAAATGGAACCATATCCTTGACCTTGAAAGGCTGGTCTAACTGCTAATCGAAATACGATGAGGTCTCCTTTTAATTGCTGGTCTTCTGTCGCTAACAAGAAAGCTACAATATCCCCAGCCTGCTCTGCAAGCAAAGAAATAGCCACCTTCGAATTCAGCGCTTGCTCAAGAGTGGCTTTTGGCTCCTTCCACGCATTGTCATGAAGTTCTTCTTCAATCAAAAGCAAACGCTCTTGATCAGCTAAAGTAATGGGACGAATGATCATCCTACACTCCTCTCATCGATTTTCATAGGACAGATAAATTTGAGTCTGGAACCAAGCGATTCCAGACTCATCATCTCTTATTGTACATTATGTGTCAAACTTGATAATAACCGCTCAAATGAGTATTCATAGGTTTGAATATCTCCAGCTCCCATAAAGACATAGACTGCATTGTCATGGTCAAGAAGAGGAGAAACATTTTCAGCTGTAATAATAGCTGAACGTTTAACAATTTTTGCTTCCAAATCTTCAACCTTCACATCGCCATGGTCAACTTCACGCGCAGAACCATAGATTTGAGCCAAGTAAACGGCATCTGCTTGATTCAAAGCTTCCGCAAATTCATCCAATAGAGCGATCGTCCGTGTAAAGGTGTGGGGTTGGAAAATTGCCACAATCTCTTTACTTGGATATTTTTGACGGGCCGCATCCAAAGTTGCAATAATTTCCGTTGGATGATGGGCAAAGTCATCGATGATCACCGTACCATTGACCACTTTTTCAGTGAAGCGACGTTTGACTCCAGCAAACGTCTTCAAATGCTCGCGGACTAAATCTAAGTCAAATCCTGCAATATAAAGCAAGCCAATGACAGCTGTGGCATTCATGATATTGTGGCGACCAAAAGTTGGGATATGGAATTGTCCCAAGTCTTCTCCACGGAAATGAACGTTGAAGGTTGAACCAGTCGTTGAACGAAGCAAGTTACTTGCCACAAAATCGTTAGTCTCCTTATCAAAACCATAGTAATAAATTGGAGCTGATGAGGTGATGCGACGCAATTCCTTGTCTTCCCCATAGATGAAGAGACCCTTACTGATTTGTTTGGCATAGTCGTCAAAGGCATTGAAGACATCCTCTAAACTCGTGAAGTAGTCTGGATGGTCAAAGTCGATATTGGTGATGATGCTATATTCAGGATGGTAAGGCATAAAGTGACGCTCATACTCATCCGATTCAAAAACAAAGTATTTGGCAGCAGCAGAGCCACGACCTGTCCCGTCTCCAATCAAATAACTCGTGTCTGTAATATTTGATAAAACGTGAGAAAGCATCCCTGTCGTTGAGGTTTTCCCATGTGCTCCAGCAACCCCTATGCTGACAAAGTCACGCATAAACTCACCAAGGAATTCATGGTAGCGTTTATAGGTTAAGCCATGCTCATCTGCATAAGCAATTTCCACATTATTCTCTGGACGGAAAGCATTCCCCGCAATGAGGATCTTATCACCTTCCAAATTTTTCACATCAAATGGATAAATTTGAACTCCTGCTTGTTCCAAGCCACGTTGCGTAAAGTAATACTTCTCAACATCTGAACCTTGAACAGTGTGTCCCATTTGGTGAAGCATGAGAGCCAAAGCACTCATTCCTGCTCCCTTAATTCCAATAAAATGGTATGTGTTAGACATGTTATCTCCTTATTCTTGATCTAGATGGGTTAAATCCAATTCTTGTTTGATCGGCTGTGGTTTCAGCTTGTGTTGGTCTTTATTATAAATTTGACTGGTCTTCAAGAAATCATAATTATTTTTCTTTTCGGTAGGTTCTACTACTGTTTCTCCTACAGGTTCCAGCTCAGCCAGAATCAACTGATCCTGACGCAAGCGTTTGCTATATTTCAACAATTCGCCCGGGTTTTCCTTTTGGAAAGGTGCTGTTGGCTGACCAGGTTTCCGTTCTGAAATAAATGGTTTCTTCCGCTTGTTTGTGGTGATCGCTGGATCTGTTGTCAAATAAGGCGCCGTGCGTTTCTTTTTCAGATCTTCACGCGCGCGCTCTCTTGCTTCTTCTGCATAACGATTGGCAGGACTTTTTTTATCAATCGGCTCTTTAAAATCAGGTTTTCTTACTGGCCGTCTTTTGGGTAGGGACTCTTCTAGAGGTTGATGGTAAGGGTGCTTGGGCTTGGTATTTTCAGCAATGGGTTGCCATTCCAAATAATTTTTATCCACATATTCGCCTGTAATATTACTAATCAAGTCTGAATCATCGTACAGGTTCATATGGGGCATCTCCGTTAACATCAACTCATTATCCCCTACCTGAGGAAAATATTTTTCTGTCATGTTTTCTTCCTTTCGACACTCCATTAATTATAAACTATTCACAGAATTTTTCAAGTTATTCCGACTGAATTCCTAGAATCTCGCGAATTTCCTCTACGGATAGGCTAGATCTTGTTTCCGTTCCATCAAGAATCGTTGAAACCAGATGGCGTTTTGAAACTTGGAGCTCTTGAATTTTTTCTTCGATAGTCCCACGGGTAATCATGCGGTAGACTTCAACATTTTGTTCTTGTCCCATTCGATGGGCCCGGCCAATCGCTTGTTCTTCTACAGCAGGATTCCACCACAAATCGACTAAGATAACGGTATCGGCACCAGTGAGGTTCAATCCAACCCCACCAGCCTTCAGTGAAATGAGAAAAGCATGGCGCTCTCCTGCATTAAAGGCATTGGTCATTTCTTGACGATCTTTTGCGGGAGTAGAACCCGTGATTTTAAAGGAGGTCATGCCGAGCTGGTCAATCTCCTTCTCCAGAATATCTAACATGCCTCTGAATTGGGAGAAGATCAAGACCCGATGGTCTCCATCCTGGATTTGAACCAGAAGGTCACGAAGACTCTCCAACTTCCCACTGTCTCCTTGATAGTCTTCCATAAAGAGGGCTGGGGTATCACAGATTTGGCGAAGGCGCATGAGACCGGAGAGGATCTCCACCTTGCTTCGATTTAATTCTTCCTCGCTAGAGCTTCGAACCCGATCTTGAATTTGCTTTAATTGGGCTAAATAGATGGTTTTTTGGCTTTCGTCCAACTCATTGTGATAGATGGTTTCAATCAAGTCTGGTAATTCTTGAAGGACCTCTGTTTTTTTCCGTCTCATGACAAAGGGTTTTACAAAACGGGCAATGGTCTCAGGGCTTAATTTTTGAAATTCTTTTTTAGCAGGAAATAGACCAGGAAGCACAATTTGGAAAATGGACCAAAGTTCTCCAACATGGTTCTCAATGGGTGTGCCAGAAAGAGCAAATACATGTGGCACATCAAAACCACGTAAGTGTTGAGCAATCTTGGTTTGGGCATTTTTCATGACCTGAGCTTCATCCAAGATCAAGTATTCATATTGATTTTTTTGGTATTCCTCTACATCCTGACGGAAAGAGGCATAGCTTGTAATGACCACTTGGGGATTGGTTGCAATGAGTTCATCTCGATGTTGCTTGAGGCCGTAAACAACTGCCACTTCCATCTGAGGAGCGAACTTTGCAAATTCCTGTTTCCAGTTGTAGATGAGACTAGATGGCGCTAGAATCAAGATTTTGGTTTCAGTCTGGGCTACACTCGTTAGAAATGAAATAGTCTGCAGGGTTTTTCCAAGCCCCATATCGTCGGCTAAAATGCCCCCAAAACCATAATGATTCAGCATGGAGAACCATTTGACCCCTGTCTCTTGGTAATCCCTTAGGGTCGCTTGGATCGCTAGCTGAGGAAGCTGGTATGCTTCCGGATGGGTCAGATCATGAGCCAAATTCCTAAATTCTTCAGAAAAATGAACATTTTCTTGATCTGCTAACAAATCAGATAGCTGGTAAGCTGCAATTCGACGGGTCTGCAATTTGCCACCCTTCTTCATCTTAGCCCTTAGATCAGCCAAGGCCCGACTAATTTTCTTAGTTTCTTCATCAAAAACAAGGACTTTTCCGGTATGGCTGACAAAGTAGTCTTCTTGCTCTACTAGAGCTTTTAGGACCTGGTCGACCTCAGCTGGGTCTATACTTTCAAAATCAAAGCCAATCTCCAGTAAACTGCCATTGGTTTTGACATCAATTTTGGGACGTTCCACTTGATAAAGATCCAAGAGACTATCGGATAAGGTAACCTCTCCTAAAGTTTCAAAAGTCGGAATCTGTTGGTGAAAGAAAGGATAGATCTGCTCACTTGCTAACGGGCTTCTTTGAGAAGAAAAGTCATCTGTAAAGCCTGCTGCCAGCATAGTCGAAAAGACCTCTTGTTCCTTATCGAAATCACTGGAATAGGGAAGGTTTAGCAGTTCCTCGCGCGTAGTAACCGTACGATCCTGGTATTGAAAGACTACATCCAGTAAGACAGTCTGGTCCTGCGCTAAATCAAAATGGAATGCTGGAGTGAAATCGTGGATTAAAAAGCTCGTCGGAGCTGTTATTTTCCCCAGTTTTTTAAATTCTTTTAAACTATAGGAAAGCTTGGTCTGGTCTGTTGGATCAAAGTGCAGGCGTTTTTTGCGGTCCTGATCCATCGGCAGGTCTTGGATGGCCTTCCATAAGGTGCGCTGTTGGGGCGTCAGATGATAGAAGACACCATTTCGAAACAGATAAGTAGCAGAATCGACAACCTTTATTTGAGGCTCAGTAATGATCAATTCGTAAAAATCATCATGGTCTTCTACCTGAAAATGAAAGAGATCTTCCTCCCCATGGACGTCCTGGAAATAGACTTCAGAAAAATCATACAAGCTATATTGCAGGAGGAAAGAATCCAAATTCATCAGTAATTCTACAGCTTCTTCAAAGAGAGTCGGTGGGAAATAGAGATGGCGACCAGCATTGGGGAAGAAATCTTGCTCTTTTGAAGCACTATCTGTGATCAAGCCTTGTAGGAAATTGATCACATCCTGACTAGCACTATCAAATTCTAGGTAAGAAATGGGTTCATAATAACTTTTGCCAATGGCATAATGGCCTTCTTTTTGAAGGGTCTGCAAAAAGGCAAGGACATCTCTGATCACATAGGAGCGCTCATCTGGTAAGCGACGGATGCGAAGGGTCCAAAGAAATTGACCCGAATAATCGTCTTCATGTCCAACGGCTGATAAGACATAGCGAGTTTCTTTTTTCTCAATTTTTGGAAGCACCTGGTCTAAAAACAAACTTCCAAAGGAGACTTTCTCCTGGGTTTCTTCTGTCGCAGTAGCATCTTCCTCAAGACTCGTAAGAGCAGCCTTCCCACTGTCATCATTCTTCAAAAAAGCCTCTACAGCTGCCAAATGTGTACAGAATTTTTTCTTTTGAAAGAAAGCACAGCTACAAAAAACTGCATCGTCATCCAAACTGTAACGCAAGCTTTCTTCTTCCACCCGAAAATACAGGTATTTTTCTTTTACTTCCTGAAGGGAAACTTTCCCAGCTTCATAGAGAAGGCTCCCTTGTGAACGAACCTTCCCAGGAATTAATTTTGCCATCTTTACCACCTTAGATTAATCCCTTTATTATACCATATTTCAAAGTATAGTTAAAATTAATGCCATAAAACTTATTAAAATAGGCGTTTTCGAACCATCTACTATTCAATGATACCCCTTAAAGCTTTCTCAAAGTTCCTAAAAAGTTCACAAAAAAATACCCCATAGGGTATCTATCAATTTACGAGTTCAGCAGGCAAGATCTAGCAAGCCTCACCCGGTGCTTTTTTACTTCAAAAGTGGTAGGCTACCGCGCACCAATGGGTGCTCGATGTCCTACCACCTAGTTAGATTATACCATAACACGACTACTTTTTTATGCTCCACGTCTATACATTTTTTACTAGTCATCCACTTGATCTTGCGAATTGCCTTTTATTAAGGCATTCCCGATGGTTATGTACAATTTTCCCAAGCACAAAAATTTGACGAAAGACCAAAAAATCCCAAAGACAGCTAACCCTTTCACCAATAGAGAGTAATAACTTTCTTTGACAATCTCTCCATAAAATGTCATGGATGATGCCATGATCACCCATCCCCAAATGATGAGAACGAGGGAGGCCCCATAAAGGATGGCCAAGCCCCAAAAGACCAAAGCATTTTTTAAAAATTTCCTCATGATACGCACAAGTGCCAATAAGCATAACAAAGAAACAAACAGTAGTAATTCCGTATTCGACATTGCTTCCCTTCCTTTTTTATTCATTAAAGCATACTAGGCTTTTTCTTCTAATTAGTTAGTCTTTCAGATATTCATATAAAAAAGGACCCTTATTGTCTCTTGCAGTTGACAAAGAGTCCTCTTTAGTTCTTTTTCACAGTTAGCATGATCCATTCATCCCCTTTTCCAAAGGACGCATGGTAGCTTCTTGGCGTCTTGACTTTCTAACTGTAAAGTGAAGGATGGCAAGACCAGTAAATAGTCTACTACTCTTAGTTTTCTTAGGCACTCATCCTACTTCCGTTTTCGCGCAATCAAATGGATCGGGGTTCCTTCAAAGACAAAAGCTTTCCGAATCTGGTTTTCCAAGAAACGAAGATAAGAGAAGTGCATGAGTTCTTCTTCATTGACAAAGACAACAAAGGTTGGCGGCTTGGTTGCCACTTGGGTCGCATAGAATATCTTGAGACGTTTTCCTTTATCTGTTGGTGTCGGATTGATGGCAATGGCATCCATAATCACATCATTCAAGACAGCTGAAGGAATCCGCGTATTTTGACTCTCGCTAATCTGTTTGATCATCTCTGGCAACTTATGCAAGCGTTGTTTGGTAAGTGCTGACACAAAGACAATCGGAGCATAAGAAAGGTATTGGAATTGGTCACGAATATCATCTTCCCACTGCTTCATGGTATGGTTGTCTTTTTCAATGGTATCCCATTTGTTAACAACAATGATCATACCTTTACCAGCTTCATGGGCAAATCCAGCAATCCGCTTATCATACTCGCGAATTCCTTCTTCGGCATTAATGACCATCAAGACCACATCTGAACGGTCGATGGCCCGCATAGCACGCATGACAGAATATTTCTCAGTGTTTTCATAGATTTTACCAGACTTGCGCATACCAGCTGTATCAATCATGGTGAATTCTTGGCCATCTGCATCGGTAAAATGGGTATCGATGGCATCCCGTGTGGTTCCAGCTACTGGGCTAGCAATCACACGATCTTCTCCAAGAATGGCATTGATCAAGCTTGATTTCCCAACATTCGGGCGGCCAATCAAGCTAAATTTGATGATATCTGGATTTTCTTCTTCTGTTTCATTCGGGAGATTTTCGATGATAGCATCGAGCACATCCCCGGTTCCAATCCCGTGAACAGAGGATACCGGTAGTGGCTCACCCAGTCCTAAGGCATAAAAGTCATAGATATCATTGCGCATCTCTGGGTTATCCACCTTGTTGACAGCCAGAATAACTGGTTTATGTGTCTTATACAAGATACGAGTGACATATTCATCTGCATCGGTGATCCCTTCTTTTCCAGAAACAACAAAGACGATCACATCTGCTTCGTCCATGGCGATTTCTGCTTGATGCTTAATTTGCTCCATAAATGGGGCATCTACGTCATCAATTCCCCCTGTATCAATGATACTAAATTTCCGATTCAACCACTCAGCTGTTGCATAAATACGGTCACGAGTGACTCCTTCTACATCCTCAACGATGGAAATCCGCTCACCGGCAATCCGGTTAAAGAGTGTAGATTTTCCGACATTGGGACGGCCTACAATCGCAATAGTTGGTAGGGCCATGATTTCCTCTTTTCTAATGAAAGGCGAGACTTCAGTTCAAGAACGCCTCTCTTCATTTCATAATAGTTTGTGTTTTTCTAGTAGTTTTTTGGTCTCTTCTTGTTCAGGTTGACCAAATTGAGCTGCAAGGCGCTCGCTCCAGCTATCTGTTGCACGCGCTCCAGCATAATCTGCCTGAACCTTGTCATAGTCAGTCACAACCGATAGGTCTTGTTCTTGGTATTCTTCTTCAAAAGCAACCTGTTCCAATGGCAAACGTGGTTTCACCGCATGTTGCTGATTAGGTACTCCAAGAGCAATCCCAAAAACAGGATAGGTATAATCTGGCAGACGGAAAAGTTCTGAGACTTCTTCTGAACAGTAGCGCAACATGCCGATAATGACTCCACCATAGCCGAGACTTTCAGCTGCTAATAGCGTATTTTGAGCTGCTAGAGCCGCGTCCACTGAGGTGATCAGTAAGTTGTCCACCCCTTCAGGATGGAAATCCTGCTCATGAAGTTTGACAGCTTTTTCAGCACGGTTTAAATCCCCAACAAAGAGGAGAAATACGGCTGATTGGCGAATCGCTTCTTGAGGAAGCAAGTCGTAGAGAGCTTCTTTCTTTTCCTTGCTCTTCACCACAATCACAGAATAAGATTGAAAGTTTTTCCAACTTGATGCCATTTGACCAGCTGATAAGATTTCCTTGAGATCGGCTTCTTTAATCGGTTCTTCCTTAAAGCGGCGAACAGAAAAATGAGACTGCATTAAACGGATGGTATCATTCATCGACGATTCACTCCTTCCAAGTGGATTTCCTTAGCTAAAAATTTCACGCGCTCCATCACGCGTTTGGCCTGCCAGGTTTCATCACCATTGCGTGATGTTGCAAAATGGCGCTCCAATTCTTCAAAATTAAAATTAGAGGTGAAGAAGGTTGGAAGATTTTCCTGCATCCGATGTTGCAAGATCACCTGCAAGATTTCATCTCGAACCCAGGCTGACATCTGCTCCGCCCCAATGTCATCAAGAATCAAAATTTCGGCTTTTTTTACTTGATCTACGGTTTCCTTGACCAAGCCCGAACTAATGGCATTTTTGACATCGATGGCAAAACTTGGGAAATGAAGTAGGGTGGTAGAGGCCTGGCGTTTTTCTGATAAATCATGGGCCAAAGCCGCCATCATGTAGCTCTTTCCTACTCCAAAATCACCATAGAGGTAGATCCCTTTTTGATAGTCAGGGTAGTGGGCAACAAAATTGGCCAACTCCTCAAAGGCCACAAATCGTCCCTTATCATCGAGCTCTACCTTTGCTAGACTCGCTTCTTTCAAGGTTGAAGGGAGATTGATCAAGTTGAGACGTTGGTTGATCGCAGCCCGTTTTTGGGCTTCGATTAACTCTGGTGTCTCCTCATAGGCCACATCTGCATAGCCTTCATTCATGGTTAAAATCGGTTTATAGCCTTTGGCAATATAATCCGGATCAGCAAGCAAAAAACGGTTTCGCTCGCTAATGTATTGATTAAATTTTGAAATACTCCGTCGAATTTCTTGCTCAGACAAAGACTGGTCTTTGATAAAGGCAGCAACTTCTTGGTCTGCCAAGATCTGTGCGACCAAATCCTCATAGTTGAATTGGCGGGCACGATTCATGTGAGACAGGGTTTGACCTACACTTTCCATCTACTCACCTCCTTGATTTAATTTTTCTAATAGGCGTTGTTTCTCTTTTGCAAGATCCACTTTTTCTTTTTGACTAGTTTGATTTTGATAGTGCGGTTGGCTCCACTTAGGAACATTGCTTGTCTTACCTTTGGCAGGAGCAGTTGTTGTCCCCTTATTTCCTTGAGACTTAGCCTGTTCCTGACGTTCTCGGACTTTTAAAATCGCCATTTCTGCACTGTTGACCCCTTGGTAAGAAAAGTCATTTCCCACTTTCAAAGCATACTTTTCATTGAGATTAGCTGACTGGGTTTTATTAAAGGTCAGCAACAAGATGATATTGATCACTTCATCCAGTAAGCCTAGATCCGCTAACTTAGAAAGGGTCTTGCGTTCGCTCTGCGTAATGGTCGCCTTGCGGGCCTTCTTTATCTCCGCCAAGAATTGCAGGCTAGATTTTTGCTTGGCTTCCCTCAAGATGGTTTCTTCCTGACGGCTATAGGACAGGCGTGGTTGTTCCTGATTAGCTTGGGCTAGCTTTTGCTTCATTCTTTTTGGAGAAATGGTGCGGTCTACTGCCGTTTCTTTTGCTAAGAGATAGGTTTCATACCAGGTCCATTGTTGCTCCTCTGCAATGGCAAAAAGGGCCAGAGTCGCTTCCCCTTCATCCGCAAAACGAAGACCGTCTCGGCCCATCATGCGTTTAAACATGTCCATATCAAACTGCTGTTTTTTACTGGCAACAACTGTCACCTCACCAGCATCTAGTCCAAATACTTGAGAAAAGGACACTTGCCGTCTAGTTCCTAAAGAGCGTGCTGGCAGCAGCTCTTCCACTGCCTTCTCTCCAATCTTTCTTTCAAGCAAGCGTTTATAGACGGCATTTGAAAAAAATTGCTCTGCTTCAAGGGGGGCATGCATCTGGATAGTGAGACCATCTTCCTCCTCAAAGAGATCAATCAAGCCCATGGCAATCAAGCGATCAAAAGCCAATAACAATTGAGGGAATCCCATATCGATGTGGTTTAGAATCTGTGCAAGCAAATGTTGCTTTTCACCTTGATCATACGATGCCAGCAAATAGCGATACACCGTTACTGTTTCCATCTCCAAAATAGGCAGGTAATACTGCTCCAAAGCAGCCCCTGCCGGCGGAAGAATATTATTTTTTAAAAATACAAAAGGAGTATTGGGCTTCATCTATTTTTCCTTTTTCTTCTTGGTTCCTTTCGTAATTTGCTTCAAGAGCGTCTCTAACTCACCGACATCCTTGAAACTCCGGTAAACACTGGCAAAACGAACATAGGTAATCTCATCCAGATCTGCTAACTCATCCATGACCAAAGAACCAATATACTCACTGTTAATTTCATTATCACTTTGGCTACGAACCTTTTGTTCAATCCGGTTTACAATTTCTTCGATTTCATCACTCGATACAGGACGTTTTTGAGCCGAACGGATAATGCCATTAAAGATCTTATCACGAGAAAATTGCTCGCGCGTTCCATCCTTTTTGACAACCACTAGCGTTCGTTCTTCTACTCTTTCGTAGGTAGTAAAGCGATAATGGCATTCTTCGCATTCACGACGACGACGTATGGTGTTCCCGTCTTCAGCTTGTCGACTATCCACCACACTAGACTTACTTCCACCACATTTTGGACAACGCATTTGCTACCTCCTTGAACTGTTTTAACACTTCATTTTACCATAAAATCAATCGTAAAGAAAGCAGAAGAACAAGAGAAGCTCCGATGGCAACCTCTAATGTAAAAATTAAAAAAGAGTCGACGAACGATTCGAACAAAATCGTTTTCCTATCGACTCTCAATTCATTTTAAAGTGATAATTCTGCTTCTAAACCATAGTGATCACTGACATGTGGTTTGTTTTGACCGTCAAAAATGACGTGAAGACGCTCGATCTCCCATTCCGGACTTGCAAAGACATAATCGATCCGCAATGGTATTTGATTGTCCGTCCAGCCATCGATACCAGGACCTACCGTATAGGTGCCCTTGGTTTCTTTGGCTTCAATAAAGCTATCTTGTAGCTCTAGAGAACTTGATAAAATGGTTTCATAGCCTTCTTGACCAGCAGGATTATTGAAATCGCCAGCTAGAATAAAGGGGTTGCCTACTTGGCTAAAATACTGCTCAATCCGTGGCCACTCAAATTGGAAACCTTTGTCCCACCAAGAAAGATGGACACTAGCAACAGCGATCTCTTTTCCATCCACACTCGTGTGAGCAACAGCCACCCGACGGGTATGGTAGTCTGTTGGATCGTCCATATTAGAGACCAAAATCTCATCTGCCTTTAATGGTTGACGTGAAAGAACAGCTACCCCTTCATTAAGGTGATCATAGCCAATATGGTTGTAAGCCCAAGTCCAGTAATAGTGAAGACCTTGAGCAGCCAACTCCTCAACCAATACGCGAACAAAGTGATCCTTGTGAATAGCTACGGAAGATGGCAAGGCTTGATAATACTCGTCGGTTGCAATTTCCTCTGTAGCCATCTCTTGGTTGACTTCTTGAAAGCAAATCACATCGTATTGAGCTTCTAAAATTTGCTCTTTGAGAGTCTCAAACTTTTGCTGAGCATTCTCCTCCATCCAACTATGGGAATTTAATGTTAAAAATTTCATCCCCTGATTTCTCCTTTTACTTAAAACAAGAAACGGCAAGAGGTCGGGTGCACTGCCCCAACCTCATTTTCTTTGCCGTAGTCTTTATAATTCTACTGTTGCAACTGGAGCATTGGCTGCCAATTTGCCTGTATGTTCGACCTTAACTGATTTAATGGCATCTGCATTTGTGAAAACAACAACTGTAGATGTTTCACGACCTGCTTCACGAATCGCATCAAGATCTGCTTCTACTAAAAGGTCTCCTGCAGCCACTGTTTGGCCTTCAGATACTTTAACCTCAAATGGTTTTCCTTCTAGACTAACAGTATCTAGACCAATGTGAACCAAGACTTCCAAACCATTATCTGTCAACAAACCAAGGGCATGTTTAGTTGGGAAGACGCTCGTAATTTTACCAGCCACTGGTGAAACGATATGACCATTTTCAGGCTCAACTGCAAATCCATCTCCCATCATTTTTTGTGAGAAGACTGGGTCTTTCACATCTTCAATATTGATGACTTGACCATCCGCAACTGAGTGAACTTCATCCGTCACACCTTTGAAGGTTGCTTCCGCTTTTTGAACAGCTGTCATTTGACTAGGAAGTGTTTCAGGAATGACTTCACCTGAGTCAAGTACGTCTTGGATGTCTGATTTCAAGACGTCTGCTTTTGGACCGTAGATGGCTTGAACCCCTTGTCCTTTCATGACAAGACCCATTGCACCTTCAGCTTTCCATTGTTCTTCTGTTCCAACTTTTTCTGCGTCTTTCACAGTCACACGGAGACGAGTCATACATGCGTCAACATCTACGATATTGGCACGTCCACCAAGAAGGTTGATGATGTTGATGACTTGTGAGCTAGCTGAGCTAGTAGCCGTACCAGATGCTTCACCTTCTCCTGAAGCTGCATCATCATTTTGCTCGTAGTTACCATTGCGTCCTGGAGTCGCATAGTTGAATTTCTTAATCATGAAGTTGGCAATGAAGTACATGATACATCCAAAGAGGACAGTTACCCATACAAAGTTAAAGATATCTAATGCCAAACCAGCGTTGATGGCCATTGGGGTACGTGTCAAGAATTCGATTGAACCGAATGAGTGGACACGAAGGTTAACCAAGTCAGCCATTGCAAAGGCAGCTCCTTGAACAAAGGCATAGATTAGGTATAAAGGTGTTGCAATGAACATGAACATGTATTCAATTGGTTCTGTAACACCTGTCAAGAAGGTTGCAAGAGCAGTTGCAACAAGCATCCCTTTGTATTTTTCTTTTTTATCTGGGTCCACATTGCGGTAGATAGCCACCACAATCCCCATCAAGATACCAAATGATCCAATCATTTGACCAACTTTGAAACGAGCTGGTACGTATGCATGAAGCAAGTGTTGGTATTGGCTAGGATCTGCCTTCTTCAAGTTAACAAGGTCTGTTACCCAAGCTAACCAAAGTGGATCTTGTCCAAATACAGTTGTTCCTTTAGCAGCTCCCGTAAGAACTTGGTAGCTACCACCCAATTGAGTGTAGTTGATTGGAATGGTCAACATATGGTGAAGACCAAATGGCAAGAGAAGACGTTCCAAGGTACCAAACAAGAATGGTGCCAATACTGGAGCAGTGGATTGTGAGTTGGCAATCCAAACACCAAATCCGTTAATTCCTGATTGAACAGCTGGCCACAAAATTGAAAGTAGCAAAGCTGCTAGAGTAGAACGGATGATAACAATGAATGGTACAAAGCGTTTTCCGTTAAAGAAGGAAAGAGCTTCTGGAAGTTTACGGTAGTTGTAGTATTTATTGAAGGCAGTCGCTCCAACAAAACCAGAGATAATCCCTACAAAGACACCCATATTCAGAGCAGGAGCTTCAAGGACACTAATGAAATAATCCGCAACTTTAACAGAACCACCTAAAATTGTGTGAACGGTAGCTTCTTTATCAGCCAACATTGCAGATGTCACTCCAAAAACGGCACCTGTAATACGGTTAATTAAGATGAAAGAGAGACCAGCAGCAAAGGCACCCCCTGCACGTTCCTTGGCCCAGCTACCACCGATAGCGAGTGCAAACAGGATGTGAAGGTTTCCGATAACCCCCCAACCGATTTGTTCGAGAATCCCACCTGTAATAACAAGTGGAGATAAATTCGGGTTGATCATAGGGATTGATTTCCCGATTGAAATCATCAACCCAGCCGCTGGCATTACAGCGATAACGACCATCAAGGCCTTACCGAACTTCTGCCAGAATTCAAAGCTAAATAAACTTTTGAATGATCCTTTGTTCATCATTCAACCTCCTTATATTGTTTAAGGCTTTGTTTTTAAGAAAACGTTTGCGCTTAATTTGATTCTAGTATACCATATTTTTCAAAAATGTAAAGCCTTACATAACATTTTTCTTGAATTTTTTCTCTTTATATTAAATTTCAAACACAAAATCTTTCTCAATCTTTCTTTTTTCGATAATTTTTAACGCAAACGATTTCTTTGAAACATAAAAACATTCGAACCCTTTAAGGATTCGAATGTTTCATTCTAGTTCGTCTTGCATGGCATAGCCAATCCCACGAACGGTCTTAATATAGCTCTTTTGTCCTGGGAGATCTATTTTCCCACGAAGATAACGGATATAGACGTCGACAATATTGGTCTCCCCCTTACTCTCGTACTTCCAAACGCTCTCTAGCAATTGCTCACGAGTCACCACTCCCTTGTTTCCCATCAGAGTCGCTAGAAGATCGTATTCTCTTCGCGTCAGACTAATCATGTCTTTTCCTCGATAGACGGTGTGGTGTTCGACATCGATCCGCAAATTCCGATAAGAGGTTGGAATTTTCATCTGGCTACAGTGTTGGTCAATATAATCACGACCTCTAAATATAGCTGTGATTTTATCGACTAAATCACTGATCACAAAGGGTTTGACCATATAGGAAACGGCAAACCGCTCAATACTCTCTTCGTGTTCTGCAATCTTTTCCCGACTATCCAAAACAATCAAAACCGAAGCAGGGCGAATCTGACCGATTTCTTGAGCAAAGGCTTCACCAGACATGTCTGACAAATCATAATTGAACAAGATCAGATCATATTTGGTGGTAGCAATCAAGGTCAGACCCGTTTTCCCATCCTCGACCACATCAACTTGATAGCCTTCTTTTTGAAGTTCCAAATTAATGAAGCGAGCGATTTGCTTCTCATTTTCTACTAGTAGGACTCGTTTGACCATAAGCCAAGATTATTTTTCGTCGTACCAAGAATAGTGGAAGGTACCTTCTTTGTCCTTCCGTTGGTAAGTGTGGGCACCAAAGTAGTCACGTTGCGCTTGGATCAAGTTCGCTGGAAGATCCGCTGAACGGTAGCTATCAAAGTAAGTGATGGCTGCTGAGAAGGTTGGTACTGGTACACCTGCTTGAACAGCAAGAGCTACAATATCACGAACAGATTGTTGGTACTTAGCTGTTACATCCAAGAAGTACTCATCCAAAAGAAGGTTAGCAAGATCTGCATCGCGGTTGTAAGCATCTGTGATCTTTTGCAAGAAACGAGAACGGATGATACATCCATCACGCCAGATAGATGCGATGTCCGCAAATGGCAAGTTCCAGTTGTTTTCTTTAGAAGCGACACGCAATTGGGCAAAACCTTGTGCGTAAGAGATGATTTTTGAGAAATAAAGGGCTTGGCGGATCTTTTCAATCAATTCAGCCTTGTCTCCTTCAAATTTGAAAGCAGCTGGTTTTGGAAGCACCTTGCTAGCGTGTACACGTTCTTCTTTATAAGTAGAAATGTAACGTGCAAATACTGACTCAGTGATGAGTGACAATGGCACACCAAGGTCAAGAGCTGATTGGCTAGTCCATTTACCTGTTCCCTTGTTTCCTGCAGCATCCAAGATGTAATCTACGATTGGACCATCTTGACCTTCGTCGTCTTTGCGTCCAAGGATATCCGCAGTGATTTCGATCAAGTAGCTATCCAATTCGCCCTTGTTCCACTCAGTAAAAATTTCAGCCATGTCTTGAGCTGAAAGGCCAAGCAAGTGTTGCATCAAATCATAGCTTTCTGCGATCAATTGCATGTCCCCATACTCAATACCATTGTGGACCATTTTCACATAGTGACCAGCTCCATCAGGACCGATGTAAGTCACACATGGTTTTCCATCTTCTGGTGCTTTTGCAGAGATTTCTTCAAGAACATCTGCTACCAATTCATAAGCTTCTTTTTGTCCACCAGGCATGATAGAAGGACCTTCAAGGGCACCTTTTTCACCACCAGAAACACCTGTACCAATAAAGTTGATACCAGAGTTTGCCAATTCTTCGTTACGACGGATAGTATCTTTGTAGAACGTGTTTCCTCCGTCAATCAAGATATCACCTTTGTCCAAGTGTGGAAGAAGGGCTTGGATGGTTGCGTCTGTACCAGGTCCTGCTTGAACCATGAGCATGATACGACGTGGTTTTTCGATAGAGTTTACGAAGCTTTCGATATCATAGCTTGGCACAAAGTTCTTTTCAGGATGGCAAGCAACAACATCTTCTGTTTTTTCTTTACTACGGTTATAAATGGCAACTGTATAGCCACGAGATTCGATATTAAGGGCAAGGTTACGACCCATTACGGCCATACCAACAACACCAAAGTTTGCTTTAGTCATGTGACACTCCTCTTTATAGTTTGCCTTTATTCTATCATTTTTCGTCCTTAAAAGAAAGCAGAAAATAGCTTATCTCCTTCTCCAAAAGAAGGGAAAAGCAGACATATCATTTGATCTTAAAAACAAAAGTGCCCGAGATACAATTCTCAGGCACTCCCTGTTGATCGTATTAATCTTCTTTAGAAGCTAATTCAGAAGCCTCAATGACCGGTTGTTCTCCTTCTTTGAGTTTATTGACTGTCATATTGACCCCAAGAGCTCCTGCTAACAATTGACGAATATCGAATCCAGCTCCTTGAGAGACTTGGTCGATACTTTGCATGATATCGCCCACCATCTTAGAAGCATTACCTTCACCATACATAGTGATTTTATCCACCTTGGTCAATGGTTCAGCAACAGCACGCGCAATTTCAGGCAACTTGTCCACCACCATTTCGGTAATGGCTGCTTCTTGCATTTTCTTCATCGCTTCTGCCTTTTGGTCCAAACCTTTGGCTTCGGCTTCTAGTTTCAAGCGAATGGCTTCAGCTTCGGCACGACCTTTGGCTTCAATAGCTTCGGCCTCTTGCAATTGAGCAAATTTCTCTGCTTCTGCTTGGGCTTTCCGAGCTTCGGCTTCTTTTTGGGTTTCGAAGAGTTCAGCTTCGGCCTTGCGTTGGCGTTCAATCAATTCAGCTTCCGCTGCTTGTTGACGCGCATACTTTTCAGCTTCGGCTTGCTTACGGATGTTGGCATCCAATTCTTGCTCACGAACCTTAACTTCGCGTTCCTTAACTTCCGCTTCTTTCTCTTGTTTCATGATGTTGGCTTCGGCTGCCACGCGCTCTTGTTCACGACGTTGCACTTCCGCCTCAATCCCTTTCGCAGCATCTGCCTTGGCTTGAGCAATATCTGCTTCTTGTTTAAGGGCTGCTTGTTTGAGTTTCAACTCATTTTGTTTTTGCGCGATTTCAAGGTCGGCTGCGACGCGTTTGTCGTTGGCTAGCTTATCTTGTTCTGCTTCGACTTCTTTGCGTTCGCGTTCTGCTTTGGCTTTAGCAATCAAGGCATCCTTCTTGATGGTTTCAACATTTTCGATACCAAGGTTATCAATGACTCCCCCTTCATCAGAGAAGGATTGAACCGTAAAGGCGATGACTTCCAGACCCATTTTAGCCAAATCTGGCGCTACGTTGTCTTGCACCTTTGAAGCAAACTCTTGACGGTCGTTGACCATCTTACGAAGCTCCATCTGACCGATCACTTCCCGCAAGTTTCCTTCCAAGACATCTTGGACAGAATTGGAAATATCTGTCGTATTCCAGTTCAAAAAGTTTTCTGCAGCACGGGCAATCATCTCATCGGTTGTCCCGATTTTCAACTTAACAGCTGCATCGGCACGGACGTTAATGAAGTCCAGTGTTGGGACTGCTTCAGATGTACGAACATCTGTCGAGAATTGCTCAATATCAAGATAAGATCGCTGTTCGACAAAGGGAATCATAAAACCAGCTTTCCCGCGTAAATGACGTTGCTTCCGAAGACCTGTAATAACAACAACTTCGTTTGGTTTAGCGTTTACGTAGCCTTTTACAAGTAAAACTACAATAATGATAGCAACAATTAGACCTGTTATCAACCAGCCTGGAATAAATAATGTATCCATACTTTTCTCCTTTTTCAGAGGTCTCCCCTCTGTTGTTTATAAATCCTAGTATACCAAAAGAAGGCCTTTCCTCAAAGAAAAGACCTGTATTTATGTTTAGATTTTTAATATGTCATCCCTAGCCTATTCTTCCTCAAATAAACCTTGGAGACCAGCAAAGGGACTGTTTTCTTCTTTCTTAACCGCTTGAGCTTCTTGATACTCTTCTTCTGTCATGATTTTCCAATCATTGCCCTCGATAAAGCCTTGCCCGGCCTCTTCTTCTGGAGTGAGAACCTTGAGAGGAATATTGAGAAGGATATTGTCTGCCACACTCTCACTTAGGTCAATTTTGCCCCCTTCAATGTGAAGGATCAGATCTTCCTCAAGAGCTTCGATATCTGCATCAGACTGTACATCCTCAGCAAACACTTCTGTTACAGGATAGCTTTCTTGGAGTTCAACGGGTTCCATGCTTCGACTAGATGCCAAAACAATGGTGTAGGTCAATTGGTAATCTAAGACATAGAGACCTGTATCATAGGCCACTCGTCCTGTCGCTGTCACATTCTTTAAATCAAGAATTTCTGGATTACGCTTTTGCAATTCCTTTAACAACTCCAACTCTTGATCAAAGGCTAGTCCTTCAGGATTTTTACGGATTTCTTGTGTGTATAAGTTCATTCTTTTGTCCTCAAATCTTCTAGATACTATTAGTATATCATGAAGCTGTCTCTTCAACCAAGAAGTCTCCTCAAAAATTTGTTATAATCATGAAAAAAGATAAAGGAGATCTGATGGCACGAGTTTACGATTTACCATTTTCATCTGTATACACAGCTTTAGTCCAAAAAGTCTTACGAAAGGGTGGAAAAGAGATCAGCCTTGACCAAATCACCTCGAGATTAACCGGCTATTCTCTAGCTGAACTAAAAGAATGGAAAAAGAGTGACGGAAGCTACGGAGATTTCTTTCGCCAAGCTCCCGCCTATCACCCCAATCGAACACTGATTACTGGGAAAGTTTGTGGCGTGCAAATTGAAACAATTCAAGATCCTTTGATGCAGGAAATTCGTCGATTAGATCGTCTGGTCGATTGGTTAAGCAAGGGGAAGACTGTTGAGCAATTGGTTGAAAAATACCAACTAAAAGAGGAGACGGCATGAAAGATATCGGAGCAGTTTTTCGACAAATACGTGAAAGTCGCCACATCTCTTTAGAGGAAGCAACTGGAGGCGAATTTTCGCGCTCCATGCTGTCCCGATTTGAGAGAGGGGAAAATGACCTCACTACGCAACGTTTTTTTCAGGCCCTTCAACAGATCAAAACCGGCCTCAGTGAGTTTTCCCATCTAGCAGGGATCGACCAGCACTCTTTTATCCCCAAATTATTGAAAGAGCACTATGAAAACATGAGCTTGGAACATGATCAAGCCCTGTACCAACGCTATCAGATCGCCTATCAGAAAGATCACAAAAAAGAAGACTTATTAGCCAGCATTATTCTCAAGGCTCAAATGCTTGCCTTCTATCCTGAGGTGGAGTTGGCTGCTAGCCAAGAGGAACTAGATTTTCTCTATGACTACCTCTTCTCTGTCATAGTCTGGGGAAATTTTGAATTAAGCCTATTTTCACTGACCTCTCCTCTTTTCTCTAGTCAGCTCTATCGACAGTATACAGAGGAGTTGGTCCAAAGAGATGATTTCAAGCTTCTCCTAGACTCTTCTCGTCCTGCCCTCAATTCTATATTTCTCAATGGCTTTTTTCTGGCCATCAGTTCGAATGAATTTGAAGATGCATCTTATTTTGATCAGCTGATCAAGGACCACTTTTACTCCGAAAACGAAGCTTACCTTCGGACGGTTTATCTCTATGCCAAAGGGGAATTTCTTTATCGAAAGGGAGAAAAAGAAACTGGTCTTGAAAAGATGGAACAGGCCATTCAGGTCCTCTCTATTCTGGATTGTAAGGACAGTGCCAACTACTACAAACAGGGCCTGCAAGAACTGATTAAGGAAGCCTGAAAAGAGAGTGGGACAGAAATCTAGAATTCGATTTCGTCGTCCCACCTCCGCATAGTTGAGTAGGGCCGTAAAAGCTGATGAAATCAGCGTAGTAGAGCCCACTCAACCACTGCGTCTTGCTCGACAATCCAAAAATAATTGAGAGGCTAGGACTTTTGTCCTAGCCTCTTTTTGTTGAAAATATGCAACTTTTTGTTTTCCATATTTTTGAGGTCTACAATAGGGTCATCAAGAAAAGAAAGAGGTCCCAGCATGATAAGCAGACTAAAGAATCGTCTCCTTCATTATTTCCTTAAACAAACTAGTTTTTATGTTAAAGAGGAAAAATTAGAACTGACGGAAGAAGAGAAACTCTCTCTTCTCAAGCAGGCCTTGCAACATTTAAGAGAAGTTATTTTAACTGCTAAGCATAAGGGGGAAAGCTTATGAAACTCTTACTTCGCAATCACATCTTTGCCTTACTCAGCCTTTCACGTTTTTTGAATAGCCTTGGTGCTGCGATTTACAACCTTGTCTTTGTGGTCTTCGCGGCTAGTATGTCTCACCCTAGTCTGGCAGTTGGGATCGCCAATCTCATTGTTTTTATCCCAAGTCTTTTCACCATTTTCATTGGAATGAAGGCCGATCACACCGCTAAAAAAGCTGACTGGCTGATCCGAATAGGCTTTCTGCAAGCTATCCTTTTCGTCATCATTGCACTGATGACGAAGATTCCGGGTTACTTGGCCTTTTCAATCGTTTGCTTCCTTAATATTGTGTCAGATTGTTTAAGTGATTATCGTGGGGGACTGCAACTTCCCATTATGCAGAAGAACATCCCTAGCGAGGATCTGATGGAAGCCTATTCCTTCAATCAACTGCTTAGTATGGTTTGTTCCATTTCAGGTCAAGCGCTGGGAGTCTGGCTTTTAGCTATCAGTCACCATAACTTTGCACTTGTTGCTTCGATCAATGCCCTGACATTTCTCCTGTCTTCCACTTGTCTTTTCATCCGACGAAGTCAACTAACCCACGAAACGATTCAAGTGGATTCGAGTAAGAAAGTTTCTTTCCTTCAAGAATGTCGAGACATCTATCGCAGTGTCACCACTATCTTTGCAGATGAAGAAGTTCACAACTTTGGGAAACTTCTCCTATCCTTAATTTTCATCAATGCTTTGGGAGGATCCATCTCCGGCATCTATAATTTGCAACTGCTTCACTCCCCCTTCTTTCATTTGAGCTTTAGCCAATCGCTCTTGATCTTAGAAGCAGTAACTATTTTAAGCATGGTCTGGGCTAGCCTGACACCTCACGATTATTTTTCCAAACAAACCCTCCACCATACTCTACTGTGGATTGCAGGTGGTCTGACCATGCTTGGCCTCACAAATACTCTGGTCCACTGGGATATCCTTTCCCTTCTACTCATCACTTTCCTCGGTTATCTTGTTGCAAAAATCAACCCAAAAGTTTCCAGTCTTTTAATGAGCAAACTGCCAGCTGAGAAATTAGCCTCTACCTCTAGCTTTTTGGGTCTGATGGTCAGCTTTGCCATGCCTCTTGGAACAGCCCTTTTTTCTAGTCTAGCTATCTGGAACCTCTCTCTAGCTTGGGGAATCTTTGCCATCCTTGGTTTCACTACCGTCCTCTTGTCTAGCAAATAAAGAGAGTGGGACAGAAATCGGTCATTCGTTAGAATTCGATTTCGTCGTCCCACCTCCGCACAGTTGAGTAGGGCTGTAAAAGCTGATGAAATCAGCGTAGTAGAGCCCACTCAACCACTGCGTCTTGCTCGATAATCCAAAAATGATTAAGAGGCTAGGACTTTTGTCCCAGCCTCTTACTTTACATATTTCTTAGTCTTTCCACCCGCTCGGCAATGGGTGGGTGGGTATAAAAGAGCTTTTGAAAACCGGATTCCTTTTTGGGATCGTTGATAAAGAGAGCACTACTTGCACTATCAACTTCTCGTTGCATGGGTGCACTATGATCCAGTTTCAAAAGAGCATTGATCATCCCTTGAGGATTCCGTGTCAATTCGACACTGGAGGCATCCGCTAGGAACTCCCGTTGGCGAGAAATGGCTAATTGGACCAAAGTCGCCGCTAATGGAGCTAATACGATAGCAATTAAGGAAAGGATCAGAATAATAATTTCTAAACCACTGCCCCCTTCTCGATCATCATCCCGTCTACGGCCACCGCCCCACCACATCATCCGTCCTCCAATACTAGAAAGCATGGTGATGGCACTAGCAAGGGCAACCGCAATCGTGGAGATGCGGATATCGTAATTGCGAATATGGCTGACTTCGTGTCCAATGACTCCCTCCAATTCCTCACGATTCATCACAGCTAGAAGACCTGTCGTTGCTGCAACAGCAGCATTTTGAGGATTGGATCCTGTCGCAAATGCATTCATGGATGGATCATCTACAATATAGACCCGAGGCATAGGGATTTGAGCTACCATGGCCATATCTTGGACAATATGGTAGAATTGAGGGGCTTGCTCTTCCGTCACCTCACGCGCCCCGTTCATCCGCATCACTACCTCTGTCGATTGAAAAATCATACTAATCGCATAGATTCCACCAATAATCAAAGCTAGGATGACACCACCAAGAGAGGAGCCTAACCAGAGGTAGCCAACGGCTGCTCCGATGAGGGCCAAGAGTATGAAAAAAGCAATAAGGAGAATCCAAGTTCTCCTTTTATTGCTTGCAATTTGGTCAAACAGCATATTAGTCTCCTAATCCGCTAAAATCCACCTTTGGTACAGCTTTTTCTTCTTCAGGCACTTGAAGGAATTCAGCTTGTCTGAAGCCAAACATTCCAGCAATCACATTTGTTGGGAAAGTTTCCAATTTCACATTGTAGTTGCTTGTGACACTGTTATACAATTGACGAGCATAAGAAATTTTATTTTCTGTGTTGGTCAATTCTTCTTGCAATTGCATAAAGTTGGTGTTGGCTTTCAAGTCTGGGTAGTTTTCGGCAACCGCAAAAATGCCTGCTACTTGACGTGAAAGAGCATCACTGGCTGCCATTGCTTCTGCAGGTGAAGTAGCTTGAGCCACTTGTTGACGAAGTTGAGTTACTTTTGCTAGTGTATCTCCTTCGTACTTGGCATAGCCTTTAACAGTTTCGATCAAGTTTGGAATCAAGTCATTCCGACGTTTCAATTGCACGTCAATTTGACTCCAAGCTTCGCGAGTTTGCATCCGACTTTTCACTAAACCGTTGTAAACTCCTACTACCATCAACACAAGGACCACAAGGATCCCAAGAATAATCCAAATCATTTTATTGAATTCCTTTCATTTCTTTCTACCAGTATATCAAATTTCTCTTATTTTGTGGTAAAATTATCTTATGAAACCAGAAGAATTTTATACCCGTTTAGCCGACCTCGGCTTCCCATTAACTGATCGACAAAAAGAACAATACGAACGCTATTTTGAGTTATTGGTTGAGTGGAATGAGAAGATCAACCTCACTGCTATCACCGAAAAAGACGAGGTCTATCTCAAGCATTTCTATGATTCTATCGCGCCTATCTTACAGGGCTTGATTCAGAATCACCCCATCCGTCTCTTGGATATCGGAGCTGGTGCTGGCTTTCCCAGCCTTCCAATGAAAATCCTTTTCCCTGAGTTGGATGTGACCATCATTGATTCCCTCAATAAGCGGATCAACTTTCTCCACCTACTAGCTGAAGAGTTAGGCTTGAGCGGGGTTCATTTCTACCATGGACGAGCTGAAGACTTTGCGCAAGACAAGGAGTTTCGTGCCCAATTTGACGTGGTGACCGCTCGCGCTGTTGCCCGCATGCAGGTTCTTTCTGAGCTGACCATTCCTTATCTG
This sequence comes from Streptococcus sp. OMI870, assembly GCF_047460295.1. Classification (NCBI taxonomy): domain Bacteria; kingdom Bacillati; phylum Bacillota; class Bacilli; order Lactobacillales; family Streptococcaceae; genus Streptococcus; species Streptococcus sp. OMI870. The sequence goes on from NZ_JASHGM010000002.1 coordinate 131,580, forward strand.
AAAGTTGGGGGACGTCTCCTCGCTCTCAAGGCTAGCAATGCTCCAGAAGAGTTGGAGGAAGCTAAAAACGCCCTGAATCTGCTATTTAGCAAGGTTGAAGACAATCTACACTATGAATTGCCAAATGGGGATCCACGCTATATCACTGTTGTGGAAAAGAAAAAAGAAACGCCCAACAAATACCCAAGAAAGGCAGGCCTGCCCAATAAGCGTCCGTTATAAGATAAAGAAAAAACAAAAAGGATATAGAACGATAGTGAGCTATTCACTGTTTGTTCTATACCCTTTTTTTATTTTTGTTTTAGTTCTTCTTGTAATGTTTTAAATTGATCTTTTGTCAGATGAACGCCCTTGCTTGCAACAATGCGACTAGAGACTTTGTTGGCAAAGCTTAAAGCTTTCGCAATGTCTAAACCTTCTAAACGAGCTGCAATAAAAGCGCCTACGTGGCTATCCCCAGCCCCCACTGTATCGACGACTTTTGTCGGAATTCCTGCCGCCTTATACCAGTTGCCATCGTAAGCGATCGCTCCTTTTTCTCCCAAGGTGACAATGACCAATTGGCCCGTTCTCTGATACAATCCTTCGACTGCTTGGTGGATCTCTTTACACCCTGAAAATTCTAGTGCTTCGACCTCATTGACGTGGAGAATTGGATGCAGATCATAAATCGCTTCCAGTCGCTCCTTCGGAATCAGGCGTCCTCGTGGTCCTGGTGCAAAGATCACCTGGCCCTCTAATCTCGAAACGGACTGGACTAATTCTAGACCCGTTGACTCCTCAACTTCCAGACCACATAAGTATATGTAATCAAAGTTTTCCCTGGCGATTTCTTGTAGCCACTCTGCTTGGAAGCTATACTCCACACCATGGTCCGATAAAAAGGTTCTTTCACCATCAGACTCTACAAAGCAGTAACAGCAACCATTAGCCCCGTCTAATGAGATGGAAGAGGGAATCCCTAATTGCTTTAGTTCTCGCCTAATAAAATCGCCGTAAATCCCAGAACCTATGGGCGAGATAAACTGATAGGGTTGCGATAAAAAATGGAGGATGTTGACGACATTAAAGGCGCATCCCCCAACAGACCATTGTTGGTGATCAATGTGAGCATCGCCTTCTCGACTTGGCAAACGATCCAAATAGATCATCACATCACAAACGGTTGAACCAATAATTAACGCAGCTGCCATCTTCTTCTCCTTACTTTGCCTTCTATTATACCAAAAAGATTGGAGAAACAGAAAAGAGCAACCCATACAACTTATACGGGTTGCTTCTCTTTTTAATCACGGTAAACCGGTTGCGGTCCAAAACTTTGGGAAACTGGCATGATCTCAATGCGGTTGATATTGACATGCTTAGGTTGTTGGAGCAACCAAACGACAGTGTTAGCAATGTCTTCTGGCTGAATAGCATGAGCATCTTTATAAAGGGCTTCTACCCGTTTTTCGTCGCCTTTGAAGCGAACAGAAGAGAACTCCGTTCCTTCGCAGAGTCCAGGTTCGATGTTGCTGACACGGATCTTCTTCCCTGCTAAATCGGCCCGAAGATTGAGGGAGAATTGCTTAACAAAAGCTTTTGACGCCCCATAGATATTGGCACCTGGATAAGGTACTGTTCCTGCTGTAGATCCTAAATTGATAATATAACCATCATTTCGCTGGACCATCTGGGGTAAGATTTTCCTTGTCAGATAGGTCAAGCCAACAATATTGGTCTGGATCATAGTCAACCAGTCTGAAACTTCTGCTTCATAAGCAGGAGCAAGGCCTAGGGCTAAGCCAGCATTATTTACCAAGACATCAATTCTCTCCCAAGAAGCTGGCAAACTAGTAAGTGCATGATCCACCTGAGGGAGATCTGTTACATCCATTTGAAGGGGGTAAAACCCTTCTCCTAGCTCTTCTTGAAGGACCTGTAATTTTTCAATGCGTCTAGCCGATCCGATCACGCGGTATCCATCTGCTACTAAGCGACGACAGATCGCTTGACCAAAGCCAGCTGAAGCTCCTGTTACTAAAATCGTTTCTGACATGTGATTACCTCCATGGATTGTAAAAACGCCCTTGATTGAGAAAAATTAACAGAACGCTTAAGATGAGAACAGCCAAAGCAGTTAGAATCATTCCATAATCTTTCCCTTCCATGGCTTGGTATGAATACCAGGTCCGCTTTTTATTTTTACCGAAGCGACGTAATTCCATGGCCGTAGAAATACTGTCAATCCGCTCAAGTGAGCTAAAGATTAAGGGCGAAATGATTTGCAAATTGCCTTTGATTCGCTGAACGAGCTTGGCCTTTTTGGATAACTCCAATCCTCTGGCTTCCTGTGACAATCTGATCGTCTGGTATTCTTCCTGCACGTCTGGAATATAGCGCAGGGTCAAGCTCACTGAATAAGCAATCTTGTAGGACACCCCAATCTGATTGAGACTAGATGCAAATTGACTGGGATGGGTGGTCATCAGGAAAATGAGAGCCAGCGGAATGGTACAAACATACTTCAGAGCTAGATTAAAGAGATAAAAGAGCTCCTGAGAAGTAATGCTGTAGGATCCCCAGCCTTTGATGAGTATTGTTTTTGCTCCATAAATCTCTACCCCGTACTGAGGAGCAAAGAGATAGACCATGAGCACATTTAGAATAGCAAAAACAATAGCAAATCCAAGTACAAAAGAGATATCCCGAAAACGAATGCGGGCAGCAGAGAACAAGGCCAGAGCACCCAGACCAATTCCTAAAAGGAGCCTGGTATCATAACTCAGCATGGCTGCAAGAGAGACTAAAAGAAGAAAGAGCAACTTACTCGCCCCTGAAAGGCGGTGAAGAAAACTACTTCCCTCATGGTAGCCGACTAATCGATGATTCATGGCCTGCTCCTTTCTGTTTCATGTAAAATTGCGTGAGAGCCAAAGGATCAATACCTAAGCGATTGGCCAAGGCAAAAATAGACGTTTCTTTCAAATTGGCCTGGCCTAAAATGTCTGGACGAGTAAACAATTCTGCAGGAGACAGGTCAGCTATGATCCGACCATCTGTCACCACGATTGCCCGGTCCGAATAATCCAGCATGAGCTGCATATCATGGGTAATCATGATAATGGTATGGCCTTTTTGTTGCAAACTATCCAAAAATTCCATGATTTCAGTGTAATTGCGCTGGTCCTGACCTGCTGTCGGCTCATCCAAGACCAACATTTCTGGTCCTAAAACCAGTATAGAGGCGATGGTCACCCGCTTCTTCTGACCATAAGATAGAGCAGAAATCGGCCACTTACGAAATTCGTAGAGACCACAGGTCTTCAAGGCTTGATGGACACGACTTTCAATCTGATCCTCTGGAACATTTCTCAAGCGAAGACCTAGGGCCACCTCGTCAAAAATCATATTGGTCGAGATCATCTGGTTGGGGTTTTGCAGGACATAGCCCACGCGCTCTGCCCGCTCCTTGACACTATCACCCTTGATATCCTCTCTCTTTGAGAAATAGGTTCCTTCCGTCTGGATGAAGCCACAAATCGCCTTAGCAAGGGTTGATTTTCCAGCCCCATTTTTACCAACAATGGCCAACCGTTGGCCTTTTGGAATGGTTAGAGAAAGGTCTTTTAGAATGGGCTGGCCTTCTCGATAGGCAAAGTTCAAATGACCAAGTTCTAGGATTGTCTCTGTCTCTGCACCTTTTTCAAAATGAGGACTTGGGATATCCACTGATAAATCTTCAAGTGGTATTTTTTCCACCTTGTCCAAATGCGGTAGCTCGCTGATATCCTGCCCTAACTGACGAAGAGTCGTTAAATAGAGGGGTTCACGAATCCCATTTTCAGCCAGCAGTGTCGTCCTCAACAACTCATCTGGGCTCCCATTAAAGAGGACTTGCCCTTGATTGATCAAGATGACCCGATCAATCGGACGATAGAGCACATCCTCCAGACGGTGTTCGATAATAATGGTTGTCGTTCCCTGCTCTTCATGAATCTGATCAATCAGATCTATGATATCCTGACCCGATTTTGGATCTAGATTAGCCAGTGGCTCATCAAAGAGCAGGATCGGACTTTCGTCAATCAGGACACCCGCCAAGCTGACCCGTTGTTTTTGCCCACCGGATAAATCTTGAGGCCGATGGTCCAAGAACTTGCTCAAATCTAAGCGCTCCGCCCAGGTATGGACCCGGGATTTCATGCTTTCCAGCTCCACCATATCGTTTTCAAGGGCAAATGCTAAGTCTTCTGCAACACTGAGACCAATAAACTGACCATCTGTATCCTGCAAGACCGTACTGACCAAATGAGATTTCTCATAAATACTGAGATCAAAGGCTTCTTTCCCCTGAATAAGGAATTGCCCACTACTGGCTCCCTTATAGATATTAGGGATAATCCCATTTAAGCACTGGCCAATGGTTGACTTTCCAGAGCCAGATGGCCCGACAATCAGGACCTTTTCCCCCTTATAAATGGTTAAGTTGAGATTTTTCAAAGTTGGCTCAGACTGTGCCTTGTATTGGAAGGAAAAATCCTTCAGTTCAATCATTGCTTCTTTCATTTAGTTTGCCTTTTCCCATAAGAGCGCAAATTGGATGGCTAAATCCGCGATTCGATCCTTGCTATCTAAATCCTCATGACTAGATAAGGTTCGGATATCCCATTTTTCTTCCGAGAGGTGGTCTGCTGCGTAGAAGAAATGGCAGAGCTCAAAGCCCCGAAAAGCCGCTAAAGCTGCCACTGCCGAACATTCCATATCTACACAGATGGCTCCTGCTTCCTTTCGACGCTTCATCTTGTCGATGGTTTCCCGGTAGGGAGCATCGGTTGTCCACACTTTTCCTGACTGATAAGAAACCTTGTGACTGTCCAGAAAAGCTTGGAAGAGAGGAAGGCTTTCCTTATTTACTTCCACTTCATCACTAGCCGGAAGATAGTGATAGCTGGTCCCTTCGTCTCGAAGAGCTGCTGTTGGAATGATGATGGAGGTCGCCTCAATATCTTGGTCCAAAACCCCACAGGTCCCAAAGAGCACTAGTTTTTCCATCCCAAATTGAATCAAATCCTCTATAATCCCCACACAGGAAGCAGCCCCAACTGGTGCATTAAAGGCCCCAATCTCTTGGTCTCCTATCGTAATCCCATAGACAATGACTTCAAAGTTAGCCATAGAAGTTCTTGCGATGACCTCATGATCGTAATTCTCAAGGAGACGCGCAAAAGTTACTCTTGAAAAGCAAGAGATGACTACTTTGGGAAATCCTTCAATTGGTTCGTGTAAGTCTTGGGGATTGATAATCGCCTGTCGATTGGCATCAAATTCTTCTAACAGCATTTCGTGCACCTCTTTCATTCTACTTCTAGGCCCCTATTATACCATAAAACCGGCTTCTTTCCTTCTAACAAAGGAGCGAGAAGCCCCACTTGTTCGCCTTTTGTGCTAGGAAACAACACAGCTGTCCTCCCAAAAAAATAAAGAGGGAGCACACACCCACTTCGTCAATCGCTGACCTCTTTTCTGATGCAAAAATGAAAACCTTAATGACTCCCTCCTCGCTTTCTCATTTTCGGGCTCGGGAAAAGGGAGAGGGACAGAAATCGGTTACCATTTAAAATGACGGTTTCGTCGTCCCTCCCCCGCAAAGTTGAGTAGGGCCATCCAAGCGAGAATTAGAGCGGGGGATGGGCCACTCAACCACTGCGTCTACTGTTGACCTCTTTCCTGATGAAAATAGATAACTCCTGCCTCGCTTTTTTATTTCTAGGCTCGGGAAAAATTCGTTTACAAAACGAACCTCGCTTTCTTGTTTTCAGGCTCGGGAAAAATTCGTTTACAAAACGAATTTTTTCTGCTATACTTCTTAGAAGCAAAGGTTTTTAATGTCATCCCGTGAGGTGACAAAGACACAGAATATGAATAATCTGAGGGCCCTTGCTATGCAAAAAAATCATGGGCTCTTTTTTGGTGCCCAAAAGTGAGGTTATTATGAAAGAAGAATCAACTGTTGATTTGCTCCTGGATGTCGACCAAAGTCCGGCACCCCTTAAAGGAATCTTATTAAGTTTCCAACACGTTTTCGCCATGTTTGGGGCAACCATTTTGGTACCACTCATCTTGGGCATGCCCGTATCCGTTGCCCTATTCGCATCAGGTGTTGGGACACTGATCTATATGACTTGTACCGGCTTTAAAGTCCCTGTCTACCTCGGCTCTTCCTTCGCCTTCATCACAGCCATGGCTTTGGCGATGAAGGAAATGGGCGGAAAAGTCGATGCAGCCCAAACAGGGGTTATCCTGACTGGTCTGATTTACGTGCTAGTCGCTGCAGGGGTTAAAGTAGCAGGCACTCGCTGGATTGACAAATTGCTTCCTGCCGTTGTTATTGGACCTATGATCATCGTCATTGGTCTAGGGCTTGCAGGATCAGCCGTTAAGAACGCTGGTTTTGTCGAAGGGGGAGATTGGAAAAATGCACTTGTCGCTGTCGTGACCTTCCTGATCGCTGCCTTCATCAACACCAAAGGAAAAGGTTTCTTCAAAATCATTCCTTTCCTCTTTGCCATTATCGGTGGTTATGTCTTCGCAGTTTGCTTGGGCTTGGTGAACTTTGATCCGGTCCTCAAGGCGAACTGGTTTGAGATTCCTGGTTTTTATCTTCCTTTCAATACGGGTGGGGCCTTCAAACAATACAACTTGTATTTTGGGCCTGAAACCATTGCCATCTTGCCAATCGCTATCGTAACGATTTCAGAACACATCGGTGACCATACGGTACTTAGCCAAATCTGTGGCCGTCAATTCTTAAAACAACCGGGACTTCATCGTACCCTTCTTGGTGACGGGATTGCAACATCTGTATCTGCCTTCCTTGGTGGTCCAGCCAATACCACTTACGGTGAAAATACAGGCGTTATTGGGATGACTCGCATCGCTTCTGTTTCCGTTATCCGAAATGCAGCCTTGATCGCTATTTCCTTGAGCTTCCTTGGTAAATTTACTGCTCTCATTTCTACCATTCCAAACTCTGTTCTCGGTGGCATGTCTATCCTTCTCTACGGAGTGATTGCAAGTAATGGTTTGAAAGTCTTGATCAAAGAACGCGTTGACTTCAGCTTGATGCGTAACTTGATTATTGCAAGTGCTATGTTGGTTCTTGGACTTGGTGGAGCAATTCTGAAACTGGGTCCAGTGACCCTATCAGGAACAGCCCTCTCAGCTATGACAGGAATCATCCTTAACTTGATCTTGCCACATGAATCAAACTAAAAGAAAAAGTTCTCAACACTGAGAACTTTTTTTATTAGAGTTGGGCCAATTGCAACAAGCGTTCTTTGGACAATTTTTTGATTTCAATTTGATTGGCATCTAGAAACTGATATTCATTCGGCTCTAAGGCTTCTATGAGTGCCTTCAAAGGAACGGAAGCAAGTGGATGGTAATTTTCTTGCTTGTCAGGATCTCCATCGATCGCTACCAAAAGAACCCGCCAATCACTCACACCCGCCAAGCCCACAATTTCTACATATTCTGCAGGAACATGTGGTCGGCGTGGCAAGACGGTATCTGTCTCTTCTGTCAAGCTATAGCTAGCTAAGAAGTCTCTTGTCTCCTCCTGTTGGTAAAAACGGACTTGACTAAAATAAGCAGCACTGTATTGAATCTTCTTGATAAAGGCAGAGTAGGCTTCTAGTGGGTGAACATGGTTCAAGACTTCCTGAACGGTCTCGCGATCTAAATAGACTGGATGGGCGAAGCCTTGTACTTCAAACTCTTCTAGATCTTTTTCCTTCGTCAGATTCCCAAGTGTTTCCAGGATGATGACTTCGTAATCAAAATGGAAAATAGAATCTGGACTATAGCTCCCGCCTTCGCTAGATGTGATCTCTGTTCCCAATAACTCAGCTAGACGACTCATCCATCGAAGAGCCAACTGCCAATCTTCCTCAATGGCGAAAGGTGGAACTAGGATTTGATAAGCGTTTTCCGCATCAACATAGCGTAATTGCAAGGGAAGACCACTCTTACCAAATAGGATACAGTTCAGGCTTTCAAAATCATTCAAGGAACGATGCAAGCTACTGGGGTCATAGTTGTAACTGATCAAACCTTCCACTAATTTGAGGACTTCATTAGCTGCGAGTACTTTCTGATAGCCAAACAAGCTCTTTTTATTCTTGATTGAAAACACAATAGTCATTTGTTTGCTCCTTTGTGAAATCGCTTACTTAGAGTATAGCATAATTTTCAATCAATTTCCATATAAAAACAGCCTGAGCTTTCAGACTGTTTTTTTCTCTTAAGCAGGTGCTCCATCAAGTGTCTCACCGATAGCGGCCAAACGCTCAGCAACCTCTGCTTGTGACAAGTTGTGTTCTTCTACATAGCGATTGCGTGGATGAACACGGCACTCATGGGAGCAGCCACGGAGGTACTTGTCTTCGTTTTCTTCTGAAGTTAAGATGCGACGGTTACAGAAAGGATTTCCACAGTTGACATAGCGTTCACATGGTGTTCCATCAAACCAATCTTTTCCGACAACACTTGGATCAACATGGTTAACATCGACTGCGATCCGCTCGTCAAAGACGTACATTTTCCCATCCCACAATTCTCCTTGAACTTCTGGGTCTTTTCCGTAAGTGGCGATTCCTCCGTGTAATTGACCAACATCTTTGTAGCCTTCACGCACCATCCAGCCTGAGAATTTCTCACAACGGACTCCACCCGTACAGTATACGACCACACGCTTGTCCATGAATTTTTCCTTGTTATCACGGACCCATTGTGGCAACTCACGGAAGTTGCGGATATCTGGACGAATAGCCCCACGGAAGTGTCCAAGGTCGTACTCGTAGTCGTTACGAGTATCAAGGACAACTGTATCCTCGTCTAGAAGAGCTTCTTTAAATTCTTTTGGAGACAAGTAAGCACCTGTTGTTTCAAGAGGATTGATGTCGTTATCAAAGTTATCATCCTCTAATCCAAGGTGAACAATCTCTTTCTTATAGCGGACGAACATCTTCTTGAAGGCTTGCTCTTTTTCCTCATCCATCTTGAACCAGAGGTCTTCCATACCTGGAAGGCTGTGAACATAGTCCATATACTTTTGAGTGGTCTCGTAGTCGCCAGAAACAGTTCCGTTAATCCCTTCGTCAGCCACTAGGATACGCCCCTTGAGCCCGATTGATTTACAGAAAGCCAAGTGATCAGCCGCAAATTGTTCTGCATTTTCGATGGGAACATATTTATAGTAAAGTAAAACACGAATAGGTTTTGCCATAAGATTCTCTTTTCTAAGATTAAATTATCAGAATTTTTCATTCAACCATTCTAGTATACTCTGCCCAGAAAACGAATGCAATTTATTTGACTGAAAAATAAAATCCTGGGGTTCCAGACTTTTACACGACAAAAATAAGGTTCCAACTTCCTACTCTTCCTTTTCCAACTGATCCAGATAGGCATCATAGCGTTTTTTCTCTACTTTTGCAAGCAGCATCACAACAGCATTCACACCCCCTACAATTGGGAAATTCAGTAAAAAGGTAATAGGAAGTACGAGCAAGAATTTTGAATGAAAAGGATTATGGTGATAGACAGCTTGGTTTAATTGATAATTCTAAGCCCAGATGAATAAGGAAAGAATAGAGGTCACTACTACCATACCAGTTAGATTGAGGTAGCTATAGCTGATAAACCGTACACCCAATCGTTGACATCGAACCGAATAATACAATCCTGACACAATGAGTAGACTTACGACCATGATTGGACTCAGACCGACCTGAGAAGTAAATATAGACCCCACACTAAAAACGGTTAAGGCAAGAAACAGAAAACCAGCCGTCTCCGCACCAGCCTTATTGGCCAGTCCTTCCTCTCGTTCATCTATGATTTGTTTGTTCATCAAGTGTACTCTCATCTATTCCTCCTCTAATTCTGCCTCGATCTTCTTCTGTTTTTTCCAATTGATAAGTCCTAGTGGTTTCTCTAACAGATAAGTCAAAAGGGCAAAGACGAAAATGGCAAGGACAATTTTGAGCAGATACTTGGGACTGAACATAAAGCTCATCGTTTCCCGCTTCCCAATTACATCCGTTCCGACCACAAATAGGGCAAATAAAACTCCTGATCCGATGCGGCTCAACCAGCTCTCTTTTTCTAACATATCTCGAATATCGATCCCTGAGCTGATCCTTCTCACAAAGGCATAAACTCCCATGACAATCAAGAGAATAAGTTCGGGCATATAGGCTACTAGGGCTAAGTCCAGAATACTAGCTTTCACAAAGGCTGATAAGGCGATAAAGCAGGTCATTCCTAGAACAAGTTCCCCTGCAATTTTTCCATCAATCAGTATGGTCCGTTCATCTTTTACAATTGGTTCTTTCTTTTGTTTCATATGATTCCTCTTTCTATGTTAAAACTGTTATTCCCAGAACAGTTGATCCAGCGTCTTATCCAAGGTCTTACAAATGGCTAGGCAGAGGCTGAGGGTCGGATTGTACTTCCCTGCCTCGATCAGGCCAATGGTCTGGCGTGTCACCCCGATGGCATCTGCAAGATCCCCCTGGGTCATATCATGCTCGACCCGGGCTATTTTTAATTTGAGATTTTTCGCCACATGCTTTTCCTTTCTTGTTTTTATAGCTCTATTATACACTATATTTTCTATTTTGCAATATATATCTTACATTTTGTAAAAAATATTTTCGATAAACAAAAAAGCCTGGTTTCCCAGACTTTCTCTTCTTATTTATGATTAATCTTTAGACAAACTTCCGTCTTTTGTTTGGGTACGAGCATAGGCAATCAAGAGGAGTGAACCTGCAATAGCCACCACTAAAGCATTGACAGAACCCGCAACAACACCTTGAAGGAAGACCTTGTTGGCACTTTCTTTGTAGATCATGACATCTCCAACCGGTGCAATCAGTCCCCAGATGACAAGATTAGCTACGATTTGAACGACGTTAAAGACGAGCAATTCTTTCTTGGTCACTTCTCCTTTTAGGTCACCGATTTGCTTGCGGAAGAAACCGACAAAGAGGCCAAACAAACCACTAGAAATGATCCAAGTCCACCAAAGATTTCCAGACATGGCATCTTTGATAGCATGACCGATCAAGCCCATTAAGAAGCCGACAATCGGGCCAAAGACTACACTAAAAAGAGCTTGAAGCGCATACTGCAACTGAATGCTAGTATTTGGTGCTGGTGCTGGAATTGGGATCATCGCAATGACCACAAAGAGGGCCGCTCCAACCCCGATGGCTACAACATCCTTAATTGTAAAAGCTTGTTTTTGTTTCATATTTTATCTCCTATTAATTTTCCATTTTTCTAATTTCGATATGCCAAGAAGCCCCAACTCCTACATTATAGGCCTTGGCAAAGGATCCCTGGTTGATGGCAAGGCCAACACGATAGAGGGAATTGATATAGAGGATTGGCTGTCCAATCCGCACATCGGCGAAAGACTTGCCGTAGGTTACTTGGTTTTGGTAAACCAGCATGTCATTGTTATAGATGGTTACTTCAAAGCGTTCCCCAAATTCGGGTTCCAAATGATTGAATTCTTCCCTAGTAATAGACGTCCAAAGAGAACCAAAGCGCACATCCAAGATGTCAACGGCTCCTTTGACAAGATTATCCTCTATAACAGTTTCCACCTCAGGGATTTCTACAATGTGTTCGACACTGAGCTCTGGTCCCACTTCCTCAAAGCTGATATGGCCACTGGCTAACTTAGCTCCTGTATAGGCATAGACATCACGCCCGTGGAAGGTATAAGAAAACTCTGTATTGGCCCGACGGTTCTTCACCTCTGAAATCTCACGGATAGCAACAATCCCTACATGTTTTTTGATGAAAGAGAGGGTCCCATTATCGGGAGTCACAATGTATTGATTCTTCGCCGTTTTAGCTACCACACTCTTTCGTTTGGAACCGACCCCCGGATCGACCACCGAAACAAAGGTTGTCCCTTCCGGCCAGTAGTCTACCGTCTGAAAGAGGCGGTAACTTCCTTCAAAAATATTGTAAGGGGTAATGTCATGGGTCAAGTTGTGAATCTTGAGGGTTGGCGATTCCTCTAAAGCAACCCCAATCATAGCAGAGACAGCCCCATCCACCAGACCAAAGTCTGACTGAAGGACTAGTAAATTATTGTGCATATTTCTTCTCCATCATATCATTTTCTATCTAGCTTTTGATAGACCAAAGATCCAAGAAGATAACCTAGTAGAGCTCCAAGAAGAAGGGTCAGTAAAAACCAGCTCACCGTTCCTATATTCGACGGTACCATAACGCGTTCAATATAATCCATCGACTTCCCACGTGCTAGTAAAGAAGCACGGTAACTAGACGGTTGGATCCACATCATAAGAATGGGCCCTGTCGTCGTAAAGGAAAAGAGGAGGAAAGACAGCGCATTGCCCAATTTCGACTGGTAGTGACCACGGCCTGCGACCAATTCTGCCAAAAGCCCTCCAACAAGAGCAGGCAGAAAAGCTCCAGCTCCATGACGAGTAAAAAGGAAAAAAGCACCAATCACAAGAGCGACTACTAGGATGGCCCCTGTTCGTTGAATTTTTTCAACATAAACTCGATAGATCCCTCCACCCACTAGGGCAGAGAAGGCTGGAGCATAAAACATGTTCCCTCGATGGTCAACCAGACTTCCAAGTAGGACACCTAATCCAATGGCAAGAAAATACAAGGCTGCAAAGGCTGCAACCTGCTTAAATTGATGTTTCTGTATCATGGCATTCTCAACCTTTATCGATGGCTAATTTTCTTGGATAGGAAATCCCCCATAAATTGGACCAACACAATGAGGATTAAAATCAATAAAGTCGCTACAAAGATGACATCATTGTTAAACATATTTTTACCATAGTTGATGGCTAAGGTTCCTAGTCCTCCTGCACCAACGGCACCCGCCATGGCGGTTTCCCCGATCAAGGAAATGATGGTCACGGTTGTCACACGGATCAAATCTGGAAGACCCTCACGAAGGTAAACTCCGACGATATCCCAGAAAGTGGCCCCACTGGCTTGAGCCGCTTCAATCACACCGCCATCCAATTCAGATAAGACCACTTGGACTTGGCGGGCAAAGAAAGGAAAGACTGCTAGGGACAATGGAACAAGAGCGGCTGTAGGTCCGATGGTATTTTTCAAAAGCAAGTAAGTCAATGGATTAATAAAGGCTAACAAGATAATGAAGGGAATGGCACGGAACAATGAAGTAATCTTATCCAAAATTTGGAAAACGATTCGATTTTCGATGACCCCACCCGGACGAGTCAAGACTAATAAAAGTCCTGTTACCAATCCTAAAAATCCTCCGATGAGAAAGGAAATAACGGTCATATAAAGAGTCAAGTAAATAGCGGTTCCCCATCCATATTGGCCAGACCACCCTAATTTATAAACATTTGGTAAATACGTTTGAATTAATTGGATCATGCTTTTCTCCCATCTTTCACAATAGTCACGGAAACACCTGCATTTTCTAACTCAGATTTAGCTGTTTCCAGATTTTGAGTCTCACCTGATAAGATAACCACCAATTCTCCGACAGGAGTGTGATCAAGGATTTCGATATTCCCAAATAAAATGTTGGCAGAAATTTGGTACTGTTTGTAGATATCATTCATGATGGCTGTATCTGTTACAGAGCCTGCATACTTGAGATGCGCTAAGATCGAATCATCTGGCAAGTTTTTAACAATGGCTTGTTGATTGATTTTCACCATGGCTTCATCGATTCCTGTTGCGACTGTGATGAAGTCTTGGGTCAAAGCATTTTTAGGATTTGAGAAGATATCTAAAACAGAACCTTCTTCGATCAATTCACCATTTTGCATCACGGCTACGCGATTGGCAATGTCTTTGACAATTTGCATCTCATGGGTAATCAAAACAATCGTTAAGCCAAGCTTTTTGTTCAACTCTTGCAACAAAGCTAGAATTTGCTTGGTCGTCTTCGGATCCAAGGCTGAAGTTGATTCATCAGAGATCAAGATTTTTGGATCATTGGCAAGGGCACGTGCAATGGCCACCCGTTGCTTTTGTCCACCAGACAATTGGGCTGGGTAATTTTCTGCACGGTCTGCTAGACCTACTAGATCCAATAATTTCGCAACTTTTTCATCCTTTTGTTCTTTATTTAATTTAGAATGTTTGAGAGCGAAGGCTACATTTTCTGCGACGGTCATTTGAGCCATCAAGTTGAAGTGTTGAAAGATCATCCCGATATCCCGACGTTTCTCCCGAAGAGCAGCTGGTTTTAAGGTCACCTGATCTCGATAAATCACATCTCCATCAACAGTGATAGTCCCTGCGCTTGGTACTTGGAGGAGATTGATTACCCGAACCAAGGTTGATTTTCCAGCTCCTGAATACCCGACAATCCCATAGATATCCCCTTCATTGATGTGAATGGTCACATCTTTAACGGCTTGGATCTGACGTTTCTTTTGCTGGAAAGTCACATCAATGTGGTCCAGCTGAATCATTGCTTTACTCATAACTTGCTATTAACTCCTTTATCAATTCAATATGGGTGTAATAATCTGCGATTTTCACATTTTCGTCCCCCCCATGATCACGGCTGTTGGCATTACCAATTCCAAAGGCTGCCATGGGGACTTGCAAGGCCTCAAAGACTGTATGCATAGGCCCTGTTCCGGCTGTTGTCGGAAGAACAGAAACTCCTTCTCTATAGAAGTCTTTGGCCAGCCGAATCACATTTAAAATCGAAGGGGCACTCATATCACTACGGTAACTCATTTCCCCGAGGGTGTAGACCAATTCTACCTGATCGTAGCCATTTTTCTTCAGTTGCTGCTTGATCTTCTCCAAAACATCTTTGGGATCCAGGCCTGGAACCAAGCGTACTTCCATCTTGGCACGCGCTTCTGCTGGAAGAATCGTCTTAACGCCTTGGCCTTGGTAGCCAGAGCCAATCCCTTCAATATTCAGAGCTGGTTCAAAATAGAAACGACGCAAGAATTCCTTGCGATCTTCCTTCAAGATGGGAAGGGTCAAGCCATAGGTCCCTGCTACATCTTCTGGAACCTTGTTGGCATATTGTTCAATCAAGGCTAACTCGCGTTCATTGGGTTCTTGAATCTGATCATAAATCCCATCCACTAAGATCCGACCTTCTCTATCGCGTAAACTTGCGATTGCATTTATCAAATACCAGGAAGCCGAGTCTACCACGCCACCATAACTAGAATGGAGATCCACTTCTGCACTCTTCACCACCATATCAAAGGTCACAATCCCCTTGCTACCACCGGAGATTTCCAGTTGTCCTTGATTGTTTCGGGTTCCTTGTTCCCAGACTAGAAGATCTGCCCCTCGCAAGTGCTTCTTGTGTTTGGCCAAATATTTATCCAGGTCTGTCGAAGCAGACTCCTCTGCTCCTTCGATGATAAAAGTGATATTGACCGGTAAGTCTCCTCTTTCACGAATGTATTTTCGCAGGGCTGTGAGACGAGCCGTAATGTGACCTTTATCATCATCGACCCCTCGGCCATACATGGTTCCATAATGGACCGATAAGGTGAAGGGATCACTGCTCCATGGTTGGTCTCCATCCGCTGGGACCGTATCATAATGATTATAAAAAATGATGGTCTTGGCATTTGGATTTGCAGAGAAAAATTTAGCAATGACAAAGGGAGCTGTATAGCTATCATCTACTTCCACTTTAGCTCCTGCAGCTGTAAAAATTTCTCCTAAATAATTGGCCACTTCCTTGAGACCAACCTGTTGAGCAAAGATCGATTTTTTTGAAATTAAGGTCCGCAAGACTTCAAAATAGTGTTGCGCAACCTCATCATTTTCAAATTTACGGATTTGTTCCGCTTCTGTAGCAAAAGGCATGCATTCCTCCTAATACGAGATAAGAGGTAGAGAATTTCTTCCCCACCTCATTCATACACTAGAGACCGTTTCTTAGAAGACTGGTTGGTCCATCCCTTCTGAAGATTCTTCGATCGCTTTTTTCACATTGTCTTTGTGATAGGCATCGATGATTTCTTTGATTGCTTTTGCTTTGTCAGATTTTTCCCAATCTTTCTTAGCAGCAATCAAGTTGTACCATTGTTTTGAGTTGTTGTCTTTCTTTTCAACATAGATCGCTTTTTTGAAGTCAACCCCTGCTTCACGAACGAAGGTATTGTTGATGACAGCAGCATCTACTGAAGGAAGAGCAGAAGGCGTTTGAGAAGCATCCAATTCAGAAATCTTCAAATCTTTTGGATTTTCTTTGATGTTTGACACGTTAGCCAATTGGCCATCTTTGGTATCCAATTTAATCAAACCTGCTGATTGCAAGACATACAAGGCACGGCTTTCATTTGTTGGGTCATTTGGTACGGCAATGGTTCCACCTTTTGGAATTTCTTTGATAGAAGTGTATTTATTTTTACCGTTTTCTGTACCAGAGTAGAGACGGATTGGAGCAATGTAAGTATCTGCTACTGCAACAAGGGCATTGTCGTTTTTAGAGTTCCAGTTATCCAAGAAGTTGTAGTGTTGGAAAGCATTGATATCTACACTACCATCTTTTACAGCCACGTTTGGTTGTGAGTAGTCTGTAAATTGAGTGAATTCCAATTTGATCCCTGTTTTAGCGTCATCCAAGTTCTTTTGAACTTGATCCCAACGAGCTTTTTCAGTGTCGCTCAATGTCATGACACCCACTTTAACTGTTGTTTCACCATCTTTGCTAGATGAGTTTGAAGAACCACATGCTGCAAGAGCAAACGTTGCGACAGCTGCAAGAGCTGTTAAACCAAGAATTTTTTTCAATTTCATTTTGAAATCTCCTTTAAATAAATATTATTCTTTAATATCTTTTGCTTCTGGTAGATAAGTTCCACCAAAGTATTTTTTAGACAATTTTTCAAGGGTTCCATTGTCATAGAGTTCCTTGATACGTTTGTTAACGAATTTTTGAAGGTCTTTATCCTCTTTTGCAATGATTGGATAAACATAAGGCTGTTGGTCACTTGGAAGCTCGATCACTTTCAAGTTGTCATAGCCTTGATCTCGAATGATGGTATCTACAGAAATACGTTCGAAGATCTTGTAATCGGTACGACCATCCGCTAGATTGGCCATGATGGTTTGAATCGTTCCATCTGTGTATTGCAAGTCAGTTGGATTATCTGAATGTTTTTTATTGAAATCTTCTAATTGTTTAGCAGTAGATGTTCCTTGAACCACTTCTGTTTTCTTGCCACCAATGTCATCCAAAGATTTAATAGAAGAATCTTTTGGTACGACCAATACTAATGGATTACGAGCATATGGATTTGGATAAAGGTATTTTTCTTCCCGCTCTTTTGAGTAGCTGATGTTGTTGGCACCGATTTGGAAACGGTCACTATCTAAGCCAGCAAAGACTGAAGACCACTCTGTTTTGTTAAAGTTTACTTCATATTTGTCTGAATCTTTGAAGATTTCACGCAAAACTTCGATTTCATAACCGGTTAGCTTGCCGTCTTTTTCTTCGTAAGAGAAGGGTTTAGTTGTTCCAACAGTCCCAACTTCAATTGTTTTCTTGCCACTGGCAGATTTACCAGATGAACATGCTACTAAAGCACTGGTTGCAAGGACTGCAACTAATCCTAAAGCAGAATACTTAATCATTTTTTTTAGATTCATAGGATCTCCTTTTTGGTTTCAGGCACATAAAACGCCATCTTAAAAATATTCTTCCATTTTATCAGAATCGCCGCCTCTTGCCTATTATATATTTTTTATGGAGGTGATAGGTTTTATCTATCACGCTTCCTTATCCTTAAAATACCTCAATAAGGCTTGCGCATTTTCTACATAATAAGGAACCGATACCTGAAAAGCTGCATCATCAATCGTCATATGGTCATGATGGAGGTCTGGCGCGTCTGGCTCACCATTGGACCCGATAAAGGCAAATACTCCAGGGATCCACTCCTGATAAAAGGCAAAGTCTTCTCCAGCTGTAGATGGGGTTGCTGGAATCACCTCAGCCAGACCTTGAGAAGCATCCCAAACCAGCTGAGTCAATTCCTCATTGTTGAAGGTGACAGGAGGTGTTACTCCCCACTCAAAAGTTACATCGACTTCCAAGCTTTTTGCGGTATGGCGAATAATAGAAATGAAGCGTTCCTTTAACTCTCTTTGCAAACTCGGGTTAAAGGAACGAATGGTTCCTTCAAAATAGCCAGATTTAGGGAGAACATTCCATGTAGAACCCACATCTAGATGCGTAATAGACAGGACAGCTGTTTCAAAAGGAGAAACAGTCCGTGAAATCAATAATTGTAGATTCTGAACCATCGTCGTAACAGCTGTCACAGTATCAGCTCCCAAGTCTGGTCTCGCCGCATGGCTACTAACCCCTGTCACAGTTACCTTGAATTTTTCGACCCCTGCCATCATGGCTCCTGCATTTAAGGCGAGTTGGCCTGCCTTTAGCTGAGGCATATTATGAAAACCAATGATCCCTTGAACATCCTCCAACAGTCCTGTTGCTAAAACTTCAGTAGCTCCTTCTGAAATTTCTTCTGCTGGTTGAAAAATCAAGCGGACCGTTCCGTCTAGCTGGGCTTCTTTTTCCTTGAGAAGAGCTGCAGCTCCTAGAAGACTGGTTTGATGGAAATCATGGCCACAAGCATGCATAACTCCCGGATTCTGGCTTTGATAAGGTAGACCGGTTTGTTCTACTATTGGAAGAGCATCGATATCTGCTCGAAGCGCTACCACTGGATGACCAGTTCCAATTTCCGCAATCAAACCGGTTTTTAAACCACTCTCTAACACACGGATTCCCAAGCCTTCCAAACGGTCCTTTAGGAAGGCTGTTGTTTGGTATTCTTGACCAGATAATTCTGGGTGTTGGTGTAGATAATGGCGAATCTCTCTTAATTCTTCATAAGAAAAAGCCACAAACCTTCATCTCCTTTCATACTTGAAATTATTTTATCACTAAGAAGGGCTCCCGTCTAATTCCTGTTTCTTGGGTTTTGATATAGTTTCAAACTATAGAGCAAAAACACCCCTAGATTTCTGTCCTAGGAGTGTCTTCTTCATGATTAAGAAAGATTTCCCTCAAATTTTTCCATAAAGCTATCACTATTATAGGCTTTTTCCACTTCCCATTTGCCATCTTTCTTAACAAAGGTCAACTGGTAGTCGTTTTGATCCGGCGTCGTCAAGGGGCGATCCGCAAGAGAAGCCATCATTTCCTCTCTATAGGCTTTGTTTTGAGCCTGATTGGCCTCAATGATACTCGAATAATCTTTCCGATGTTCTTGATAGAAGGTCTGCATGTGGTTTAAAATCGTCTTTTCCATGCTGACAGTCTCAGGATTTAGACTAATGACCACCTTGTCCGGGAGATATTGTTTAACCTTATAGGTTAATTTAGCGCGCTTTGCATTTTCCTTTTCATAAGCATCGATAAACTGGGTCACTTCTTCTTCTGGGAATTGGTAATCGTGTAGTTTACGAGTAAAATCAGCCGCAAATTTCGCACGGAAATCACTGGCTTCCTTTTTCAAATCAGTTCCCAAAACAAAAGCATCATCCTTTTTGACCTTTCGTTGGCCACTAAAGTAAACTTGATTGATGTATTCATCAGCTAGAAGGGTGGAAGCTTCCACCTTGTCCTCATACTGAGAAGAATCCACCGCAAATTTTAGAGGCTTCGTTTTTTTATCAGAGCTATAGGTTTTTCGTTCATACTGCACTTCGTATTTTTTGCCTTTTTCGACTGGAAAGACGATATAGCCGGTTAATTTTTTATCCTGGGCCAACTGATCACTCTTGAGCAATTGGAAGGTTTCCGTTTGGTCATAAATTCCTGACTGCAATTTGACCTTGTTATTCTCCGCATCGTAGATGGTGATATCTGAATCTGACACGTTAATAGATTCTTTAGCAACATTCTTAAATTCTAATTGAAGGGCTAAATAAGTGCCGTCTTCTGAGTCATTGAGGACAGGCGGTTTGATGTATTGCCCTCCTTTTAGGCTCAGCTCTACTTGACCGTCAGATGCTGAGCTTTTCGCTGCTTTTTCCGTCTTTGATTGCTGCGAATTTGTCTTTTGAGCAGTGGTGCCACAAGCTACTAGACTCAAGGTTGCAGCAGCAAGAATGCTCCATTTATATATCTTTCTCATCAGGATCTCCTTTAAAAATTTTGTTCTATTTTAACATCTTTTTCCATCTATGTATACGCTATCTAGTGATATCTACCTCCACAAGGAACCCTGATCAGAAAAAGGCTGAGACTTCCGTCTCAACCTTCTGATTCCTATAATAAGGATCCTTTTCGGCCTTCTTTACAAGATTCCTTTTTCTTTTTGAATCAAGAGATCCTTGAGGGAGATCAAGAGAACAGCTAGAAGAATCATGGCCATTCCAATCACATCAACCATAAAAAAATGCTCCTTCATAATGACAAAGGCAAAGAATACTGCCGAAATAGGCTCAAAGGAAGCCAGCAAACTTCCTTTAACGGCTCCGACCAAAGAGGTGCCTTTCAAAAAAGCTGTATAGGCAAAAATCGTCCCAATAACCACCAAGCCAAAAAGGGCCATCCAGGTATCGAGTCTGTAGTTTCCAGAAGAAGAGAGAAGGCCACTAAAAGGGAGCATTAGGATTCCTGGAATAGTCATCCCAACTCCAATCACCAGCATACTTCCCCATTTTTGAATCAAGTTCAGAGGTAGAATGATATAAAGGGCATAGGCAAAGGCAGACACCACTCCCCAAGCTAAACCTTTGGGATTGATGGCCAGGTGGTTGAGCTGACCATGTGTTGCAATTAAGAATGTGCCTCCAATCGCTAAAAGCATCGAAACTACTTCCGCTAGTGTAGGGGCCACCCTATCCTTGACACAGGTATAGGCTAAAATTCCCACTGGACAGAGATACTGTAACACCGTAGCTGTCCCAGCATTGGATTCAGCAATCGCCTCTAAATAGGTCAGCTGAGTCAATAACAATCCTAAAAAGGCAAAAACAAGGAGGGGAAGGTAGGAAGATTTATCTTTGACAAAGGCCAAAAACTTCTCCTTGTCTGCAACGTAGGAAAGAATAATGAGGATAATACCAGAAAACAGCAAACGAAGATTTGTTAACCCAATAGCCGAAAATCCATGAACCATTAAATATTGCCCGCTAACTCCGGATAGTCCCCAAGCAATTCCCGCTATTAAAGTAATCAGAGTCCCTTTTAGAGTTGTAGACATACTGCCTCCACAAATATTTTTTACATCCTAATTGTAACATAAAAATCAGCCCAAATGGGCTGATTTACTGTAGGTTTTAAAAAGTATTTTTAAGGCCCAATATAGAAGATTTTAATCTTCTTTTCTCCCCTTCTTTTTCATTCCAAATCCGAGACTGCCTAAGAGAAGAAGCCCAGCCAGACTAGTAAGGTTGGAGCTGGTTTCTCCTGTTGCAGGAAGCAAGCGAGTAGGACTTGTTTCTTCTCCATGTTCAACTGACCCGGAGTCAGGATGAGGAGCTAAAGCTTGAACTTCTGTCTCCTCTTTCTTTTGAGCAAGGAGTTGTGGCGTCGGTTTAGCAGTTTGTGAAGGAAGGACTTTGTCTGGAGATGGAGTTGCCGGTGTATGGTATTCAGGTCGATCCGAAAGTGCTGGATTTTCAGCTTCTTCCTTAGTAGACAAACGCAAGACAGTTGCTGTCAAAGCATCCAGTCGAAGTCCTTTTTCTGTCCAAGAGATTCCTTTTGGATCAGTTAGATTGCTAATACCTGCGCGTTCCCCATCCACTAGAACATCCGCATTTCTAAAGCGTTCTAGGTCAGTTCCTAGAGCAAAGTCACGCGCCTTAGTATCTGCATTGACCAACACCAAGTATACTTCCCCATTGCTTGCAGTGATTTGGTAGCCAATCACCTGATCCTCTTCTTCCACACCATTCTCACCTGGAATCGTCAAGAGCTTGACGCGACTCTTCACTTCATCCATATTATCCATCCGGAAGGCATCTGTTGACTTACGAAGGGCAATTAACCCTTTGGTGAAGGCCCGAGAGCGTGTATTCTCTGGATAGAGGTCTTCATTGGTTGCTTTTTCCCAATCAAAGTGGTTGATGGCATCACTTGAGTCATAGGAATCATGGATAAAGTAAGGGTAGTCAAATGGTTTTCCATTTTCATCGACCAACAAATGAGATTTGTTCGGAACCTTGTCATCGGAAACAGGCGTGCGGTAAGCTGGATCCTTGAACTGCTTGGTCCGACCATATTCTTGACCAGAATGAAGGAAAGGTGTTCCTTGAGCTGTCAAGACAAGCAGATTTCCGAGACGCAAGCGACGATGAATCTCTGCATTATTTGCTGGAATGCTTGGATCCTTCTTGATAGACTGAGCGATAATATCAAAGAGGGTCAAGTTATCATGGGCTGCAATGTATTGGATAACATCACCTGGACTATCTGCCTCAAAGTTGGTTGGTTGTGCGATGAGATTCTTAAAGATAGTCGCAATTTTCCGTTTTCCATTGGTGATAAAGGCAGGTTGTCCCTCATTTGGATAGCCAGATTTTAGATTGTTTCGAACATCATCCGAGAATACTGCAACGGTATCTGTTTTCTTCATCCAGGATTGGTCAGCTGGTTGTACCGGGCTGTTTTCATCACCTGCATAGGTCACCCAGCCTTCTCCCAACATGATGAGATTTGGATTCAGAGCCCGGGCTGCCTTGTAAGCTTCTTCGATAGAGGCTGCATCGTGGTCTCCCATCATGTCAAATCGGAAACCATCCACCTTATATGTATCCACTAAATACTTGATCGAATCAACCAAGACCCGTTTGGACATGTAGTGGGTTGTTCCCAAGCGTCCACCACCAAAGCTTGTCCGGGGCGTACCGTCCGCATCCATGAAATGATAGTAATTCGGCTCGATATCCTCAAAGATGTCCACGTTAGCTGTGTGGTTATAGACAACGTCTAGTACCACTCCCATTCCACGTTTGTGGATTTCATTGACCAAATTCTTGAATTCTTCAATCCGTTTTTGAGGATTGCTTGGATCTGTTGAATACATCCCTGACAAGGCGAAGTAGTTCTGTGGATCATAGCCCCAGTTGTAGTTGCTATTGCTTGATGCATACTCTAACAAGCGCTCGCTATTTTTTAATTCATTGACATGGTAATAAGACAGAACTGGTAAAAGTTGAACGTGCGTTACACCAAGATCTTTGAGGTAATCCAATTTTTCAACAAAGGAAGCAAAGGTCCCAAACTGGCTCTTAAGCTCTGACGCCAAAGCCGGATCAGAAGTGAAGTCGCGGACATGGGCTTCATAGATGATGGCATCTTCCCGTTTCTTGAAGTTTGGAATGGACGCATAGGTTAAGTCACTCGGACCTAATTTACTTGGATCTACAAAGGCTGCTTTAGCTACCTTATGGACATCATCTGTCTTGGCCAATTCACTGTTCCAAGCTGCTAACGATTTGGCATAAGGATCAAGGACTGTGAAGGTTTTCCCTTGGCGTTCAATTTCATACTGGTAGAAATAGCCCGTATAATCTTGGATATCCAGTCCTGAATCAGCAGAAAGGGTCTGCTTCCAAGTACCTCTCTCCCCTTTTTCTAAAGCCACACGACCAACTAGTTTTTCAGAATCATTCTTATCGTAGACGACTACGGATACTTTATCTGCACTTGGTGACCAGAGGGTGAGATCCACTTTTTTCCCAGCTTCATGAAGATGAGCTCCGAGAGTTCCATCATAGCTATAAGCTTCATCCTTGAGGCGCCAGTTCATTTTGGTTGTGAAGCGGTCATTGTCGTATTGAACCGTATAGGATTGATCAACCTGAGAGAAATCCCCTGTATAGGTTACTTTCTTCCCTGCTTCATCTAAAAGAAGGTCTGAGATGGTGACAGGATTTCCCTGAGCATCTGTGATCTTGGTCCGCTTGAGCAACTCCTCTTTCTGTGCTCCTGCCAAAGTCGAGAAGCTGGCCTCAATTTTTTCTTTTCCGACATGTTGAGCACCCGTCATACGGATATCGTTGACATAGTATGGGTTAGTGTAAACAGTCGGATCATCGTCTCGTAAGAAAATTTGGCTGTGGTTCTTCAAATCAGCAAATTTATAATCTTCTTGTCGAATTTTCACATCGTCTCCAGACTTGCTTTCGTCCAATAGTAAGAAACCAAATTCTTTTGCAGCTTCCTTTAGGGGGATATCGATGTAACGACCATATTTCCCTATCGCTGTAAAATCTGTCCCATCCGGCCAAGCAGCACTGCTCGGATTCTCTACATCTCCCCAATACCAGAGAGATTTTTTGTCATAGTTGCCATCTGTCCGGTAATAATTCACTCTGACAGTCCCCTCTGCTTGAGGCTGATAAGAATAGACTTTAAATTTGTCGTCCAACCAAGCTTCATTCATTTTTGGCGAGAGCAATTCAATGGACTTGTCGCCTGTGATATTGTCCCCTTTAACATTGTTGATAAGGAAGCTAATC
Organism: Streptococcus sp. OMI870; assembly: GCF_047460295.1. NCBI lineage: Bacteria > Bacillati > Bacillota > Bacilli > Lactobacillales > Streptococcaceae > Streptococcus > Streptococcus sp. OMI870. The sequence continues at coordinate 156,099 of NZ_JASHGM010000002.1, forward strand.
TTTTTCGCCTGCTCATTTTTGAGCTTGACATCTAGGTAATAGCCGTAGTCATCCGTCTTAGCGTCCTTAAAGGATTGGGCACCTGTCGGCCAGTTTTCCGATGGTTTTTCAACATCATCCCAGGTCCAGAGACCTTGCGTTTCCTTGTTTTCTTCTGGTAGCTTTTTCACGTGAATTCGGATAGTCTGATCAGCAATTGGCTCCTCTGCCTTCTCAGCCTTCTGAGTTGCCACTCCTTCAGTGAGTGCGCTTACATTTTCAGGCGTTGTGACACTTTCATCCGCCACTTTTGGGGTTTCACTTGTCTCAGTGTTCGCAGCTACTTTCCCATCAGATGAAGAAGTGCTTGCTTCATTAGAAGGGGCTGTCAGCACCTCTGAAGCTGATGCGGGGGTATTGACTACCTCATCCGCACTGACCGGACCAGCAAAGGCTGTTAATAGGGCTAGGCTTGTCGCAATCGCCACCGAACCAACACCATTTTTCAACCGACGAATCGCATAGACGACTTGTTTATCGCCTGTCACAGAAGAATTCTGTTTCATATCTATTCTATCTCCTTAAAATGATTAGTGTTCAACCAGTATAGCATGGAAAAATTATTTATGCAAGCGTTTTCGTAAAAAATCATACCTCCCTTTTATCTTTTTTGGAAGCAATGAAGATCATAAAAAAACCAGTCCACATGGACTGGTCTAATTCCGTTTAGATGGTGAATTATGGCTCAACCAAAATCTTGATTTGGGCTTTATCTTGTGTTAATTCAACAAATCCTTCTTCAACGATATTTTCCAATTTAATTTTCTTGGTCACTAATTTCTCAGCAGAGAAATAACCTTGTTCCATCAGTTCCAACACTTTAGGGAAGATATGACGGTAGGCAATAATTCCTTTAAGAGATTTTTCTTGGATAGCGAATTCATTTGGATTGATGCTCGCTTCACGTTCCCAGATAGATACGACCATACATTCCCCTGCCTTATGAACAGCTGCAAGGGCTTGACCTAAAACAACTGGAACCCCAGTAACTTCATAAGAAACATCTGCTCCACCACCTGTTAAACGATGGATGGCTTCGACGATTGTTTCTCCTTCTTCTGGGCGAACAACGATTGCTCCCAATTCTTCCGCTTTTGCTTGGCGTTCAGGAGATAATTCAACCGCATAGATTTTTGATGCTCCTGCTGCACGAAGGGCTTCAACAATCAAAAGACCGATTGGACCCAAGCCAAAGATAACGGCTGTATCCCCAGTTTTCAATGCAGATTGACGAACGGCATAAACAGCCACAGCTGCAGGTTCTGTAAGCGCAGCTTGTTCATAGCTCAAGCTATCTGGAATCACATGCACAAGATCACCATCAAGCACACAATACTTCGCAAAACCACCATCTGCTGCTAAACCAACAAAGTTCAAGTTTGGATCAAGGTTGTAGTCACCGATTAAGTTATGTTTTGCCAAAATTGGTTCAATCGTCACACGATCCCCAACTTTGACACGAGTCACATCGCTTCCAACCTCAACAATTTCTCCAGCAAACTCGTGACCGAGGGTAACGGGTGCTTTTTGACCAGAATAAACATGCTCTTCTGTTGGAATGAAGATTGGCCCATCCAAGTATTCATGCAAGTCTGTTCCACAGATTCCCGTGAATTTGACCGCAACCTTTACTTGATGAGGTTGTACTTTAGGGACTTCCACTTCCTCGATACGAACGTCCTTCTTGCCATGCCAGCGAGCAGCTTTCATTGTTTCCATATGATTCTCCTATTTTTCCATGAATTGCAATTCCCTTTCAGGAAACCCGACAACCATATTGTAAACCTTTTCACAAACTTTGTCAAGAAGAAACAGACAGTTAATATCTTAATTATCGGTCCGAGATGACTCTAATTTCCAACCGACAATCCAGCCCAGAACAAGAAGATAATTTTCAAAAGCTCCAATAGCATTTACTGGCAAATGATAGTTGAGATAAGCAAATAAATGATTGGTCCCAATCCCAAGCCCACCAATGATCAAGGCCAATAGTACCGTTCGAAGATAGAACCAATCATATTTGAGATTGACAGCAATGAGAATCACAAGAACTGCCACATTCCAAATCCCAATCTCTCGCTGCCAACCGACAGAAACACCATATCCTGAATGACTTCCCATATAGGATGGAAAGAAGAGCTGAAAAATAATGGCTCCAGACATGGCGATGATAACTAGGACAAATAAGGCTCTTAAAAATTTGTTCATTTAACTTCTCCTAATGCTAGTTGATATGTAATGGTCTTTCCTATTCTAACACAATTTTATGGATAGAAAAAACCAACCTCTCGGCTAGTTTTTCTCTATTACTCTTCTTTCAACTTCGCCAATTCTTGGGCAAGTAACTTGAGGGCTACTTGTGGGTTGGCTTGGCCTTTGGTTGCTTTCATGAGGAAGCCGGTAAAGGCCTTGTCCGCATTCCGCTTCCCTGACTTGAAGTCAGCTACGGCTGCTTCATTGTCTGCGAAGACTTGGTGGATGATAGGGATCAAGACTTCCGGATCTGAAATCTGTACCAATCCAGCTTTTTCGACGTATTCACGCGCACCGCCACCGTTTTTCGCTAAGTGAACGAAGACTTTCTTAGCAATCTTAGATGAGATGGTTCCATCTTCGATGATGGCAATCATTTCGACCAAGTTTTCTGGTGTCAATTGGATTTCTTCTAGTGTTTTTCCTTCAGCATTCAAGAATTGCGCCACTTCACCTTGGAGCCAGTTTGACACTTGTTTAGCGTCTCCGCCAAGGGCTACGGCTGCTTCAAAGAAGTCAGATGTGACTTTAGTAGCTGTCAATTGATTGGCATCATAGTCTGACAAGCCAAGCTCCGCCACGTAGCGAGCACGGCGGTCTTTTGGAAACTCAGGCAACTCTGTGCGCATTTCTTCGATCCACTCATCTGAGATTTCAAACAAGGGAAGGTCTGGTTCTGGGAAGTAACGGTAATCCGCTGCCCCTTCTTTTACCCGCATAAGAATCGTGCTCTTGTTGGCCTCATCATAACGGCGTGTTTCTTGACGAATAATCCCACCTGAACGCAAAATTTTTGCTTGACGCTCCACTTCGTATTCAAGACCTTTACGGACGTTTGAGAAAGAGTTCAAGTTTTTCAACTCCGTCTTGGTACCAAATTCCTCTTGACCGTAGGGGCGAAGGGAAATGTTGGCATCGACCCGCATCGATCCTTCTTCCATCTTGACGTCAGAAATACCTGTGTATTGGATGACTTCTTTGAGAGCTGTCAAATAAGCGTAGGCTTCTTCAGGAGAACGCATGTCTGCTTCAGATACGATTTCGATCAATGGCACCCCTTGACGGTTAAGGTCTACATAAGAGAAGCCGTCTGTTCCATGGGTGTTCTTACCAGCATCTTCTTCCAAGTGGGCCCGTTCAATCCCGATTTTCTTAGTTGAGCCGTCTTCTAGTTGCACTTCAATCCACCCATTGTAACCGATAGGCTCATCAAATTGCGAAATTTGGTAAGCTTTTGGATTATCAGGGTAGAAATAGTTCTTACGGTCAAAGTGCATGTGCTGGTGGATATCCATATTCAGGGCCAAAGCAGCCTTAATACCAGCGTCCACAACACCCTTGTTCAAGACAGGAAGCACCCCTGGGAAAGACCAGTCGATCACATTGGTATTGGCATTTTGCTCGTTCCCAAAGTGGGCAGAGGTTGGTGAGAAAATTTTTGAGTTTGTATTCAATTCAACGTGGACTTCAAGTCCGATGACTGTTTCAAAGTTCATTAATTGTCACCTCCGAAAATAAGGGGTTGTTGCTTGTGGTAATCCGTCGTTGCTTCAAAGGCAGCTGCAGCTTGGTAGATGGTCTCTTCCGAATATTTCGGACCAATCAACTGCAAACCAACTGGAAGACCTTGCGCAAAACCTGCAGGGATTGAAATTCCTGGAAGACCTGCCAAGTTAACTGGAATGGTCAAGAGGTCAGCCAAGTACATGGCAACCGGATCATGATTGAGCGAATCCAAATCAAAGGCCACACTTGGAGCTGTTGGACCAAGAATGAGGTCGTAATCTGCAAAGACTTTTTCGAAGTCTTGGATAATGAGGGTCCGGACTTGACCAGCTTTCTTGTAGTAAGCATCGTAGTAACCAGATGACAAACTAAAGGTTCCCAGCATGATCCGACGTTTGACCTCATCACCAAAGCCTTGGCTACGAGTGTTCACGTAGATATCATCCAAGTTTTTAGCATCTTCGGCACGGAAACCATAACGAATCCCATCAAAACGTTGCAAGTTTGAAGAGGCTTCTGAAGAAGCAATGATGTAGTAAACGGCAACCCCGTATTTAGAATGTGGCAGGCTAACTTCTTCGACAGTTGCTCCCAATTTTTCAAAGTGGTTAGCAGCGTTTAGGATGGTTTCTTTGACTTCTGGGTCGATCCCTTCCCCGAGGTATTCCTTCGGAAGGGCAATCTTCATACCTTTAATATCTTGACCGATTTTAGAAGTAAAGTCTGCTACACGAACAGGTGCAGAAGTCGAATCCTTGTCATCTGCACTGGCAATGACATTGAGCAAGAGCGCATTTTCCTTAACGGTTGGAGCAAACGGTCCAATTTGGTCGAGTGAGCTACCAAAGGCAATGAGACCGAAACGAGAAACTGTTCCATAAGTTGGTTTGAGACCGACGATTCCGTTGAAGGCCGCAGGCTGGCGAATAGAACCACCTGTATCTGAACCGAGGGACAAACGGACTTGCCCTGAAGCTACAGCAGCTGCTGAACCACTAGAAGATCCACCAGGAACCTTGCTGTGGTCCCATGCATTCTTGGTTGGTCCATAGTATGAAGTTTCACCAGATCCACCCATGGCAAACTCGTCCATGTTGGTCTTCCCGATGACAATCATATCTTTGGCTTTCGCATTGGCAACAGCTGTCGCATCAAAGATTGGCTCGTAGTTGTAGAGCATTTTTGATGCCGCAGTCGTCAAGATACCATCTGTTGAGATATTGTCTTTGACAGCGAGTGGAATTCCTGACAGCAGGTTGTCTGCATCGATTCCTTTTTCATCAATGGCCTTAGCTTGTGCAAGGGCAGCTTCTTCGGCCACCGTTACAAAGGCATTGACGGCTTCTTCACGCACCTTGATATCGTCAAGCGTCGCTTGTGTCAATTCCGTTGCTGAAATTTCCTTAGAGACAAGGAGGTCGTGCAACTCTTCAATGGTTTTATGGTTGAATGACATTAGGCATCTCCTCCATCTTCTAGGATAGCTGGCACCTTGATGTAGTAATTGTCTTTTTCAGGTACATTTTTAAACAAACGGTCGCGGTCAGTGCCTTTTTCAGCGACATCCGGACGCAATACGGTCTTACGATCCGCCATAGTCGTTGTTGGGGCAACACCTGTTGTGTCCACTTCTTCCAACAATTCCACCATGTCGACAATCTTCGACAAGGTTGTCGCAAACTCAGCTGTCTCTTCTGGAGAGAATTTCAATTTTGAAAGATTGGCAACGTGGGTTACCTCTTCTTGCGTAATTTTCATCTTGCTTCCTTTCGTGAAATGATGATTTTTCAATACCCTCTATTTTACCATAATTTAGCCTAATTTGCTTGCCTTAGAAAAAATCTGCAGGACTTTTTTGTCGCTACAGATTCTTCGTTTTACATTTCTTTTCTGTCCAATTGGCCCATCTCTATTAGCATCTGCTTCCAAACTTCTTGGACCTTCGTTTTGAGGTAGCAGGAAGCTAGGTCATAAGAAGCCTGATGAAATGGTGCTAGATCCCTATTAAAGAGTTGCACCAGCTTGTCTGCTAGTTCTTTGACCAACTCTTCTTCTGGCCTCTGCCCACTATAAGGTACCAGATAGCCATTTTCTCCCTCTTTCATAAAGGTCGGATTACCATAACGGGCATCAAATCCAAGCAAGGCTAAACCTGCTCCAGCCGCCTCCATCAAGGTCAAGCCAAAGGTTTCCCACTGAGAAGTGGCTAGGTAGACCTGGTAGTGAGGATAAATCTGCTTGAGATCTGCATGACCACGTAGGTGAATATAGTCTTGCGCTTCCAACTCCTGAATCAAGTGCCGTAAGTTGTCCGCTTCTCCACCCTTCCCATAAATATCGAACTGAAGGGCCGGTATGTGTTTATGAGCTTGAGCTACCACTCGAATGGCCAAATCGATGCGTTTCCTTGGATCCAAGCGGGAAGCTGTGATCACACTAAAGGGACGTCTATCTCCTGGTGATTCTGTCAATTCTTCCAAATGGCCTACTGGAATGCTATAGATTGGAATATTTTCGCACTCTTGCTTGGCAAGTGTCTGTTCCAAGACTTCTTTTTGTGCCTCCGTTGCAGTGATAAAGTAATCAAAGCGTTTGGCATACTTGAACACATAATAGTACTCATAGTTGAGCTGGCCATTTTCAAATTCGTGCTCTGAATGAAACACCATGGCTAGCTTGGAAAGATCATCTTTCTCCATCAAAGGGCGGGCAAAATCCATGCGAGAAGCCCGGTCAAGTAAAACCAAATCCTCTTCTTTTAGAGAAAGTTTTAACAAAAAACGTCTCATCACTTCCGTATGACTGGTCAGGATCTCAGGCCCTAGTTTATAGAGCCAGTTTCCGCTTAGCCTCAATTCTTCAAAGGCGATACGGCCATCTTGATGGTGATAGGTCCGTCTAACGACACTTCCATATTGAAAATACTCTGTAGCAATTTTACAAGCCCCATAATATTCTCGCTTGAGGATACTCCCATTAGAAAGATAGTCGACATAGCGGACACAGTCTTTATGATAGGGATCCAGATGAAAGGTCAGAGCGCTGTTATCTGCAAATTGATAGCGAATGGCTCTTTCTGTTTTTTCAGAAACATCCAAACGCGTCAACTGAAAATCCATCTGCAAGGCCCCAACTGTCTTTTGAGGGACTGTCGTTTCTTGATCTGTAAAAGCTAGATGGGCGAAGAGCAATTCCTCATCCCGGTGCCCTAAAGAAAGGTAATAAGCTAATTTCTCTGGAGTGGGCCAAGTGGTAAAGATGAACCTAGCTGCCACCCCCAAATCGCGGAGCATCCTAGCTCGAGAAGCCTGCGCCACATCGACGCCATTAGGCTCAAACCCCACTAATAGGTTAAAGGTATATACGGTCATCCTTTCCCTCCCTCTAACTGCTTAAAGATCTCCATCAGAGCTTCTTTTTGAGGAAGTTGCAAGATTCGTACTTGCTCTCTCAAGAGTTCTTTATAGGACTCTGGATGCTGGACTAATGCTCCTAATCGAGCTTTCATTTCTTCTACCGAAGATGTAATGGTAGTCAATTCTTTGTAGGCTTCATGGTGCACAGTGCTCTGCAACCCAAGCAAAATTTGCCCATTTTCAAGAGCACGTATACTACTGTTCATCACTTCTTCCCCTTGGTTGCAATCCAGATAGAGGGAGCAAGTCGCTAGTAATTCCTCGTAGTTTTCCATCGAAATTCCCGGATAGAGTCGCACATTGGGACAAGGATCCAAGTCTGTTAATTTTGGTCCCATAGCTGTCAAAGCAGCAATGTGAAAGGTCACTTGTGGAAAATCGTGAACGAGGTCTGCTAAGCCTTCAACCTCTTGAGAAGCTGTCATGACCAGTGCTTCTGGCTGAAACTTCTCCTGGTCCACGTCTACGAATCCTGAAAGACTGGTGTATCCTTCTTTTTTCTCATGTAAATGAGCAGCCTCCAGCACCAGGATCTGCTCAACCTGCTCTTTGATTCCTTCTAGGTCGGCACCTGTACTTGTACACAAGGCAAGTCGTTCCTTAGGCAACTCTTTCACAAAAGCTAGCAAGCTCTGATTCATTAAAAGGATGGCTTCCTTTTCTGGCAAGACTTGTTTCAAAACGGCTCTCTGCAACTCTTCTTTATTAGCGTACAACTGGTCTCGTCCCTTAGAAGTTTGATGCAAAAAGGTCCCTTGCAAGACAAAATGGAGCAGCACTTCTTCTTGTTGACGATTCAAATAAATCTCTAAATAAGGTTGAGCGCCTTCATTGAGAAGGCTTTGCTGACTTCTCCAGCCATAACGGTTGTAAAAATCAATGGATGCGATTTCTTCTTTCTGACCAAACCACTCTACTCGATCAACGGTTCGCGACAAAAGGTCCTCTCGCAACACGATATTGGCACGACGTTCCTCACCATCAAACAGATAGGTTGTGATCCCAAGTGTCCAACATTCCCATAATTCAGGAACTGAGAGATCATTAAAAAATAGTGGTTCCCCAATTTTTGACGCCGGGTCTGTTTGGGTAAAAAAGGTCGCAAGACTCTCCGTCTCTTGATCCAAATCCGTTTCCAAATTAGTGATGAACACACGGTAGGGCTGACCTAGTTTGTCCAATAATTTTCGCAAATGGTTCAGCTCTCGAGTCTGTTCAGCTGCAATAATGAACATGCTAATCCTTTCTCATCAATAGATGGTTAGTCCTTTTTTTCAATGAAGTTGAGGTTCATCACCACGCGCTCATAGGTTTCTGATCCTTGTAAGCCTGCTTCTTCTAATTTTTCAAGGGCCCGTTTCAAGCGCGTTTTGTAAATATAACGATGCCAGGTTAAATCGTAACCTAACATACCCAGAAGTGCCAACTTTTCTTGCTTAGCTTCCATCTCATCTAGTACACGCTTTTCCGTCCAGACTTGTGAGAGGGTATCTGAACGGCCCACACGATACCAATAAATACATTTCTCCGTATGAACCACTCGATCGGCTTTTAAAAAAATCTTGTACATAAGGAAGTTGTCCTCTACATTTTTTCCGACCGGAAAACGAAGCCCTTCAAATAAGTTACGCTTATAGAGCTTCATCATAGCACACGCCCAGGCCATATCTCTGGTCTCCTGAATGGCATCGTGCTCCAAAATCCCTCTCCCCTCATAAAGGGTTTCTGAATAATCAGCATCCGTTACCTTAATCAAGTATTTGCTACTACTCTCATCATAGAGGTTATAGTTGGCTACTGAGACATCCGCATCATACTTCTGAAGCTGACCATAAAGCACCTCTACATAGTCCTCCGTCACCCAGTCATCTGGATCAACAAAGGTGATGTAATCTCCAGTCGCTAACTCAATCCCTGTATTACGGGCAGCTGATAAGCCACCATTTTCTTGACGAATATAGCGAATGCGAGCATCTCGTTTAAAAAATTCCTTGCAGATTGCTTCTGAATTGTCTGGTGAGCCATCATTGACCAATATGATCTCTAAATTCGGGTAAGTCTGATGGATAACCGTCTCCAAACATTGCCTCAAATAAGCTTCTACATTATAAATAGGAATGATGATACTGACGACTTCATTTGCTTCCATGATTGTCCTCACTTTTCTTTAAATAATCGCGAATCGCTGCCACCATCTCCTGTACCTGGTCATCAGCAAACACTTGGTTCTCCCCATTTTCTACATGATTGGTTCCCTCAAAAGAAAAAATTGGGATGCCTTGTTGGCTGAGTATTTGCGTGATTTGATCGACCTCACCATAGGGATTGATATCCAAATAGAAATCTAATTTTTCTATAACCTTTCGACTAGTCAAGGGATCAAAGGAAGGGTATAGAAAGAGGTTGGGGTAGCGTTCCAATTGCACCAAGTTAAAGCCAAAATGACTATGAGCAAGAACATGAATCGTGACATCTGGTAGCTCTTTTAACAGAGTCTCTAACTCATGGATATCAGCTGTATGGGTATAAATGGCCGCATGATAAGGAAAAGTTCCCACTAGATCTTGATAGTTTTGCTTCAAAATCGGTTTTCGAAGCAAAATTTCCTCCCAAGAGAGGGCATAATAAAACCACCATAATTCACGAAAACGATTGAAGCGTTTGGAGGTCCATGGTTTATTATGAGAAGTGTAATGAATGACCGCAGGAATCCCTTGAAAGGCTTCATACCAATCCAAGTCCCCATAGAGGTACTGATCCTTATCAGATCCTACTTGTAGATTATAAGTCCAAGGCAATGGATACCAAGCATCTTTGAAATACAGATTTAAAATCCCTTGATCTCCATAGACCTGCTGATGGTGCTCCTTGGTGAGGTCAAAGAGGACCTCTGTCACCTGATGCTCTAGCCACCAAGCCTTATCAATCACCAAAAGTCCAGCATTAAAACCATCTGTCGTCGTCGGCTTATCGACCACTGCACCCAGTCCATAACCTTTTAGATCGACCTCAAATAAAGGCGATAAATCCTGTGTAAAGATCATATCACAATCCAGATAGAGGATTCGCTCTTCTTCCACAATCTCTGGAATAGCGTAACGGAAATAGGTTGCATAGTGAATATGGTTACTTGGAAGCGAAAAGGACTGGAATTGCTCGGGAGACATCCGACAATTGATCACTTCTGAATCCAACTGGCGCAAGCGCTGATTCATGATAGCAAACCACTCAGTTGGTAGATCTTCATTTAAGACATACATTTTCAACTGGTCCTGATGGGCACACAGTGACTTCATAGCGGTTTCCAACTTCTCCATATAAGATAGATTGGCTGAAAACACGACAGCTTTTTTACTCATAACTTCCCCTTTTTTCTTTCATTAGAATACCATTTTCAAGTGAGGAAAACAATTTCTAAGCCCCAAAAAAGAGGCCTAGACAAGTGTCTATGACCTCTTTTACATCGGTTTCTTATTTTTTGTCTAATACAGCTAGTGTATCGTCCACCAAACTTGCCCCTAAGACATGCTTGAAGTGATTCAAAGCAAACTGGTGATTTTCAGGAGTAAGCGACGCCACTGCAGGCTCCACCACTTCGATCTGATAACCCAGATTGTAGGCATCAACCGCTGTATGAAGGACACAGATATCGGTCAAGACACCCGTCAAAATAACGGTATCCACATGACGTTCACGAAGGCGGATATCTAGATCCGTCCCTGAAAAAGCAGAATAATGACGTTTGTCCATCCAAAAGACGCGTGGATCCGCTTTGTGCTCCTGATAAAAATCTGCTAAAGGGCCGTACAAATCACGTCCACTAGTCCCAATGATATTATGGGGTGGGAAGAGCTTGCTTTCAGGATGAAAAGAATCGTCTACATCATGCGCATCAATAGCAAAAAAGACATAGGCTCCTTGATCAAAGGCTAATTGGGTCACCTGGGCAATGCTCTCAGAAATGGCTTGGGCGGGAGCTCCTGCCGTTAGCTTACCTTCATCCGCTACAAAATCAACGGTGTAGTCAATCGAAATTAATGCTTTGCTCATTAGTAGTCTCTTTTCTTAATTTCTTCAAAAATATCTGGGATCAAAACTTTGAGATAAGTTCCCTTCATCCCGAGTGAACGACTTTCAATAATACCAGCTGATTCCAATTTCCGAAGCGCATTGACAATCACAGAGCGGGTAATACCGATTCGATCCGCAATCACAGAAGCAGTTAACTGTCCTTCATTCCCCTTCAATTCCCCAAGGATGGCAGAAACCGCCCGCAGTTCAGAGTAAGACAAGGTATTAACAGCCATATTGACCGCTGTCCGGCGACGAATGTTTTTCTCGTCTTCCTCTCGTTGGAAGTTCAACATTTGAATCCCAACTACGGTACTGGCAATCTCAACCAGGATCAAATCATCATCGTCAAACTCTTTATCATTGCGCCAGATAATCAAAGATCCCAAACGAATCCCAGATACGTGGATAGGAGCAATGGTCGTTAAGCCATCAGGAAATTCAGACTTGGTCTCTACCGGAAAGACGGTCAAATCATGCTCGATTGGAAGGTTGGCTTCCGTATCATAGACCAAACTCGCTGCCTTAGCGTAATCTTCCGGCAACTTTTTATTTTCAAAAAAGGCTTCTACCCGGTCATTGTTGGTCTTATAACGCATGAAATAACCAAGCAGCGTTCCCTTGCTATTAATGATACAGGCATTACAGTGAATGATATCTGCCAATTGCTGGGCAATATCATTGTAAGGCATCTCGACTTGTAACTGCTCATCCGTTCGTTTCAAGATAGATGTAATTTTACGTGTTTTATCTAATAAGTTTGCCATAATAAACCTCGCATATAGTCAGCTAAAGTATATCATATAAGCGGAGGAAATTCAATCAAATTATCTGAAAATTATTTATTTTTTCTACAATTATGCGCAATTCAGAAAAATGTCAAGGAGATAACATCAATTTTATAGAATAGATCAAAAAAGATTGAAGATCTTCCTCTTCAATCCTTCGGTTTGATTAGCGTCTATATTGTTTCAAGAAGCGGGTCATTTTTTCTTGAATTTGAGCCAATTCATCTACACGTGGTAGGTAAACGATCCGGAAGTGATCTGGGTCCTTCCAGTTAAATCCGCGTCCATGAACCAAGAGAATTTTTTCTTGTTTCAAGAACTCTAAAACAAATTGCTCATCATCATCGATCCGGTACATTTCCCGATCGATCTTAGGGAAGATATAGAGACCGGCTTTTGGTTTGACTGCTGAGAGACCAGGAATCTCATTGATGGCTTTGTAGATAAAGTTACGTTGCTCGTAGATTCGTCCACCTGGAAGCAAGAGTTCATCTACAGATTGGTAGCCTCCAAGGGAGGTTTGAACAACTTGTTGAGCCAAGACGTTTGAACAAAGACGCATATTGGACAACATATTCAAACCTTCAATATAGCCCTTCACATGATGCTTGGGTCCAGATAGAACCATCCAACCAACACGAAAACCTGCAATCCGGTGAGATTTTGACAAACCATTCATACTCACACAGAAGAGATCCGGTGCTAGACTCGCGATAGCCGTGTGTTTTTCACCATCCATCACCAAGCGGTCATAAATTTCATCCGCAAAGATGATCAAGTTGTTTTGACGAGCAATCTCAACAATCTCAAGTAGAATCTCATCTGGATAGAGGGCCCCAGTTGGGTTGTTGGGATTGATCACAACGATGGCTTTTGTATTTGAGGTAATTTTCGACTTGATATCCTCAATATCTGGATACCAATTTGCCTCTTCATCACAAAGGTAATGGACTGCATTCCCACCAGCTAGACTGACTGCTGCTGTCCAAAGAGGATAGTCTGGCATCGGAATCAAGACCTCATCGCCATTGTCGAGCAGCCCTTGCATGGACATCACGATCAGTTCACTCACTCCATTGCCGACGTATATATCTTCGATATCCACATTAGGAATTTTCTTTAACTGGCAGTACTGCATAATAGCCTTGCGGGCTGAAAAAATCCCTTTTGAATCCGAATACCCTTCACTATCACGCGCATTCATGATCAAATCATGGATCACTTCATCTGGTGCTGTAAAACCAAACTCAGCTGGGTTCCCTGTATTTAAACGGAGAATCTTTTCCCCATTTGCTCGCATGCGCATAGCTTCTTCCAAAACTGGACCACGAATATCATAAGCGACATGTTCGAGTTTGCTTGATTTATTATATTCTTTCATATTCTGCCTCGATTCACGAAATTATCTCTATTATACCACTAGTTCAAATAGAGTACAAACTGAGGACTTTAAAAATTCCTCAGAAATAAGATAGAAAAAGATAGACTTTACCTTTACATTCCAGCTAAAAAGAGATAAAATATAAGTGTATAGGGAATGGAAGCACCTTCTATTCTATCCATGTTTTCAAGCTATCAGGAGGTAGGATTATGTCTCAAAAATATGAAAACATTATGGTCGCTGTCGACGGCTCTCATGAAGCAGAATTGGCATTTGAAAAAGGGGTCAATGTTTCTCTTCGTAATGGCTCTAAATTGACCATTGTTCACGTCATCGATACCCGTGCCCTGCAAAGCGTCTCAACTTTTGATGCTGAAGTGTATGAAGAATTGCAAGAAGAAGCCAAGGAGTTGCTCAAAGGCTACAAGGAACGTGCCGAAAAAGTCGGCGTTCAAAATATTGCGACTGTTGTAGAAATGGGAAATCCAAAGGTCCTCTTGGCCAATGATATCCCAAGTAAAGAAGGGGTTGACCTCATAATGGTCGGGGCTACCGGACTCAATGCATTCGAACGTCTCATGGTCGGTTCCTCCTCAGAATACATCCTTCGCCATGCTAAAGTAGACTTACTAGTGGTGCGTGATAAAGATAAAACCATGTAAGAAACAAAAGAGGCTGGGACAAAAGTCCTAGCCTCTCAATTATTTTTGGATTGTCGAGCAAGACGCAGTGGTTGAGTGGCCTCTACTACGCTGATTTCATCAGCTTTTACAGCCCTACTCAACTGTGCGGAGGTGGGACGACGAAATCGAATTCTAACGAATGACCGATTTCTGTCCCACTCTCTTTTTAGTTTTCTTTTGTTACTTCTTTTGGTTTTGCGTGTTTTTCGTAAGCTTTCAGTTGGCGATCCAGCTCTTTTTTGATGGCAGGTTCCGGGGCGTATTTTTCTTCCCAATCATCTGGCTTCAGAATTTTGTGGGTTACTGGATCAAAGTGTGCCTTTCCATCTGGGAAAATCTTCCCCATATTGGCACGGTGAACAATCTCAAAAACCTCTTCCGGATCGACCCCCATTAAGACGAAGCTACCATAAGTCAGATAGAGCGTATCGATCAAGGCATCGACCTGTCCCACCATGGAGATCTCAGCCGGATGCTTGTTTCGAACCTTCTCCGCCGCCTTGTCCAAGGCTTCATGAAGAGCGGCTAAGGAGTGATCAAATTCTTCTTCGTTCGAGCTAGCTGCTCGGACAAATTCCACCAGCTCTTCCTGCTTGAACATGGTCCGGTAGAGGGCATCTTGAGACTGCCAAACAACCGGTTTTTCCTGGGTTTTCCCATCCATCACGCCATGGAAAGTTTTGACCTTATTGAAGTGATCATCCTTAGAAAGAAAGAGTTCTTTCTCTGAGAGAATACCAAAGTGTTGCAGGGCTTTTTGGATACCATCCTTACTATTACTGGTCGTGGTATGCTTGGCAATCGCTTTGACACTAGTCGTCCCATTCCCCATCGCAATCGACAAACCTACGCCTGAAAGCATCTCTAAGTCATTATCCGAATCTCCAAAAGCCATGACTTCATCAATGTTAAAGCCAAATTCCTGACCAACGATACGAATTCCTTCCAGTTTGGAAATTCCTGGGTTGAGGACGTCTGCTGCAAAGGGGCTGGAGCGTGTAAATTTCAGATGCGGAAACTCTTTTTCAATTTTTGCAGTCTCTTCTGAACTGGATAAAATCAATACCTGGTAGATGGGTTCCTGCGCTAGTGCATAGAGGGTTTCCTGATCTTGTGGAACCACTTTACTGACCACTTTATTAAAGCCTCGACTAACGGTACGGGCCATCTTGCGGGGTACAAAGCGACTGGACCAAGTCGAAATAGGACTCATCCCAAAACTCATAATACGAGAACCACATACACCATCTTTGGTTCCTAGAGCAATTTCCTTACGGTGCTCCTGAGCATAGTCAATCAGCTGGTGCAGACTCTTTTTGTCGATTGGACTGGTAAATAATACGCGGTCCTTGGTTACTATATACTGGCCATTATAGGTCACCGCAAAATCAAAGCCATAGCGCTCCATGAAAGGTTTAACAAAAGCTGGACCTCGACCCGTTGCAAGTCCAACATAAATTCCTTCCTCTTTTAAAGATTGGATAGCTTTTTCGGTCGATTTGAGGACTGCTCGACTGTCATTCACCAAGGTCCCATCGATATCAAAAAAGACTGCTTTTATTTCCATGTCTACTGTTTCTTTCTTTTTATGATAAAATAAATTATATCACATATTCCAAGGAGCTTCACATGTTTAAGAAAATTTTAGCACTACATACCGGAGGGACCATTTCCATGGCAGCAGATGACTCCGGAGCAGTGATCACCAATGAAGTTAATCCCATGACCCAAGTTACTTCTCCAATTGAAGGAATGGAAGTCACTTCTGAGGATATCTTCAATCTACCAAGTCCACAAATGACACCGCATCACATGTTAGCTCTATACCAAAGAATCAAAGAGGCAGCCAGCCACTTCGATGGGATCGTCATTACACACGGGACAGATACGCTAGAAGAAACAGCTTATTTTTTGGATACCATGGAGTTACCAGACATCTCCGTGGTGATTACTGGAGCCATGCGAAGCTCCAACGAACTAGGAAGCGACGGTGTCTATAATTTCTTAACAGCCCTCCGAGTGGCTGCCGATCCAAAAGCACGTGATAAGGGGGTCTTAGTCGTCATGAATGACGAAATTCATGCGGCCAAGTACGTTACCAAAACCCACACCACCAATGTCGGCACCTTCCAGACACCAACTCATGGCCCACTCGGTTTGGTCATGAAAAAGGAAATCCTCTTCTTTAAAACAGCTGAGCCACGAGTGCGCTTCGATCTCGATAAAATCGAAGGTTTCGTTCCCATTATCACTACTTATGCTGGGATGAAAACCGATCTGTTAGATCTACTGGATTGCTCAAAAATCGATGGTCTCATTATTGAAGCCTTTGGAGCAGGAAACATCCCTAAAGAAACAGCCATTAAACTCCAAGAATTTATAGACGCCGGACTTCCAATCGCTTTAGTATCCCGTTGCTTCAACGGAATTGCAGAACCCGTGTATGCATATGAAGGCGGTGGCGTTCAACTCCATCAAACAGGTATCTTTTTCATCAAAGAATTAAATGCCCCCAAAGCTCGCCTTAAGCTCCTCATCGCCCTCAATGCTGGCTTAAAAGGACAAGAACTCAAAGAATATATAGAAGGGTAGCATAAGATACAAAGCCCGTAAAATGCCAAGTGAAAATAGGAAATTGTCGCCGGGAGCGAAGCTCACAAGAAAATTTATCTTTTTCACACAGCATTTAGGGCGTGTTCAATTAACAAGATACAAAGGGCATAGCGGATACAGTCAAAATAGGGAGTAGGACAGAAGCGATACTTTGGCGGACTCTTCGTCGTCCTACCCCCACAAGGCTGATTAGGATTCTTCCAAGCTCATAAAGCAAGAGAAGAATCCAATCAGCTACTGCGTCTTGAAGTTAGTACTAATATAGTTGGCGTTTTATCACACAGTATTTAGCCCGTGTTCAATTACTAAGATACAAAGGGCGTGGCGGATACAGTCAAAATAGGGAATTCGACGCAGAATCATCAGATTCTAGGAGGATTCATCTTTTTGACACAATCCGCAGCCCGTGTTCAATTCGTGTAACGAGGCTGCGCAAAATTGTCAGCCTTTGATGTTTGATAGAAATAACAGTATGACGCTATGGTTGATTGGCATCTTTGTTCGCTTTTTAAGCTCCAAAAATGGCCTAATCAACTTTGCGGGGGTGGGAAAACGAACTCTTTTTAACTAATCGGAGTTCTTTCCCACTCCCTACACGACTCATTAACTCCTCAGGTGGATGGTATCGATCCACCTTCGTCCTGTCGCATTTCATCAAGATCCAAAACCTATAAAATGCAATCTTAAAAGTGAGTAGAGTGAAAACAACACATTTCCACTCTACTCACTTTTTATGATCTAATCTAAATGTTCTTGCTTCTCCAGATACAGTGAGAGCAAATGCCAGTCTGGGTGTTCTCGCCAATTTGGCGTCGTTACAATCTGGCTGGCGACTTTCCGCGCTTCTTCAAGAATTGGATAATCTTCTACTAAATCGGCTACTTGAAATTCTGGAATCCCCGATTGACGGGTACCAAAGATTTCACCTGAACCACGCATTTGCAAATCTTCCTCAGCAAGGACAAACCCGTTTGTCGTCTCTGTCATGATTTTCATGCGCTGTTTGCCACTATCCGTCTTAGGATTCGCAACCAGGATAGCATAGGATTGCTTATTTCCCCGACCGACCCGGCCTCGAAGCTGATGGAGTTGACTAAGGCCAAAACGATCCGCATCCATAATGACCATAACGGTTGCATTGGGCACATTGACCCCCACTTCAATAACGGTCGTTGACACCAAAACATCGATTTGGTGCTCTTTAAAGGCCTGCATGATGGTCTCTTTTTCTTCACTTTTCATCTTCCCGTGAAGAAGAGAAACACGTGCCCGCTGACCAAAGAAGGCCTCTAGCTCCGCTTGTAGAGCAAGAGCGTTTTTCAGATCTAGGGCTTCTGATTCCTCGATTAAGGGAGAGATAAAGTAGGCTTGAGAACCTTTCGCAAGCTCTTTCACCAACCAGTCGAGGACCACTTCTAACTGCTCATGCTTGACCCAACGTGTGATGATTTCCTTACGTCCAGCTGGCATTTGATCAATGATCGACACATCCATATCTCCGAAGGCTGTAATGGCCAAAGTCCGAGGAATAGGGGTAGCCGTCATCATTAAGACATCTGGATTTTGTCCTTTTTCTCGAAGGATCCGGCGCTGAGTAACCCCAAAACGGTGCTGCTCATCAATAATGACCAATCCTAGATCTTGGTAGTGAACCCCTTCTTGGATCAAGGCATGCGTTCCCACAATTAGTTGAGCTTGTCCTGAGGCGATCTCTTCTAAGACTTCTCGTTTCTCGGCTGCCTTTAATCCTCCTGTTAGAAGAGCAACCGGTAGATCAGGGAAGAGATTTTCCAAACTTTCTTTATGCTGCTCTGCTAGAATCTCTGTCGGAACCATCAAGGCAGCTTGCTTCCCAGCACTTAAGGCTGCATACATGGCAAGACCGGCCACGACTGTCTTCCCGCTTCCCACATCCCCTTGAAGCAGACGGTTCATATGGTAAGGAGAGGCCATATCTGTCAAGATTTCATTTAAGCTGTTTTCTTGGGCTTGTGTCAGCTCAAAAGGGAGCTGTTTTTTTCGTTCCGTCATTTTTTCTGGATCCCAGGCCAAGGAAATCCCTTGGCTAGCATCATGATTTTCTTCTTTTAGCACTTGGAGTTGTAGCTGGAAAAAGAGAAGTTCTTCAAACTTCACCCGTCGAAGGGCTTGTTTGTACTCCGCCAAATCCCTTGGAAAATGCATAGCTTGCACAGCTTGGGAACGAGATAAGAGTTGGTAACGATCCCGCAAGGCCTGGGGTAAATTTTCTTCTAAAAGCTGATCCAAGCCCTGATTAAATGCTATTTTGATCAACTTTACCAAGCTATTTTGGCTGATTCCTTGCATCACCCGATAAACCGGCTGCAAATCATCTTCCACCTGAGCCAGAAGTTTCATCCCTGTCAAACTGCCTTTGGCCTTATCCCATTTGCCAAAAATCGCAACCGTCTGCTGAACCTCGATTTTGTCTGCTAAATAGGGTTGGTTAAAAAAATTAACCGCAATGACTTGGTCTCCCTGTTTGATTGAAAAACGCAAGCGATTTCGTTTGTAGCCATAATATTGGACATTAGCTGGTGTTGCTACCACCCCAGAGATGACGGCTTTTTCCCCATCTTCTAATTCTAAAACATTGCGCGTTTTAAAATCTTCATAGCGAAAGGGGAAGTACAAAAGCAAATCCTCTAGGGTTTCAATCCCTAATTTTTTAAATTTTTCCGCCGATTTTGGGCCGACTCCAGGCAGTACGGATAAGGGTTGGTGTAAATTCATCGCTCCTCCTTTCATTTATAAAAAAGCAGGCCCTACCGGGAAAGTCCCACCTGCTTTTTCTTATTGCTGACCTGTGTATTCACGCGGAATCCGGTCACTTAAGAGACAGACTACTTCGTAATTAATCGTGCCACGGTAGTCCGCAACTTCTGTCGCGGTGATTTCCTTCTCACCATCTCGTCCAATCAGGGTAACTCTAGTCCCCAAAGGCATTTCTTCGGGAAGGCGAATCGTCACCTGGTCCATCGAAACCCGGCCAACAATGGGGCAAAACTCACCCTTGATCAGCACATGGAAATTTTGCATCTCTCTGATCCAACCATCCGCATAACCTATAGGAAGCGTTCCAATCCATTGGGTTTCTTCCGTTGTGTAGGTTGCCCCATATCCGATATCTTGACCAGCTTCTAACTGTTTGACATGGACTAATTCCGTCATCAAAGTCAAGGCTGGTTTTATTTCATAAGGCAAAGCTAGGACAGAACCGCTCGGATTCAAGCCATACATGACATCTCCCAGACGTACAGCTGTGAAAATCGTATCCACATGCCACAAAGAGGTGGCAGAATTACTAGCATGAACAATGGGAGGAAGGGTTTCAAGACTAGCTAGTACGTCTTTGAAAAAGCCGTACTGCTCTTGAAATTTCCGATCATCTGCTTCATCTGCTGTTGCAAAATGGGTAAAGATCCCTTCGATTTCAGCTCCAGCTGCCAAAAGAAGTCGTTCAGCCTCTTTGATATCTTCGATTCTTCGGAATCCAATGCGACCCATTCCAGAATCCACCTTGATATGGACCTTCAATCCTGAAAGATCTGCTTCCTCTCTAAGCAATTGCTCCAACCAAGCAAGACTAGCTACCGTTAAGCGGATATCATACTCTTTGGCCAAATAGACTGTTTCGCTTGGTACAACTCCCAAAATCAAAATGGGTTCTTGCAAACCTTCTTGACGGATTTCTAAAGCTTCATCCAGATTGGAGACACAAAAACCATCCACTTGCGCGGCTAACTTCTTCGTCACTGCAACCACCCCATGACCATAAGCATTGGCTTTCACCACTGCGTATTTCAAGGTTTGGCTTGGAATATGATCACTGACTTGGCGAACATTAAAGGCAATGGCATCCAAATCGACTCTTGCAACAGTTGGTCTATGTTTACTTGCTTTCATCTACTTCCTCCAAAATGACACTGGTTGACACCAAGTCTCCCTTGTGACTGATCGAAACCCATACCTTTCCAGAA
The DNA here is from genome assembly GCF_047460295.1 of Streptococcus sp. OMI870. NCBI lineage: Bacteria > Bacillati > Bacillota > Bacilli > Lactobacillales > Streptococcaceae > Streptococcus > Streptococcus sp. OMI870. Next base: position 176,850 of record NZ_JASHGM010000002.1, read on the forward strand.
AATGGAGACTTGGAAAAATAGGGAGCTCCTTGGGCATTATTTAAAATTTCTAACTCTTGAAAACTAACTGGTCCAATCCCCGTTCCCATTGCCTTTGAAAAGGCTTCTTTAGCAGACCATCGGCCCGTTAAATATTCCATTTTCCGTTTTCCAGACAACTCCTCAAAACGCTCTTGCTCACTCTTGGTTAAGACTTTTTCTGCAAATCGTGCATTCTTTTGATAGGCTTTTTCAATCGCAGTGATCGATTCAATATCGATCCCATGTCCTTTGATCATCTTGTTTCATCCTTATATATTGTTTCAGTATCTGTTGGCTGACAACAGATAAGGGGCAAAAGAATCACTCCTTCCGCCCCTGCCTTTTACTTATTCATCGTTGCAATTTCTTTGACCAAGGCCTGTGTTTTTTCCCAACCTAGGCAAGGGTCTGTGATCGATTGACCATAAACCACTGGTTCATTTTGACGACCATCTTCTAGGTAGGATTCAATCATGAAACCACGAACTAAGGCTGCTAAATCCTTGTTCCAAGCACGATTCATCATGGTTTCTTTCACGATCCGTACTTGCTCTTCGAATTGCTTTCCAGAATTGTCATGGTTCGTATCCACCAAGATAAATGGATGTTGCAAGCCCATTTCACTATAGCGCTTCGCTGCAGCTAGCAAATCTTCATAATGGTAATTTGGAATATTCTTACCAGTTGCATCCAAGCCTCCGCGAAGGATCGCATGGGCCAAAGGATTTCCTGATGTTTCCACTGCTTGGGCATTGAACAAGAAATTTTGTGGATGTTGCGCCGCATAAATTGCATTAAACATGACAGAAAGATTTCCTGATGTTGGATTCTTCATGCCTGTTGGAGCAGAGATCCCACTAGATACAAAGCGGTGCTCCTGATCTTCGACTGAGCGCGCTCCAATCGCGTGGTAGGAGATCAAATCTTCGACATAAGGAAGACTGCCTGGGTAAAGCAATTCGTCCGCAGTCGTTAAACCAGTTTCTGTAATCACACGATAGTGAAGATGCCGAACAGCTTTTAAACCATCGACAAAGCTTGGTGCGGCCTGTGTATCTGGTTGGTGCATCAAGCCTTTGTAACCATCCCCATTGGTCCGAGGTTTAGCCGTATAGACCCGCATGACGATAAAAATCTGATCTTTCACTTGCTCTTGCAAGTCTGCCAAGCGACGGGCATACTCCATCACCGCTTCTTCATTATCAGAAGAACAAGGCCCAATCACAAGAAGGATCCGTTGGTCTTCTCCTTTGATAATCGCCTCCAACTCCCGGTCACGCACTTCTTTACGCTCCAAGGCTGGACCTTCCAAACGGTAAAGCGATGTGATTTCTTTCTCATCAATCTTATTGCTCTTCCTAACGAATACCATACGGCCTCCTTTTGGTCTCTAGACCCTACCTTTCCTCCTTTAAGAGGAAACCTTAACCTTTACGTCCGTGACAGTTTTTAAACTTCTTACCGGAACCACAAGGGCACAAATCATTGCGTTTCACTTGTGACAAATCAATTTCTGCTGGAATATCTTGTTGTTGGGCTGCAATATTGCGAGTAGCAGTTGTTGAAATGCTGTGTTCTGTACGTGGACGTTCTTGTTCGTGAATTTGGGCTTTCATCATGAGACGAGTCACGTCAAATTCAATCGATCCAATCATGTCATTAAACATACGGAAACTTTCTGATTGGTATTCTACTACTGGGTTATTTTGCGCATACCCACGGAGCCCAACGGCATTTCGCAATTGATCCAAAGCATCGATGTGGTCTGTCCACTTGCTGTCCACCACTCGAAGGATCAATACTTTTTGGAACTCTTGCACAGACTCTTCGTCACGCAATTTCGCTACTTGACTGGAATAGATTTCTTCTGCTCGTCCATACAAGTAATCGATAACTTCCTTGTCAGATTTTCCTTCAATATCGCTTTCAGAAATCGTATCTTCTGGAACCAAATTGTATTTGGCAAAGTTCAGAATCGCTTCAACGCGTTCTTCCTTACTTGAGTGGCTAGCACCTTCGACAATCCGTTTGATGGTCCGTTTAATCATAGCCATGATTTCAGGAGCCAAGTCGCGGTTAGCTGTGATCACATCATAGCGCTCTGCATAGATGATCTCCCGTTGTTCCCGCATCACGTCGTCGTATTGAAGGACTTGTTTACGAGTATCGTAGTTATTTCCTTCAACCCGTTTTTGCGCTCCCTCTACTTGGCGGGTAAACATGTTTGAACGAATAACCGATTCTTCTTCACTCAACTTGAAGCGGTCGAGCACTGCTTTGATCCGTTCTGAGCCGAAACGACGCATCAACTCATCTTCAAGAGACAAGTAGAATTGAGATTCACCTGGATCCCCTTGACGCCCTGAACGTCCACGCAACTGGTTATCGATCCGACGACTTTCGTGACGCTCTGTTCCGATGACACAAAGTCCACCAAGTTCGCGAACCCCTTCACCGAGCTTGATATCGGTACCACGTCCAGCCATGTTGGTCGCGATGGTAACGGCACCACGTTGACCAGCGTTCATGATGATTTGCGCTTCTTTGTAGTGGTTTTTCGCATTCAACACTTCGTGAGGAACACCTGCTTGAACCAACAATTGAGAAAGGTAATCACTGGTTTCAACGGCAACAGTACCAACAAGGACTGGTTGCCCTTTTTCGTGACGAGATTTCACATCTTCCACAACAGCCTTGAATTTTGATTTCAAGCTTGGGTAGAGAAGGTCTGGATGGTCAATACGGGCAATCGGACGGTTGGTTGGAATAGGAATCACGCGGATGTTGTAAATTTCGCGGAATTCTTCTTCTTCAGTTTTCCCTGTCCCTGTCATCCCTGACAACTTCTTATACATACGGAAGAGGTTTTGGTAGGTAATCGATGCAGAGGTTTTGGTTTCTTCTTGAACTGGTACACCTTCTTTGGCCTCGATCGCTTGGTGGAGACCATCAGAATAGCGACGGCCTTCCATGGTACGACCTGTAAATTGGTCGACGATCAAGATTTCTTGATCTTCGCTGACCACATAGTCGATATCCAAAATCATGATGTAGTTGGCACGAAGGGCGTTGTCAATAAAGTGGGTCAAGGCTACGTTTTCAATATCATACAAGTTTTCAAGATTAAAGTAGCTTTCCGCCTTATCAATCCCTGAATCTGACAAACCAATGGTTTTAGATGGTACATCGATAATGTAATCATCCTCTGTCAAGCTCTTCACATAAGCATCTGCCATGTGATAGAGTTGGCTTGTATCAGAAGCTGTCTGCCCAGAAACGATCAGCGGTGTTCGAGCTTCGTCGATCAAGATCGAGTCTACCTCATCGACCAAGGCATAGTTCAATGGACGTTGAACCATGTTTTCAGCACGAACAACCATGTTATCACGAAGATAGTCAAACCCGATCTCTGAGTTAGTCGAGTAGGTAATATCACAGAGGTAAGCTTCTTTTTTCTCAGCTGGAGATTTTGCTGCCAGGTTGATCCCTACTGAAAGGCCAAGCCATGAGTAAAGTTCTCCCATCTCTGTCGCATCCCGCTCTGTCAGGTATTCATTGACGGTAACAACGTGTACCCCTTTACCAGACAAGGCATTCAAGTATACAGGCATGGTCGCTGTCAAAGTCTTCCCTTCCCCTGTACGCATCTCTGGAACGTCACCATGGTGAAGGACGATCCCCCCCATGACCTGAACCTTATATGGGAACAAACCAAGTACCCGTTTTGCCCCTTCACGAACAACTGCAAAAGCCTCGTACAAGAGATCATCCAAAGACTCACCATCTTGATAGCGTTGCTTAAACTCAACTGTTTTTGCCTTTAATTCGTCATCCGTCAAAGCTGCCATTTGGTCCTCATAAGAAAAGACCTTATCAGCCATTTTTTCAAGACGTTTGATTTCGCCTCGATCATTTTCAATAATTGTTTTTAATAAATTTGCCATTTTTTTCCTTACTTTGAAACTTCAAAAATCTAAAATGTTCTTTTTATTCTAGCATTTTTTTAACATTTTTTCAAGATCAAGGCTGTTTCTTACAAGACTTTTGAATGGATTTTTTCAACTTCAAAAAAACAAAAAAATGCCTGCTCGAGCAAACATCTTTTCTTTAGGCGATAGTTATTCAGATAAATGGTAAGAATAGCTTGCCACAACCACTTCTTCATGCCAACGAAGTGCGTACTTCAATTTCAAACTCATTTGGTTGTGGAGAATATTTTGCCAATGTTTTTTAGGGATGAATTGAGGGACTAAGACTGTGACAGTATTCCCTTTTTCCTTAGCTTCCTCAGCTACTTTAGAGACAAATTCAACTGTTGGTTGAATAATATCCCGATAGCTCGTCATGACATTTTCAAAGCGAATATGAGGGAAATAGTGCTTAAATTCTTCTGCCACCTCTGCATCTTTAACCTTGGTTTCTTCTGTTGAGACGTGCATAGCTATGACGTCATTTCCTAGGCTATTGGCATAACTCATAGCTCCCACACTTACCTGAGTGACATTTCCGACAAGGACGATCACGGTATTGCCCGCATAACTTGTCTTTTCGATCTTACCTCCCAAGCGCAATTGAGCCGCAACTTTATCATAGTGATTGCGGATACTCAAGAACATCCAAAGCAAAAGACCAATAATAGGGAAGAAGGGCCAGATTTCACGCAGACGGAACAGCAAGAGGATCAAGACAATACCATAACAGATAGCTGCCCCGAGGATATTGGCAAGCGAAAACTTGAGAAATCCTTTTTGATATTGGTGTTTCCAGTGGATAACCATCCCTGTTTGAGAAAGGGCAAATGGAATGAAGACCCCAATGGTATAAAGCGGAATCAAGCTTTCTGTTTGCCCATCAAAGATCAAGAGCAAGACGATGGCACCAATGGCCAAGGTCAAAATCCCATTGGAATAGCCCAGACGATCCCCTTTTTCCATATACATGTGTGGCATGTATTTGTTTTTAGCCATGTTAAAGGCCAACATTGGAAAGGCTGAGAACCCCGTATTCGCCGCAACTGCCAGGATCAATGCTGTTGATAATTGGAAAACGTAGAAGAAGGCTTGTCCGACCGGAGAATTTCCTAAGATAGCTTGGGCCATTTGAGCTAGAGTTGTTACCCCTTTTGCTGGTACGACACCCACCCAGTAATTGAGGAAGGTAATCCCTGCAAACATAATCCCCAAAATCAAAGCCATGATGGTCAAGGTAGAGGCTGCATTCTTTGCTTTTGGTTTCTTAAAGAAAGGAACCGAATTGGAGATGGCTTCAACCCCTGTTAGTGAAGCTGATCCACTCGTAAAGGCCCGCAATAAGAGAATGACACTAACCCCTGAAATGGTTTGACCCACATGAGCAGTCGCGTTATAGGCCAAATGCCCTGTCAAAATTTGGATCACACCATAGCCGATCAAGGCAATCGTACTAACAATGAACAGGTAGACTGGAATCATCAAGGAAGTAGCTGATTCACGCAGCCCCCGTAAGTTCATCAGCATCAAGAGCAAGACCAACAAAATGGAAATGTGCAGATTATAAGGATGAAGAGAGGGAATCGCTGACGTGATAGCATCTGCACCGGAAGAAACAGATACTGCTACCGTCAGCATGTAGTCGACCAAGAGACTGCCACCAGCGATCAACCCCGCTTTGGGTGACAAGTTCTCCGTAGTCACCATGTAGGCCCCTCCCCCTTGAGGATAGGCATGAATGACCTGGCGATAAGAAATCGTTAAACTGGCTAGGAGAACCAGAACCACAATCCCAATTGGAATGGACCACCAAATGGCTCCTGCTGATACCGTCATCAAGACCAGGATAACTTGCTCTGGACCATAGGCAATAGAAGAAAGTGCGTCACTAGAGAGCATGGCCAAGGCCTGCATTTTCCCCAGCAATCCTCCTTCACCTTCTGCACCAGATTTCAACGGACGGCCAATAAACCATTTTTTCAATGTTGAAAACATAAAAAACTCCTTGAAAAAAAGATCATGAGGCCGGGAATTCCCTGCCTCTTTTTCATAAAACAGGGGTTATTCTACTCCTTTTTTTTAAGACTGTCAACCGAAATTGTGAAAGTTTCATAAAATTTTCATTCTTTCCTTCCACCTCCCATAGATAGGACAGTTTCTTTTCAATTTTTTCCAAGCAAAAAACGAGGCTGGGACAAAAATCCTAGCCTCTCAATTATTTTTGGATTCTCGAGCAAGATGCAGTGGTTGAGTGGGCTCTACTACGCTGATTTCATCAGCCTTTACAGCCCTACTCAACTGTGCGGAGGTGGGACGACGAAATCGAATTCTAACGAATGACCGATTTCTGTCCCACTCTCACTTTTTTATTTTGCTTGATTTTCGACATAAAAGGCAATGACATCCGAAGTGTACTGGGCTGTACCAGCACCAAACTTGTCGATGTTTCCCTTGAATTCTGGATTATAGACATAGCCTTTGCCAATATGGCCAAAAACCTCTATAGAGCAATCAAATCCATACGTTCGAATCGCATCTAAAAGTTTGGCTGCTGCTTCTTGGTTTTCAAATTCGGTTACTGGCAGACCAGCTTGAAGGTTTTTCGCAAAGACTTGGAAGACTTGATTAAAGGCTCTTGTCGCCTCATCTTCTCGACCTTTTTGGCGTTCAAGCGCTTGGTTCATGACTTCTTGACCATACTTGTCTACCGCCTCTTGCTGGTATTTTTGAGTATCTTGGTAGCTAAATCCAGTAAATTTTTCCTCAATTGTCATTTGTCTTTCTCCTTTTTGTTCTTGAATGGTTTTTTGCAAAGTGGAAATCAGGGTATCCAAACGTTTTCTTTCTTGAGTCAAATAATCTAACTGTTTGGTCAAATGGGGCAATAAGTTAGACTTTTCTTCGGCTAAGAGTTCTGCTATTTGTTCCAAGGAAAACCCTAGATACTTGTAATAGAGAATTACCTGTAAGCGTTCTAAATCTTCTTGGCTGTAGGTCCGATAGCCATTTTCAGATTTCACAGGGACTAGAAGTCCTATCTTATCATAGTGGTGCAAGGTCTTGATAGAGACACCTGACAGCTCTGCAGCTTCTTTGATATGGTACATAATTTCCTCCTTGTACTCAATGAAAATCAAAGAGCAAACTAGGAAGCTAGCCGCAGGTTGTACTTGAGTACAGTAAGGCGACGCTGACGTGGTTTGAATTTGATTTTCGAAGAGTATTACAAGGATAGTATAATCCCTCCCCTTAGGTCAGAGTCAAGACTTAACACAAAAATAGTTTTATTTCAGAAAAAAGGCTTGAGTAGTTCCATTGCGTTTTACTCAAACCCTTTGTTTTTTATGGGTGACTCACGATCAATTCTAAACCTTGCCCTTCCAAAGTCCAAGATTCAACATCGCTTGGCAAGATAAAGTGACTTCCTTTTTGAATAGGATAATCCTTTCCATCTACCGTCAATTTCCCTTCTCCGGCTAAGACGCTCAATAAGCTGTAATCAGCAGTCTTTTCAAAATTAGCTTTTCCAGTAAGTTCCCACTTATAAACCGTAAAGAAATCACTGGCAACCAAGATGGTCATTCGAAGATCGTCGATCACAACTGTATCTGGATGGCTATTTGCGGGCTTACCAATGTTCAACACATCAATTGATTTTTCAAGATGAAGCTCACGCAAGTTTCCTTGGTCATCCTTGCGGTCAAAGTCATAAACACGGTAGGTTGTGTCACTGGACTGTTGGGTTTCAAGGATCAAGATTCCGGAACCAATCGCATGCATGGTTCCACTTGGTACATAAAAGAAATCCCCAGCCTTAACGGGTACTTTTGTCAGCAAGGCCTCCCAGTTTTTATCTTCGATTTGCTGGCGGAGTTCTTCTTTTGACTTGGCATTGTGTCCATAGATAATCTCTGATCCTTCGTCAGCCGCAATCACATACCAACACTCGGTTTTTCCAAGTTCTCCTTCATGTGCTAAACCATAAGCATCATCTGGGTGCACTTGCACGCTGAGCCAATCATTGGCATCCAAAATTTTCGTCAATAATGGAAAGACAGGCTCTTTACGATTGCCGAATAATTCTCGGTGCTCTTGATAGAGCTGATCCAATCCCATTCCTTCGTATGGACCATTGGCCACTTTAGAAACGCCATGCGAATGGGCCGAAATGGCCCAAAATTCACCAACATGGTCACTTGGAATGTCGTAACCAAACTCATCTCTCAGACGAGTTCCTCCCCATATTTTTTCCTGCATGACCGAATGTAAAAATAATGGTTGTCCCATAATACCCTCCTAGCATTTCATGTTTCTATTATACAAAAAAAAGAAAGCTTTTGAAAGCCCTTTCTGATTGTTTCCATTCTCGCCAGAATCTTCATTTTTGTGTATAATGGAACAGATGACACTAAAAGAAAACATTATCCAACTGGCCCACTCTATTGGGATTTCAAAAATTGGATTTACAACCGCTGATGACTTCGCTTATTTGGAAAAATCGCTCCACTTGGCCGTTGAGGAAGGACGGAATTCTGGATTCGAGCATAAGAATATCGAAGAGCGCATCCAACCTACATTAAGTCTCTCCTCCGCAAAGACGATCATCTCAATCGCTGTCGCCTACCCCCATAAGCTCAAGCAGCAACCTCAAAAAACAGCCTATAAAAGAGGAAAATTCACGCCCAACAGTTGGGGATTGGACTATCATTATGTCCTTCAAGACAAGCTCAAGCGCTTAGCCGCTGGGATTGAAGAAATGACGCAAGATTTTGAGTACAAAGGCATGGTCGATACCGGAGCACTGGTTGACACGGCGGTTGCCCAGCGAGCAGGGATTGGTTTTATCGGAAAAAACGGCTTGGTCATTTCCAAAGAATACGGTTCCTACATGTTCCTTGGTGAATTGATTACCAATCTTGAGATCGAACCAGATCAGCCTGTCGACTATGGTTGTGGGGACTGTCGAAGGTGTTTAGATGCTTGTCCAACCTCCTGTTTAATCGGAGACGGATCTATGAATGCCAAACGCTGCTTGTCCTTCCAAACTCAAGACAAGGGCATGATGGACTTAGAATTTCGCAAGAAAATTAAAACGGTCATCTATGGATGTGACATCTGTCAGATTAGCTGCCCTTATAACAAAGGTCTGGATAATCCCTTGGCAACAGAAATCGATCCTGAGCTGGCTCATCCAGAGTTGATTCCTTTTATCGAACTGTCTAACGGACAATTTAAGGAAAAATTCGGGCATGTTGCTGGAAGCTGGCGAGGCAAGAATATCCTCCAACGCAATGCCATTATCGCACTAGCAAATGCTAATGACCGCTCAGCCATCCCTAAGCTACTGAACATCATCGAGACCTCGCAAAATCAGATCCATATCGCAACTGCTATCTGGTCCTTAGGGCAATTGCTACGTGAAATCACACCAGAACTTATCGAACTCTTACTAAATATCAAAAAACCTTCTAAAGATATTATAGAGGAGCGAGCAGCCTTTTTTAAACATTTTGACATCCAAATAGACTAACCATGATAATGAAAAAACACTAAGGTTGTAACCTTAGTGTTTATTTAGTTCCTTCAAGAAATACCAGCTCCCCATTTCTACATGGTTAAAGCTAATCTCGTTAGAGTAGACTTCCTTGTAGCCATTTTTGGTATAAAAATAGACATTTCCCTTCGTATTGGTATAAAAGGCTAGTTTTTCTCCTTTAACCTCTTCCAAGAAAGGCTCAATTCCTTCTGTCATAAAGCGACTGCCATAGCCCTGCCGTTGGTGTTTAGGGGCAACTGCCAGAAGCATTAAATACCAATCAAAGTCTACATTTTGCTCCAATTCCTTATCCGTGTCCTCCATAAATTTAAAGTAGGCCAACATATTCTTCAAGGAAATAAACTTGAGCAAGCCCAAGCCACCATTCAAAAGATAGGCCCGAAAAGGAATCGGTCCTTTTTGTAACAAGGCCACTGCATAAATTTCATTGTTTTGTTCCGCCACAAGGCAGATATGGTGCTTGAGAAAAACCTTTACCAAGATGCGCATCATTGCCTCAACAAAGGCAGGATACTGCTTGGGATCACGCACCAAATCCTTGATGACTTTTAAAAATAGATACTCCTCAAAGGCTGTACTGGCTACTCGAACCACCTGATCCAGATCTGCTTTTTCTGCTTGTCTGTATTTCATCTTCTCTCCTCTTCTAAGTCCACTTTCCAGTATACACTATCACTTGCTGTTATTCAAAGGTCAATTTCGAACAATATGTTGATTCAAACAAGCAAAAAAAGTCCTCCCCAGGCCAGTCCCAATCCCCAAGCAACGAGAACGTCCTTGGGATAATGAACCCCTCCAAAAACTCGGACAAGGGCTAAGAGAAGAGATAAGAGCATCGAGCACATTCCAAACGGAAGCGACAACTGACAGACACACATAGAGATAATGGTCGCCGAAAAAACATGGCGGCTAGGAAAAGAATGTCCCGATGAATTTTTCTCTAATAAAGGTTGAATGTCCCATGTTTCGTAAGGTCTTGGAACATTGATCCAATGGCGGAAGAGACTAAACAAGATAAAGCCAGAAGCTGGAATCCATATAAAAGGCCAAATTCCACCAATCGTGGTTTGTTTTAAACATAGCCAACAAAAGACCAGACCATAGATGCCTGGCATGACGAGAGTTATGATTCGATTTGTCCGCCGAAGGACCTGCACACGACGCGGATTTCTCGCAAAAGGCAGGGTTAGCCAACGATAAAATTGCGGGTATTCTTGAAGGTTGCGCTTCATCTTGGAACTCCTGTCTTTCATCTGATTTTCGTACTACTAGTATACGCGATCCTAAGAAAACCTGTCAAGTACGGTTCCTTTTTTATTGTTTCTTTCTTCTTTTTTATACAACCGCTATTCCTTTTTTTGCTTTTATCAATTTTATGTCTCCAAGAATCGACTTTTCTATCACTTTTTCCTAGTAAAAAATGGAGCCAGATTGACTCCATCCATCACTTCTATATGATAACGCCTTCTAGATGATCCATTTCATGCTGACAGATCTGGGCTGGAAAACCTGACAAATGTAAGGTTTGAGCTTGCCAATTGACATCCCGATAAGCCACCGTGATCTCCTCATAACGGGTCGTCGGCCGACTTCCCACTAAAGACAAGCACCCTTCCTCTGTTTGATAGGCCTTTTTCTTATCCAGAAGAACAGGATTAAACATGACCAGATTTGCATTTCCCATTCGAATGATAATCGCACGTTTTTTCACCCCTATCATATTGGCTGCCAAACCCACACACTCAAAAAGATGGGCGTTCAAGGTATCCTGTAAATCCAAGGCCAAAGGACGATCTTCCGGTGTCGCTTCTTCTGATTTTTGTCCCAAAAATAAGACATCTTTTACAATGCTCTTTTTCATATTTTCCTCACTTCTTTATGGAAAAGGACAAAACCGAGACAGCTCGGTCTCGGTTTCGCAATTGTTTTTAACCTCTATGGGGCAAGCGCTTCTTACTTTTTAAGCTTTTCACTCACTTCTTTTGCAAGAACAAAGTTCCCCAAGGTAGCTGAACCATTGCCAGCAACTGCAGGTGTCACAATATAATCTCTTACATCTGGTACAGGGAGATAACCGTTTAGGAGAGCTGTAAATTTCGTCCGAACACGATCTAACATATGTTGTTGCGCCATTACTCCCCCACCAAAGACAATGACATCTGGACGGAAAGTAACGGTCGCATTCACAGCCGCCTGTGCGATATAGTAGGCTTGAATATCCCAAACATTACTGTTGAGTTCGATATTTTCTCCACGAATACCTGTCCGAGCCTCTAAACTCGGACCAGCCGCAAAACCTTCCAAACAGCCGTTGTGGAAAGGACAAACACCCTTGAATTCTTTTTCCACATCCATTGGGTGTTTCGCCACATAATAGTGACCCATTTCTGGGTGTCCAGCTCCCCCAATAAACTCGCCACGTTGGATAACGCCAGCTCCGATTCCTGTTCCGATTGTATAGTAAACCAAGTTTTCGATATGGCCACCTGCGTTATTGCGTGCTACCACTTCACCATAGGCTGAACTATTCACATCTGTTGTAAAATAGATGGGTACATTCAAAGCACGACGGAAGGCACCAACGATATCAACATTGGCCCAATTTGGTTTTGGAGTCGTCGTAATGAAGCCATAAGTTTTTGAATTTGGATCGATATCAATTGGTCCAAATGATCCAATCGCAAGACCAGCAAGATCCTCAAATTTTGAGAAAAATTCGATAGACTTATCAATGGTTTCAATTGGCTTGGTTGTTGGGAATTGTACTTTTTCAACAATATTGTAGTTTTCATCACCAACTGCACAAACAAACTTTGTACCGCCAGCTTCCAAACTTCCGAATAATTTTGTCATGTTGGCTCCTTTTTATAATGAAAAATTCCTGTACTTATTATAGCATATTTTATAGCAATGCTACTTCTCTTCTCTAAAGAAAAAGCAGGCATTTTTAAGAAATAAAATTCAAGGACTGGAGATAACCTGACCAGTCCTTGAGAACTTATTGATATTATTAAGCTTTGACTTCGATGATCGCATCACCCTTCGCAACAGATCCAGTTGCAACAGGTGTGACAGAAGCAAAGTCAGCTGTGTTAGTGACGATGACCATGGTTGTGTCTTCAAGACCAGCTGCGGCAATTTTCGCTGCATCAAATGTACCAAGGACATCACCAGCTTTCACTTTATCGCCTTGAGCTACTTTTTGGTCAAATCCTTCCCCGTTCATTGATACGGTATCAATTCCGACGTGGATCAAGATTTCAGCTCCATTGGCTGTCTTCAGACCGTAGGCGTGACCAGTTGCAAAAGCAATCGTAACTTCCGCATCCGCCGGAGCATAAACGACACCTTCAGAAGGTTTGATGGCAATCCCTTGTCCCATCGCTCCACTTGAAAAGACAGGATCATCTACTCTTGAAAGTTCCACAGCAGTCCCAACGATAGGAGAGATAATTGTTTCATCTTGAAGTGCTACTGGGATATTACCAGTTGTTTCTTCTTCAATAATAGCTTCTGCTTCTTCGTTCTCCTGTTCAGTTTTTTCATCTTCATACCCAAACATGTATGTCAAACCGAAACTTAGGGCAGTTGTAAATACAACCATAAACACATATTTAAGCAATTGACCATTAACGTATAAGAGCGCACCTGGAATAATTGTGATACCAAAACTTGTACCAGCTAGTCCCATGAAGTTTGCAAGCCAACCACCAACAGCACCAGCACCAAGACCAATTACAAATGGTTTTACATAGCGCAAGTTTACACCAAAAATAGCTGGTTCAGTAATACCTAATCCTGCAGATAGTGCAGCTGGGAAAGCAAGTGCTTTTAATTTTTTAGATTTTGTCTTCACACCAACAGCTAATGTTGCACCAGCTTGTGCAGTCATTGCAGCTGTAATGATGGCATTAAAAGCATCTTTACCAGTTTGAGATACAAGTTGAGCTTCAAGTAGGTTAAAGATATGGTGAACACCTGTTACAACAATCAATTGGTGAACTCCACCAAGAATCAAACCTGCTAAACCAAATGGTAAACCAAGAAGGAATTTAGTAGCTCCAAGAACATATTCTTCTACAATATGGAAAACTGGTCCAATAGCAAATAGGCCCAAAACTGACATTACAAGGAAAGTAAGGAATGGAACTAAGAGCAAATCAAGTACATCCGGAATTTTCTTATGCAACCATTTTTCAAATTTAGCACCAAATAGACCTACAAAAAAGGCAGGAAGAACAGAATTTTGATATCCTACAACAGGAATAAAGCCTAAGAAATAAATTGGATGGGCTTTAGTTGCTACTACACTTCCAGTGAATTTCAATTGACCTAAAACATTCATAGCATCGATTTGACCTAGAATATCTTTTGATGGATCAACTGCAAATTTTGTTGCTTGGCTCGCCACATCCCAAGCATTTGGAAGTGCCGAGTTTACCATCATCAGACCAAGCACCAGCCCAATTATTGGATTTCCACCGAATACACGGAATGCTGACCAACAAATTAGGGCAGGGAAAAATGCAAAAGCTGTATCAGTTAAGACTACAGTATAAGTATAGAAATTTGTCGCTTTAAATGCATCTGCTGTGGTTCCAAACAAAGACAATACCTGATCCTGCGCAATCGCACCGCGAATACCCATAAATAAACCAGTAGCTACAATTGCTGGCAAAATTGGGACAAATACGTCTCCGAAAGTACGAATCGCACGCTGGAACCAGTTCCCTTGTTTTGCAGCTTCTGCTTTCATTTCGTCTTTTGATGAAGTTGGCAAACCTAGAGCTACTACCTCATCATAAATCTTATTTACAGTACCAGTACCAAAGATGATTTGGTATTGACCTGAGTTAAAGAAAGCACCTTGTACTTTTTCAAGGTTTTCAACAACATCTTTGTTGATTTTTGATTCATCTTTTACCATCACGCGAAGACGAGTTGCACAGTGAGCTACACTGCTAACATTCTCAACTCCACCGATGGCATCGATGACCTTCTTTGCAATTTCTGTATTTGACATTTGCAAAAATCTCCTTATATTTTGTAATGTAAACGGTTCAACCGTTTCTACGTTTTTAATTGTACCACGTATTGAAAATATGTCAACCGTTTTGCAGGATTTTTTTGAAACTTTTTTAGACTTTTTGATACCTTTTGACGGTATGAAACTATTTTCATTTCAAGATAGGCCTAAACTACAGTCTTTAGCCCTTTAAAGCTACTCTTTGTTTTCATTTTCTTTCATTTTTTCACAAATTTTCAACTTCTCCTCTTTTCTCTAGGGAACCAAATAGATGTCAATCGTTTGACATTTTTTGCCGTTTTTTTCATTTAATGCTTGCATTTTTAATGGGAAATCGTTACTATGGAAGTAAGAAAAAATTCGGAGGACTAAAATGGAATGGACAACTGAACGTCGTTACCGACGTTATGAAGACTGGACAACAGAGGAAAAGCAAACGATCCAAGAAAACATGGCGAAATCTCCTTGGCATACACACTACCATGTAGAGCCAAAGGCTGGTCTCTTAAATGATCCTAACGGTTTTTCCTACTTTGATGGAAAATGGATCTTGTTTTACCAAAATTTCCCATTTGGTGCAGCCCATGGGTTAAAATCATGGGTACAAACAGAAAGTGAAGACTTGGTTCATTTCACAGAAACTGGTGTAACACTTCTTCCAGACACAGATCTGGATAGCCATGGAGCTTATTCCGGATCAGCCATGCAGTTTGGTGACAAACTATTCTTATTCTATACTGGAAATGTTCGGGATGCAGCATGGGTCCGCCATCCCTACCAAGTCGGTGCTTTTATGGACAAAGAAGGAAAGATCGAAAAAATTGACAAGATCTTGATTGATCAACCGGCTGATTCTACTGATCACTTCCGTGACCCACAGATTTTTAATTTTAAAGGTCAATACTACGCTATCGTTGGTGGCCAAGACATTGAGAAGAAAGGATTCATCCGTCTCTATAAGGCTGTTGATAACGACTATACCAACTGGGTTGAAGTCGGTGACTTGGATTTTGCAAATGACCGGACAGCTTACATGATGGAATGTCCCAATCTGGTCTTTGTAGAGGATCAACCAGTTCTCCTCTACTGTCCTCAAGGATTGGACAAATCGGTATGCGATTATGAAAACATTTACCCAAATATGTACAAGATTGGGGCAAGCTTTGATCCAGAAAAGGCTAAACTGGTCGATGTATCCGAATTGCACAATCTAGACTATGGTTTTGAAGCCTATGCAACTCAAGGATTCAATGCACCTGATGGACGCGCCTATGCTGTCAGCTGGCTTGGTCTTCCAGATGTTTCCTATCCAACGGATTCCTATGACTACCAAGGAGCACTCTCACTGGTCAAAGAAGTAACCATCAAAGACGGAAAGCTCTACCAATACCCAGTTGAAGCCATCAAGGACTTACGCGTTGAGCGTGAGGAATTTGCCAACAAGGTTCAAACCAAGAACTGCTATGAATTGGAATTGCAATTTGAAAAAGACAGCCAAAATGAGATCGTCCTCTTTGCAAATCCAGAAGGAAAGGGCTTATTTCTCACATTCGATCTAGCGAAAGGATTAGTCACAGTCGATCGTAGCCAGGCTGGTGAGCAATATGCCCAAGACTTTGGAACTAGCCGTAGCTGCACAATCGCTAACCAAGCTACAACTGCTAATATTTTCATTGACAATTCGATTTTTGAAATCTTTATCAATAAAGGAGAAAAAGTATTTTCTGGCCGGGTCTTCCCACATGCTGATCAAAATGGTATTTTGATCAAGTCTGGAAACCCTACCGGAACCTACTATGAACTTGATCATGGTCGCAAAGCTAACTGATGTCGCCAAACTCGCCGGTGTCAGCCCTACTACAGTCTCACGGGTCATCAATAAAAAAGGCTACCTATCTGAAAAAACGATCCAAAAAGTCCAAGAAGCCATGCGAGAGCTGGGCTATAAGCCCAACAATGTTGCTCGTAGTCTCCAAGGGAAATCAGCCAAGTTGGTTGGCTTGATTTTTCCTAATATCAGCAATGTTTTCTACGCAGAATTAATTGATAAATTAGAGTACCAACTCTTCAAACATGGCTACAAGACCATCATCTGCAATAGTGAACACGACTCTGAAAAAGAGCGGGAATACATTGAGATGTTGGAAGCTAACCAAGTGGATGGCATCATTTCAGGAAGCCACAATTTAGGGATTGAGGATTACAACCGAGTAACTGCTCCGATTATTGCCTTTGACCGCAACCTCTCCCCAGAGATTCCCGTTGTCTCATCAGACAACTACGCTGGCGGTATGCTAGCAGCAGAAACGTTAGTTAAAACTGGGGCTCAAAACATTATGATGATCACAGGGAATGACAACTCCAACTCCCCAACCGGTTTTCGTCATGCAGGCTTCGCATCGGTTCTGCCCGAGTCTTTGATCATCAACGTTTCCAGTGATTTCTCTCCCATTCGCAAAGAAATGGAGATCAAACAGATTTTAACCCAGCAAAAACCAGATGCTATTTTTGCTTCGGATGATTTGACAGCAATTTTGATCATGAAGGTCGCAAAAGAGCTTGACCTTCAGATTCCTCAAGATCTAAAAGTGATTGGTTATGATGGCACCCAGTTCATCGAGACCTATACTCCCGAACTAACCACCATCCAGCAACCTCTAAAGGATATTGCAGTTCTGATGGTGGACCTCTTACTCCAAAAGATTGAAGGAAAAAAAGTAGCCACTACCGGTTATTTCTTGCCCGTTAGTCTCCACTCTGGAAAAAGTGTTTAAAAGCAGAGGCTGGGAAAAAGTCCTAGCCTCTCAATTGTCTTTGGATTGTCGAGCAAGACGCAGTGGTTGAGTGGGCTCTACTACGCTGATTTCATCAGCTTTTACAGCCCTACTCAACTGTGCGGAGGTGGGACGACAAAATCGAATTCTAAACGAATTACCGATTTCTGTCCCACTCTCATTTTTCATTCAAAAAAAGAGCCATCGGCTCTTTTTGATTATTCTTCTGTTACAAATTGACTGAGAACACCATTGACAAATCGTGAAGAGGTTTCATCTGAAAAGGATTTGGCCAATTCCACCGCTTCATTGACTGCAACGATCTGTGGTGTATCAAACTCTGTTATTTCATAAATTCCAAGACGAAGGATGTTTTTCTCCACCAAGGTCAAGCGCTCTACCGTCCAACCAGTTTTCAAATGTTGACCGATTTGTTGGTCCAATTGATCTTTAGACTGATAAACACCCGTCACGAGGTTCATGAGAAAGGCAGGAAGATCGACTTCTTTGTCTTCGGCTAGGTCCTTGTCATGTAAATAAGCAAAGCGACAAGCTTCCACAATGTCTCCATCGTATTCCAAGGCCATCAAGGCTTGGAAGGCGCGCTCACGCAAATCTCGACGTGATTCTAATAAAATTTCATCAGTCATTGAGGAAGTCCTCGTTAAACAAGTCTTTCAAATCTGGTTTTGGAGATTTTTCCGTCGCGATACCGACAACGTGAATGTTGACAGCATCCAAGGTTACATCTGCCATATCATAAACCGCAGACTTGACCGCCTTTTGAATCGCTACAGCGACAGATGGCACAGCAACTCCGTACTCCAAATAGAGATAGATGTCTACTGAAACTTGACCATCTTCTTCCGTATGAAGGTAGACGCCACGTCCAAGTGAGCGTTTTGATAAGCTATCTGAAACACTCTTATTTTCGAGCGAATAGACACCCTCTACTTTTGCTGTCGCAATCGCAATAATTTTTTCTAATACACGTGGTGCAATAACGATGTCACCAAATTGTTCAGTTGCCATAGAAGTTCCTTTCTATTTGACACCCTGAGATGTCTCTTATGCACGAGAAACGTATGTTCCTTCAGTAGTGTTAATGACCAATTTTTGTCCAGCTTCGATGAAGTCAGGAACGTTTACGACCAAACCTGTTTCCATTGTAGCAGGTTTACCAGAACCAGTCACTGTAGCACCTTTGATAGATGGTTGAGTTTCTGCAACAGTCAATTCAACAGTTGTAGGAACTGTTACACCGATTACTTCGCTTCCGTAGAATTGAATTTTTACTTCTGAGTTTTCAAGGATGTAAAGCAATTCTTGTTCGACGTTCACCACTGGAATTTCATATTGATCATATGTTTCAGTGTTCATGAAGTAAGCTGTATCATCCATTTTGTACAAGTATTGAGCTGGAACTGTTTCGATAATCGCTTGTTCAAATTTTTCTTCTGGACGATAGCTTGTATCAAATGTTGAACCAGTACGGACATCACGTAATTTCATACGCATGATAGTGTTTCCTTTACCTGGTTTGTGGTGGCTAGCTTCCAAAACGCGGATCAATTTTCCATCAGCTGTTTCAAAAGTCATACCAGCTTTCAATTTACTTGCTTCGATCATGTTTTATTACCTCTTTTTTAAAAATAGATTACTCTTTATTGTAACACACTATTTGATTTTTCTCAAACAGCAATCTTTTCTTTTTAGTCAGGAAAGAAGGCAAAGACTAGGTGTTGGAGCCACTCGATCTCTAAGCCTCATTTCTCCAATTAGTCAACGGGGACAATATTGCCATCCGCATCTTTGGTCACATGGACATATTTGCCATCAACTTCAATATAGAAGGTATGTGGTTTATCTGGAGCTGGAGAGGCTTGTTTTTGCAGATCATTCCCCAGAGCTTGGCCCAGGTTCATCCCCATGATCATGTTCATACCATTGCCACCTTCATTTTTAGCAGCTGCCACCAAGGCCTCATTGCGGGCGCGACGCTCTTCAATTTCAATGGTATTGTACTTCATCGCTACCAATTCACTATCCAGTTTATTGACCTTGGCCATACTATCTGCATCATAGCTCAGATCTTCGATAAGGACATTGGTTAATTCAATACCATATAATTCTGACCAAGTTTTGTTCACTTCGCGCTTTGCGACTTCATTGAAGACATCTTGGTCCGCATTGATATTGTATATGTCCGCCTTATTTTCAGCCGTATATTTTGAAATAGCCACTGCAATCTTTGGTGCTAAGTTTTGGCGCAAGGTTCCCTGAGCCACATCTTCTAAAGTAAAAGGTTTGTCCGCCGTAATTTGGCGACTAACTGCACTGACGTAAAAGAGTACAGGATCTGCTACTTTAACGTCATAGAGACCATAAAAGCGAATGCTAAGAAGCTGTTGGTAACGGTCGCTAAAGTACTCGACTGGATTTTGGGTGCCAAATTTATTTCCTGTAAAAGGTTGCATCCGCACAAAAATAATTTCCTGTTGGGTGACCACTTGGCCACCAAATGAGAAGCGATTCTTGAACTGGTCCCAAGTCCCTTTCACTCCGCCCTTTTCAAACAACCAAGCATTCTCACCGGCTTGCCATTCGTGGCTTCCTGCTTCTAGAAGGTCTCCCAAAAAAGTTCCATTGTTGACTAATAGAGCGACATAGCCTTGAGGGACAATGACGACAGAGCCATCTGTCAAAAGGCCAGTATTTTGGTTGCTCTGACGAGAGCGTCCGTCCGGATCTTTGGTCAAGAGCTGTCCCTTGATAGCCAAAGCCGTTGCTGGAATAGCTTCTGGCAAAGTAATGGCTTCCTTAAATTTACTATCTTGAAAACTTGAAATACCCGCTGAAAGGGCTGCATTAATAAATCCCATACATTCTCCTATCTGTAGAATTCAATTTCATCCACAACTTCATAAACATCCAAGACCCAATCTTTTGGATTGTGTTTCAAGGACGCTTGGCAATATTCACACTTGTCGATCGAATCGATGGTCAGTGGTGCACCACAGTTCGGACAGTGATCACTGACGACTTCTGAATTCTTAATGATCTCTGTCTGAGCCCCGTGTTCCCGGAGAAAGACCATGCGGTAAACGGTAAAGAGATCTTTGGTTGGATCCCCTTCGATCACACGACCCGATTCATCGTTTCGAATGTAATCTCTCATGGTCGAAGATAGAATGACTTCGATGCGGTCATTGCCACCTGGATTTTCGATAAAGTCTTTGATCTTCGAATTTTCCACACGCACGCGCTCTAAAACATTGGTCGTTTTTGCTCGAATATGCTCTTGCAACTGCGTCAAGTGTTGCTCATAAAGACTGGTACTTTCTAAGTTTCGAACAGAATTCCAATCTTTTTCTGTCCAGGCAGACTGTAATTGAAGGTAAACCAGCTTGACTTGCGACAAAAAGCGGTCTTCATCAAACATTGGGTCCAATTTTCGGATGCGGCGAATCGCTTCATAGTTGTTTTCAATTGGTCGACCCGCCCGTTCTTCGGTTGTCCATTTTGGACCATTATTTGAATAGGACGAATCATCACTCTCATTAGCCTCTTTGGCCAGATTATAGACAAAACCAACTAAGCCAATGATAGCGACAACTGCAATACCACCAGAGTCTGTTCCAGAACTAGAACTGTAGCTACTGGATCCACCAGACCAACTACTTCCACCGCCACCACCACCAGAATGAATAGTGCTACTACCACCACTATGTGTATTCCCAACACCCGCATGGGCTTGAGGGACAAATACAAATAGAAGGGCTACTAGAAGGATTCCCAATACTAAAATATGTTTTTTCATAGGCCTCTTTTCTTATTGTTATTTTTTAAATAGGAGCTAAGAAAAACTCAATCGATTCTATAGAACAATCAATTCTTTTGGAGCAAGGGTCAAGACCTCACAGCCTGTTTCCGTGATCAAGAGGTCATCTTCGATGCGCACACCAGATAGCCCTTCAATGTAGATTCCCGGCTCATCTGTCAAGACCATCCCCGCCTTGATCACCTCTTTAGACGTTTGGCTGAAGTAGGGTTCTTCATGGATATCCAGCCCAATCCCATGACCGATTCCATGAGTGAAGTATTGGCCATAGCCGGCTGCTTCAATCACATCCCGAGGGATTTTATCAAAATCACGGAAGCCAAGACCATCTTTAGCAGCAGCAATCAAAGCTTGATTGGCTTTTAAAACTGTTTCGTAGATTTCTCTTTCCTTGTCGCTGACATGGCCAGCGTAGATCGTCCGAGTCATATCACTGACATAGTGGTCATACAAACAGCCAAAATCAAGGGTCAAGGCATCTCCTGCTGAAATCACCCGATCACTTGGAGTCGCGTGAGGCATGGCAGAGCGTTCGCCAGCTGCTGAAATAATATCAAAAGATACACCAGAAGCCCCCAACTCCCGCATTCTAAAATCTAGGAAAGTCGCTGCTTCCAACTCTGTCGTTTTCCCTACCTTGATATAGTCTAAAATATCATGGAAGGCTTGGTCCGAAATACTACAAGCTTTTTTAATGGCCGCAATCTCTGTTTCATCCTTAATCAAGCGCAATTCCATGACGAAGTTCGCTAGAGGTTGAAGGTTGACGCCACTGAAAACAGCCGTCATCCGGGCATGGTAGGCCACCGTCACTTCGTCCTCAAAACCAAGATCTTTGATCCCAAGGTCCTTGACGATCTCTGCAGCGGCAGTCAACTCATCGCGGGTTTCCACAATCTCTACAAAGGGAAAACAAGTCGCATGGGCATGGATAGTGTAGCGTGAATCGGTGAAGAGTACCACACGTTCTTCTGTCACCAAGGCAGTCCCATTTGATCCCCAAAAATTGGTCAAATAAAAAACATTTTTTAAATTGTTAATCAGTACCGCTTTGAGGTTTTGAGCTTTCATTTTGTTTCTTAAGTTACTGATCCGTTGGTTCATTGTAGTTTTCCTTTCAAATACTGTCCTGTGTAGCTAGCAGGGGTTGTTGCGACCTCCTCTGGTGTTCCAGTTGCAATAATGGTTCCACCACCGACACCGCCTTCCGGTCCTAAATCAATGATATGGTCTGCCGTCTTAATGACATCCAAATTGTGCTCGATCACAAGGACCGTATTGCCATCATCCACAAACCGTTCTAAGACCTTGATCAAGCGGGAAATGTCTTCGGTATGGAGACCTGTCGTTGGTTCATCCAAGATATAGAAGGATTTCCCTGTAGAGCGCTTGTGCAATTCGGAAGCCAACTTCATCCGTTGTGCCTCCCCACCTGAAAGAGTGGTCGCTGGTTGACCCAGCGTTACATAGCCCAAGCCCACATCTTGGATGGTCTTGAGTTTGCGTTCAATTTTTGGAATGTGCTTGAAGAATTCGACTGCCTTTTTGACCGTCATATCCAGCACTTCTGCGATATTTTTTTCCTTGTAGTGGACTTCGAGAGTCTCACTATTGTAACGACGTCCATGGCAGACTTCACAAGGAACAAAGACATCCGGTAAGAAGTGCATTTCAATCTTGATGATCCCATCTCCTGAGCAGGCTTCACAACGCCCACCCTTGACATTGAAACTAAAGCGGCCTTTTTTATAGCCCCGAATTTTGGCTTCATTGGTCTGAGCAAAGAGATCGCGAATGTCATCGAAGACGCCTGTATAGGTCGCTGGATTGGAACGAGGAGTCCGGCCAATCGGACTTTGATCAATGTCGATCAAGCGATCGATATGCTCAATCCCCTGAATGGTCTTGTATTTCCCTGGTTTTTCCGAATTGCGGTTGAGCTTTTGAGCGATGGCTTTTTTCAAGATGCCATTGATCAAGGTCGATTTCCCAGAACCGGAAACTCCAGTGACTGCGATAAATTTGCCCAGAGGAAAACGCGCTGTAATATCTTGTAAGTTGTTCTCACTGGCCCCTGTAATTTCAATAGAACGACCATTTCCTGAACGGCGCTCTGTTGGAACCGGAATCTTGCGCTTGCCGGACAAATATTGGCCGGTAATGGATTTACTATTACGAGCCACCTGCTTTGGAGTTCCCGCAGCAACGATCTCTCCACCAAAGACACCGGCACCTGGGCCGACGTCGATCAGGTAGTCTGCTTCTCTCATGGTATCTTCGTCGTGTTCGACGACGATCAAGGTATTGCCTAAATCACGCATCTTTTTGAGACTGGCAATCAGGCGGTCATTGTCCCGCTGGTGGAGCCCGATTGACGGCTCATCCAAGATATAAAGGACTCCAGAGAGGTTTGAACCGATCTGGGTTGCCAAGCGAATGCGCTGGCTTTCTCCACCTGACAAGGTCCCAGCTGATCGAGACAAGGTCAAGTAGTTGAGGCCTACATTGTTTAAGAAGGTCAAGCGATCCTTAATCTCTTTTAGAATCGGTCTTGCAATCGTAGCTTCATTGTCCGTTAAAACCAACTGATCAACGGCTTTCAAATGATCCGCAATCGATAGATCCGACACCTCCCCGATATGCATCCCTTTCTCCCCACCAACACGAACAGAAAGAGCCTGGTCATTGAGACGGTAGCCATGGCAGGTCGCACAGGTCAATTCGTTCATATAGGAGCGCATTTGGTTGCGGGTGAAATCACTATTGGTCTCACGGAAACGACGGTGAATATTGGTTACGACTCCTTCAAAGGGAATGTCGATATCTCGAACCCCACCAAACTCATTTTCATAGTGGAAGTGGAATTCCTTGCCCTTTGAACCATAGAGGACCAGGTCCTTTTCTTCTGGAGAAAGTTCTGAGAAAGGCTGATCCATATTAATACCAAACTGGATCATGGCCTGTTCCAACATCTGAGGATAGTAGTTGGAAGAGATCGGATTCCAAGGAGCAAGGGCTCCTTCGCGAAGGCTTAAGCGATCATCTGGCACCACTAAATCCAAATCAACTTCTAGCTTGATCCCTAGTCCATCACAATCTGGACAAGAGCCAAAAGGCGCATTGAAAGAAAAGAGACGGGGCTCTAATTCAGGAACGGTAAAGCCACAGACTGGACAAGCATAGTGCTCCGAAAAGAGCAGTTCCTTTCCATCCATGGTATCAATCACTACATAACCGTCCGCTATCCGAAGAGCTGCCTCAATCGAATCAAAGAGACGCGAGCGGATGCCCTCTTTGATCACGATCCGGTCCACCACCACTTCAATCGTGTGCTGTTTGCTTTTAGACAGTTCTGGGACCTCTGTCACATCATAGATCTCACCGTCAACCCGCACCCGAACATAGCCGTCTTTTTGCACCTTTTCAATAATATTCTTATGCTGGCCTTTTTTCTTGCGGATAATAGGGGCTAAAATTTGCAGGCGCTGGCGCTCTGGTAATTCCAAAACTTGATCAACGATCTGCTCAACTGAAGAAGCGGTAATCGCCCCATGGCCATTGATACAATAAGGCGTACCTACACGCGCATAGAGCAAGCGCAGGTAGTCATTGATCTCAGTTGCCGTCCCCACAGTGGAACGCGGATTTTTACTAGTGGTTTTTTGGTCGATAGAAATAGCGGGGCTTAAGCCATCAATCGAATCTACATCGGGTTTTTCCATATTCCCCAAAAACTGCCGAGCATAGGCTGACAAGCTCTCCACGTAACGACGTTGGCCTTCTGCATAGAGGGTGTCAAAGGCCAGACTAGACTTTCCAGATCCTGACAAGCCCGTCACCACGACCAACTTATCGCGTGGAATTTCCACATCTATATTTTTTAAATTATGGGCGCGTGCCCCATGAATGACAATTTTATCTTGCATGTTTTTACTCTAATTCACCTTTTTGTTATCCTCCATTATAACAAATTTTTTAGTATTCTTTTATCCAAAAACGTGCTTTTTCTGTTATAATGTTAAGGTGTAAAAAAACAAGGGGAGGCACCATGAAACAGGTCTTTTTATCAACAACGACTGAATTTAAAGAAATAGAGACACTGGAACCCGGTAGCTGGATCAACCTTGTCAACCCTTCTCAAAGTGAATCAATGGAAATCGCCTCTGCATTTAATATTGATATTGCCGACTTACGGGCACCACTCGATGCGGAAGAAATGTCCCGTATGACCATCGAAGATGAGTATACCTTGATCATCGTAGACGTTCCCATCAAGGAAGAGCGGAACAACCAGACCTACTATGTCACCATCCCTTTGGGAATCATTCTAACTGAAGAGGCCATTATCACCACATGTTTGGAAGAATTGCCTTTGCTAGATACCTTTATCAATCGTCGCTTACGGAATTTCTATACCTTCATGCGGTCTCGCTTTATCTTTCAGATCCTTTATCGAAATGCCGAGCTCTACTTGACCGCGCTTCGTACCCTGGATCGCAAGAGTGAACAGATTGAAAGTCAACTCCATAAATCAACTCGTAACGAAGAGCTGATTGAACTGATGGAGTTAGAAAAAACCATCGTCTACTTCAAGGCCTCTCTGAAAACCAATGAGCGCGTGATCAAGAAATTGACCAGTGCCACTAGTAACATCAAGAAATACCTGGAAGACGAGGATCTATTGGAAGATACCTTGATCGAGACTCAACAGGCCATTGAGATGGCGGATATTTATGGAAACATCCTCCACTCCATGACCGATACCTTCGCATCGATCATCTCCAACAACCAGAATAATATCATGAAGACCTTGGCTATGGTGACCATCGTCATGTCCATCCCAACCATGATTTTCTCGGCCTATGGGATGAACTTCAAGGACAATGAGCTTCCGCTCAACGGCGAAGCCCATGCCTTTTGGCTCATTATCTTCATCGCCTTTGCCCTGACTGGATCCCTCGTCATCTACCTCATCCATAAAAAATGGTTCTAACAACACTTGTATATCAAAGGAGTATTTATGTCTCACATCGATCTTAGCCAACTTAGCAAGAAAAACCAAGAATTTATCCGGATCGCCAAACACCAATTGCTTGAAAACGGAAAGACAGAGGAAGAAGCAGAAAGCCTCCTCCAAGAAATTCTTCCAGCTATCCATGAGAACCAAGGAAAAGGAATTCCGGCACGGACTCTTTTTGGAGCTCCAACTGTCTGGGCTAACTCTTTCAGCGAGAAAGAACGCTATGAAAAAGAGCATCCAAAATTAAACGATGCTCCTTCTCTCATGATTTTGGATTCCTTCCTCTTTATTTTTGGTGTCTTTGCTGCCATTTCAGCCTTCATGAACTTGGTCGCACCGCGTCGTACTGGCTATGGTTTGATCACCTTGATTCTTGGAAGTTTGACAGGGGCTCTGCTCTTATACCTCATGTACTACTTCTTCTATCAGTATATGGATGGCACAAAAGATCGCAGTGAGCGTCCCTCTCTTTGGAAATCTATGCCGATTCTTGTTGGCGTCATGTTCCTTTGGGTCATCGTCTTGTCCTTCACCTCATTACTCCCACAAGTCCTCAACCCAACCATTCCAGATATCCTTGCGATCCTTTTAGGAGCTTTAGCACTCGCCCTTCGCTTCTACCTCAAGAAACGTTTTAATATTAAAAGTTCGAGCACAGCACCCGCAACTCGTCGCTAAGAAAACGGATGAAGTTTTCATCCGTTTTTGTTTTACTGTATTTCCCTGTTCAACCTTTTTGAAAAATAGAGGACTAAGTCATCATTGTTTTCACAAGAACTGTAAGGGGCCAAGGGCTGATCCCTAAACCAAATTCCAGATCCATCTGGGATATAGCCTCGTTTAACATACAGTCTTTGAGCTGGGCCATAACCCGAGTGTAAACCAACCCCTAAAGTAACAAACTCTGATAGTAGCCGGACTCTTTTTTCCGCCTCTTCTAAGAGTTGATTCCCAATTCCTCGATTTCTAAATGGCTCAAAAACATTAAAATCAGATAGTTCAGGATAGACTCCCACGAAAGGACCGTGCTTGGCAGCAGGCAATATAGTGATATAACCTGCCACAAGTCCATCCGACTCAACTACTAATACGTCCCTTTCTCCATTCTCCTGATCCTGAAAATAGCTGGTCAAGATATCCTTTCTACCCGGCCACCCTTGGTGGATAAAGGCTTGAGAGATGTGCTCAATATCTGCCTTTATCATCCTCCTGATGATTACACCTTCCTTCATAGTTCCCTCCTTGATATATTTCTTCCCACATTATAACACGATTAGAGCTAGGGAAAGGTCAAAGAGGTCCACCCGAACCTGAAAAAAAGACCCACCAGGGTCTTTTCTTTAATCTTCGTTTACGAAAGGCATCAAAGCCATTACGCGAGCGCGTTTGATAGCTGTTGTTACTTTACGTTGGTTCTTCGCTGAAGTTCCAGTTACACGACGAGGAAGGATTTTCCCACGTTCTGAAACGAAACGGCTAAGAAGCTCAGTATCTTTGTAATCGACATATTCGATTTTGTTTGCTGCGATGTAATCAACTTTTTTACGGCGTTTGAATCCGCCACGACGTTGTTGAGCCATGTTTAATTCTCCTTTATAGTTTTAATTCGTTAAACCCATTCTTAGAATGGAAGATCGTCGTCTGAGATATCCATTGGATTAGCTCCAAATGGGTTTTCCTCACGACCAAAGTTAGGTACTGCATTACTTGGTTCAGATCCACCAAAGCTTGGGGTTGCATTTCCAGCAAAACCACCATTGCCTGATGAATAACCTCCACCTGCATGCCCTTCGCGTGCTGCACGGCTTTCCAATAATTGGAAGCTATCTGCTACGACTTCAGTGACATAAACACGTTGACCTTGCTGGTTTTCGTAATTACGTGTTTGAATGCGACCGGTAATCCCAATCAAAGCACCTTTCTTAGCCCAATTTGCTAAGTTTTCTGCTTGCTGACGCCAGATCACACAGTTGATGAAATCGGCTTCGCGCTCTCCATTCTGACTCTTGAAGTTGCGGTTGACAGCTAGGCTGAAAGTAGCAACTGCTTGATTGCTTGGAGTATAGCGAAGTTCAGCATCACGGGTCATACGACCGACAAGTACAACATTGTTAATCATAAGTCACCTCTGATGATTTCTTACGCGTCAACTTTTACGATCATGTGACGAAGAATGTCACCGTTGATTTTTGAAAGACGGTCGAACTCGTTAAGAGCTGCGTCGTCGTTCGCTTCAACGTTTACGATGTGGTAAAGTCCTTCACGGAAATCTTGGATTTCGTATGCAAGACGACGTTTTTCCCAATCTTTTGATTCAACAACAGTTGCACCGTTGTCAGTCAAGATAGAATCGAAACGTGCTACCAAAGCGTTTTTAGCTTCTTCTTCAATGTTTGGACGAATAATATAAAGAATTTCGTATTTAGCCATTGATAATGTTCCTCCTTTTGGACTAATGACCCCAAGTCTTTGCAAGGGGTAAGTGAGGTTTACTCACAAGAAACTATTATACCAGACTTTTCGAACAAAGGCAAGGATTATCTTTAGGATTTGAAACATCATTTTTTTGCGTGTCCTATGAGATGAAAGGAAAGCTTCCCCTGAAAAATGACAATTATAGAAGGAAAGATACTCCTTTCCTATCCCTTTTCCTTAAAGAAAACTGATATCAGTTAGCTTTAAGCTTGAGTCTTTATACTAGCTACAACAAATCTCAAGAAACGAGGAACGATTATGAATTATCTTATCATCCCCGCCTATCAACCGGATCTGAATCTTGTCAAATTGGTTCGCTTGGTCCATGCTAAAAGTGATCTTGAAATCATCGTGGTCGACGATGGTAGTGACGCCGACAAGAAAGTGATTTTTGACAAATTGGACGGTCTTGCGACAGTCCTGACCCACGAGCACAACCAAGGAAAAGGGCAATCTCTCAAGACTGCTTATGCATACATCCTAGAAAGAGGTACCTATGGAAGCATTGTTACAGCTGATGCAGACGGTCAGCACAAAATTTGGGATATTTTCAGAGTTGTTAAGCAATCTCAAGAGCATCCTGGAGCACTTATTTTAGGAGCACGCGCCTTTTCTGGCCAAGTTCCTTTGCGTTCTGCTTTCGGGAATAAATTGACCCGTTTCCTCTTCAAACAACAAACCGGAGTGGCGGTCAGCGATACCCAAACAGGCTTACGGGCCTTCACTACAAATATGTTACCTTTCATGCTTGAGGTTGAAGGACAGCGTTATGAATATGAGATGAATGTTCTGCTGGCAGCTAGTAAGGCCTATCCCATCCTAGAAGTTCCGATTGAAACAGTCTACATCAATGACAATGAAGGGTCCCACTTCCGTCCTGTTCGCGACGGCCTCATGATCTACAAGGACATGTTCAAGTTTGCCCTCTCTTCCCTCAGTAGCTTTATCGTGGATTACCTGGTCTACGCCTTCTTTCTTTTCGTGATGATGGCCGTACCGATTAGTCTTCGCATTCTCCTAGCGAACGGGATCGCTCGTGTGGCCAGCTCTATCTTTAACTACTCGACCAACAAACGTCTCGTCTTTAAGAACAAAGACAGCGTAGCCCGAACTGGAAGTGGCTACTTTGGTCTAGCCCTCGGCCTCTTTATTCTAGATACGCTCTTGATTCGACTCTTCTATACTGCTTTGGGGCTCAATCTCCTGATCAGTAAAATTGTCGTTGGCTTCCTACTCTTTCTGGTCTCATGGGTGATCCAGAAAAAAGTGATCTTCAAAGAAAGGACTGCTACCCACCATGAAATTCTTTAAAAAATCTTATACCTATGCTGCTTGTTTTGGTATCCTGCTAACAAGCTCCTTCAGCTATTCTATGCTTAAGACCTTCGTCTTATCAGATGCCATCCAAACCGTTAGTGCGACCACATCGGATACCACGGCGGCCAAAAAAGCTGCAGCAACTGCTACCACTACAGATACCAGTTACTCCGATGACAATATCCAGGTAAACTTGACAGAAAAAACAGTTGAAAACACCCAGGTTTACATTGCAGATATTAGGGTTAGCTCCTCAGACTATCTCAAGACGGCTCTAGCCCAAAATACCTATGGAACAAACGTGACGGCTAAGACCTCTGTCACTGCAGCTGAGAATAATGCCATTCTAGCCGTCAATGGAGACTACTACGGAGCCAATAGCACCGGCTATGTCATCCGAAACGGAGTGGTTTATCGCGATACGGTTCGTGAAGACTTTAGCAATGGCGACTTAGCCATTTACAAGGATGGTTCCTTCAAAATTATTTACGAAGACGAAATCTCTGCCGATCAATTAGTCGAAGATGGCGTCGTCAATCTCCTTGCCTTCGGACCTTCCTTGGTTGAAAATGGGGAAATAACTGTCGATACCAATTCAGAGGTGGGGCAATCCATGGCCTCTAATCCACGAACTGCCATTGGGATCATCGATGAAAACCACTACATTATCGTCGTGTCAGATGGACGGACTTCAGAAAGCCAAGGGCTGTCTCTCTACCAATTAGCGGAAGTGATGAAGTCTTATGGCGTTAAAACAGCCTACAACCTGGATGGTGGTGGATCTTCTACCCTTTACTTCAATGGCCAGGTTATTAACAAACCAACTACAAATGGTACTATCTCAGAAAGGGCGGTGAGTGACATTGTCTACATCGGTTACTAATCCTATTAAACAACGGTTGAAAAAGTCCATCCTCTGGTACACTCTGATTTCAGCTTTCTTCTTTGTCGGAAGTCGCATCTACGAACACTTTAGTTTTGGCGAAACCTCCTCCTTCATGCACTACCTCTTCTTGATCCCTTTGATCGGTGGCGCCCTGCTAGTGGCTCTACAATTAGTAGTCAAGGGGCTTTCTCGAATCACTCTCAATCTTTGGAACTCAGCGGTTGCTACGGCAACTGCAGGGGCCCTCTACCGAGGCATTGTTAACCTCTCTGGTCGTTCAACAACTCTCGACCAACCCTACTATTATGTTGCAGGGATCTTCCTAGCCCTCGCCCTCATCAGTATCTTCTTTGTTCGCAGTGTCTGGGTGGAGACAACAGCCTAAGACATGAAAAACGTCCGTTTCTTAAAAGAACGGACGTTTTTTAGGGTCAGTTAACGTATGAACGACTTAACCTTCACGTTTTTTGCTAGCTACAAAGCCTGCCAAAGCTAGTGAGGTCATACCAAAGAGGCTAAGGACTGTTGAAGCCAATTCATCTTGACCTGTTTTTGGAAGACCAGTTGCTGGCGTAGCAGCTACTTCTGCTTGACCACCCGTATGATAGGTAACAGCGACTGGTTTAACACTTGCAACTTCTTTCGTTTCAGGTGCAGCTGGTTGAGCTGAACTCACTGGGTTTTCAGGTTGAGGTGTTGGGGTAGCAGGAGTCACTGGAGCTACAGGAGTTGCTGGATCCACTGGTGCTGGCTGAGGTTCCGGTTGTGGAGTTGGTTCAGGTGCAGGAGTTTCTTCTTCCACTTTTTCTACAAAGGTCTTGTTGCCTAAAATAGAAGCAGATAACTTCTTCCCTGCCTTATTCAAATCTTCGATGTATTGGATAAAGACTTCTGTATCCGGATTAATAGCCCCAATCAATTTTGTATCACGGAAGACTGAGAAGCCATCTCCACCACCATACAAGAAGTCGTTGATAATCGCTTTGTAGGTCTTGGTACGATCAATTTCTGTGCCATCTGCCTTGTAGACTTTCACGACCTTATAAGGATTTTCTTCCGTTGCATCCGCTGGTTTGGTATAGGTGTACTTGATCCCTGCCATTTGCAAGAAGTAAAGTTCTTTCTCATCATACTGTTGGTCCAAAGCTTTATAAATTTGGTCTCCGGTAATTTCGACTACTTGAAGGATATTTCCAAATGGTTGCACGGCTTGAGCTGCACCCCAGGTTACAGTTCCATCTGGTTTCACCACGAGGTCTGCACGAATCCCCCCATTATTAGTGAAGGCAAAATCAACATCTGGATAGCCTGATTTTTTAGCAATATCCAATTGGGCAGCTGTGACCAGATCCCCAACAGCACTTTCTTTTTGCGCATTCAATTCACGGGTAATATTTTCTGCTTTTTCTGCTGAACCAATTTTCGCTTCTGTTACCTTTTTAACAGTCTCGTTGGCTTCATTGATGATCGCTTGGACCTTGGCATCTTTAGCTTTACCTTTAGAAGGATCGACAGCGATAATTTTAGCAGTTGGAGCTTTGACAAAGTCAGCTGTATCTGTATCTAAGACTCCACGGACATCAGAGTAGGCCTTTCCTTGAGAAGTTCCTTGCACAATCAAGGTATTGCCGACCATCCCATTTGTATATTGGTGGTTGTGACCAGCAAAGACAAGGTCCACAGAGTTTTCAGGATAGATCTGGTTTAATTTTTTGATCATGTCTGCAGCTGGTCCTTCTGCTACCCCATTTTTACTTGTTGCAGCAACGTGGGCCAAGACAGCGATGGCATGAACCCCTTGGTCATTCAACTCACGCGCATATTTGGCAATGGATTCTGCTTCATCCAAAACGCGGTATTGTTCATGATTTTTACGCAAGACTAGATTTGGGAATTCTGTCGTAACAACCCCGATAAATCCAACTTTTACGGTCTTGTCATTGACTGGGATTTCTTTGATGGTATAAGGTTTCCAGTCAAATGGAATTTTGTTAGTATCTTTGTCGACCAAGTTGGCAATCACGACTTCCTGCTTGGATGCTTCGTGTGGGTACTCATCCACAATTTTGTTGAATTGACCTGGTATTGGGGCTTCCCCCTTCATGATCCGGTTGAATTCACCAAGTCCTTCGTCAAACTCATGGTTTCCAAGTGTTCCGTATTCAAAGTTCATTTCATTGAAGACTTTTACAGATGGTTCATCTTGAAGGAGGGCAGAGTTGGCTGGACTAGCGCCGACCATATCTCCAGCTTGCACACGAATACTAGCATTTGGACTTCCAGCATTCTCCGTTTCAAATTCTTTTTGCGAATCGTTCAAATAGGTTGCCAAAAGTGGGGCTGTTCCTGCATTCTTCACAGTCTCCCCTTCTAAACGGGCTGTCCCCGTTTGTTCCAAGGCACCGTGGAAGTCATTGACTCCCATGAACTGTACGGGCAATTCGTCTGCAAAGACACTATTGATCGCAAAAACACTGAGACCGGCAGCGACTGCTAGGATACTGCTTTTCAAGATAACTTTTTTCTTCATTAAATACTCCATTTTCTAATGTCGGACACTTCTCCAAAGAGGAGAAAACAGAAAAATTGATTTGCTGCAATCAGCTCTTCCATTTTACTATTTTTTCGGTTTTTCTTCAATATTTCTTTGAAAACTCTTCCATCTTTCTCTAGAAAACGCTTGATTCCCGAACTTATATCCAGCTGTCTTTTCTTTAGTTCCTAGATCTATAAATTGTAAAATAAAAATCAGTCCCTAAAGATTCATCAAATAAGAACTGAAAACTATTGTTACGTAGAAGCGTAAGATTGACACAATGAATCATGTGAATCGACTATACTTTTCTCCTGTAAATACAAATCATTTGTGCTATAATGTGATTAATGGAAAATAGTAAAAGTACAATCACTAGAAAAACTTTCAGAAATCAGGAACCTGATGTCCTGGGCAAGACAATTGCTTCTACTCCTTGTCCACCAGTAGCACAAATTCATGGCCTCCTGGTAGATAAGGAAAGTAGGTGCCAACACTATCATTCTCCACTAGATATTGTTGCTCTAAAATGCTATGACTGTCAAAAGTATTATGCCTGTTATCAATGTCATGATCATATAGAGGATCATAGATTTAGAGCTTATCCTTGCCACATAAAGCAGGATAAGGTAGTTATCTGTGGTGTTTGTCTACATGAGATGACTATTGAAAACTATCAAAAGTCTATCTCTTGCTCTCATTGTCACAGTCGGTTTAATCCAGCTTGTTCAAAGCACTATGACATTTATTTTGCAAAATAAAAAGATTGAAGACATTGTTCGTGTGAACAGAGCCTTCAATCTTTTTTTATTGGAAGTAGCTATGATTTTTTAAAGATTTTAAAATGGGTTTCATCACCAAAGCGACAACAAGGCCTTTCAAAAGATCAGGAATGATAAAAGGCACTAAACCAACAGCTATAGCACCAGACCAAGGCATATTGCCAAGGAAGTGAAGACTGATGATACCTCCGACAAAGACAAGAGCATCACCTAAAACAAAAGCTAAGAAATTTTTCCAAATAGGAGCTGTAGCATGAGTCAGTTTAGAGGTGACAAACGCAAAAAGTGGATAAGCGAGCAAATAGCCTACAGAAGGTTTAACGAAGGATTGAAGGCCACCTCCTCCACCTGCAAAAACTGGTAAACCAATAGCTCCCAAGAGAAGATAGAGGAGTCCAGCTAATGCAGCTTCTCTTGGTTTAAAAATAGCGGCCACCAGCCCCACAGCAAAGGTCTGTAATGTGATGGGAACGGCACCAATGGGGATAACTATTTGAGCCAATGTGGCAATAATAGCAGCTCCGAAAGCTGGAAGAACAATTGAAAAAGTATGATGTTGTTTCATTTTTTAGTTAACCTCGTTTTTAAATATGGTTAACCTATTATACCAAACAACCCCTTAATGGTCAACCAAGATATAAAAACAGGTTGACTGTAGAAACTGGAATTCGTTTGTAATTTTCTTTCTCAAGCAATCCCACTTTCCAGCATTCTTTTTTATTTTAGGAAATCATTCACCTAGCTACTGATGGGCTAATCAAATATTTTTAAAAAAATATCAAATTCTTTTACCGCTAGCATCATCAATGCAATCCACAAGGTGATTCCACCCTCTATGTGGATAGAAGACTTCCACAAACTGATGGAACAGCGCTTAACTGTTTCAAAAAAACAATTGGAAATGTAAAAGACGGTCTAAATAAGACAAAAAAGCCGGATTGCTCCGGCTCTTTCTATTATTTATTTACGTTTTCCCATTTCCAGTTTTGAACTTCTGGAATGTCGTCTCCATTTTCACGGATATAGGCGTTGTGGAAGGCTACTGTTTCATCCATTTGAGCTGCAAATTCGCTTGCTGCTTCTCCAAGAGCTGCATTAGCTGCATCTTGTGCCAAGTGGAAGCGGTCCAACTCAGACATCACACGCATATCGAATGGTGTTGTGATATCTCCGTTTTCACGGTAACCATGCACACGCAAGTTGTGGTTGTGACGGTTGAAGAAGATGTCACGGATCATGCCTTCATAACCGTGGAAGGCAAAGATCACTGGTTTATCAGCGGTGAAGACCTTGTCGAACTCTTCATCTGAAAGTCCACGCGCGTCGACGGATGGGTGACGCAATTTCAAGATGTCTACAACGTTAACAAAGCGGATCTTCAATTCTGGGAAGGCTTTGTGAAGAATCGTTACGGCTGCAAGTGCCTCTAAGTTTGGCTCTGTACCTGCTGCTGCAATAACAAGATCTGGCTCTTCATCTGCTGAAACAGTTGATGCCCAATCGATCACCTTGTATCCTTCACGAACCAATTCTTCTGCTTCGTCAGCTGAGTAGAATTGAGGACGTGGGTGTTTAGAAGAAACGATCAAGTTGATCACATCTTCTGCCTTGAAGGCTTGGTCCATCACTGCAAGCAACGTATTAGTATCTGCTGGCAAGTACTCACGGATGTATTCTGGAGTTTTTTCTGCCAAGTGAGTCAAAATACCTGGATCTTGGTGAGTGTAGCCATTGTGATCTTGTTGGAAAACAGTTGAAGTCGCAATCAAGTTCAAGGCTGGGTAGTTTTTACGCCATGTCGTGTGAGTCTTAGATTTACGCAACCATTTGAAGTGTTGAGTAATCATAGAGTCTACGACACGAAGGAATGATTCGTAAGATGCGAAGAATCCATGACGACCTGTCAAGACATATCCTTCAAGCATTCCTTCCGCTTGGTGTTCTGACAATTGAGAGTCAATCACACGTCCAGCAGGGCTCAAAGCTTCATCGTAGTCTGGTTTCATACGTCCTAACCATTGACGGCTTGTACGAGTGAAGACTTCTTGAAGACGGTTTGATTTGGTTTCATCTGGTCCAAAGATACGGAAGTTATCTGGGTTCGCATCCACAAGATCTGCTGCATACTTACCAAATTCGATCATATCTTGCGCCATGATAGCACCTGGTGTTTCGATCTTGAAGGCATGTTTCTTCCAATCAGCAGTGTCCATTGGTTTGATGACACCTGCGTTTGTGATTGGGTTCATAGCCATCCGACGGTCACCTTTTGGTGCAATTTCAGCAATCTCAGGAAGTAATTTACCAGTTTCGTCGAACAACTCAGCTGGACGGTATGATTCCAACCAAGAAAGCAGAGCATCCACATGCTCCATGTGGTGAGCATCTACTGGGATTGGCACTTGGTGCGCACGGAATCCACCTTCGATTGGTGTTCCTTCCCAAGCTTTTGGTCCAGTCCAACCTTTAGGAATACGAGCAATTAAGACAGGGTATACTGGTTGAGTTGCTTCTTCTGCAGAACCTTTACGAGCTTCTGCTTGGGCTTTCTTGATTTCTTCAATCGCTTCGTCCAATTTTTCTGCAAACAAAGCATGAGCAGCTTCGTGATCATCAGAAATAGCCGTTACGTCTGCAAAAATTGGTTTCCAACCAAGACCTTCAAAGAAGAGGGCCAATTCTTCGTCTGTTTTGCGTTCGAAGATTGTTGGATTGTGGATCTTCCCACCGTTGAGGTAGAAGATTGGAAGAACAGCACCATCATTGACTGGGTTCAAGAAGGTATTGGCCAACCAACCAGCCATCAATGGACCAGTTTCCCCTTCACCATCACCGATTACGGTTGCAGCAATCACATCTGGATTATCCAAAACAGCTCCAGCTGCGTGAGAAAGAGCGTATCCAAGTTCTCCACCTTCGTGGATAGATCCTGGTGTTTCAGGCGCCGCGTGAGAAGCGATTCCTCCTGGGAATGAGAAGATTTTACATAGGTGTTTGAAGCCTTCTTCATTTTGTGGGATGTTTGGATTCAATTCAGTATAAGAACCATCCAAGTATGAGTTGGATACCATTACTTGTCCACCATGACCTGGACCTTCGATGTAGAACATATCCAAGTCATATTTGTTGATGGTACGGTTCAAGTGAGCATAGATAAAGTTTTGCCCTGGTACAGTTCCCCAGTGTCCGATTGGGTGAGCTTTTAAGTCATGTTCAACAACTTCACGCTTCAACAATGGATTATCTTTTAAGTACATTTGAGCAGCTGAAATGTAGTTGGCTGCACGCCACCAAGCGTCTACTTTATCCAAGTAAGCTTTGCTGTTATAATCGACAGTCATCTTGTCTCCTCACAATTTCTAGACAGGTTATTTTAAAAAAACCTGTTCATTTTATTAATAGTTTAAACACTCTGTTTTCATGTTCAAACAGATGATATTGAAAAAAATATTCAATATAACTTCTATTTTATCAAGAATTTCTCTTTTTGTACATCAGAAAGTAAGAAAAATATTCTTTGAAGGTCAAATTTTTATTCTCCAATAAAGCGCTTCCATTCACTGTGGTAATCTGATAGAAAAAAGACTTTGCTGATTCTTGCAAACCAGCAAAGTCCCCAATCAAATAGAAACCGTTTAAATGACTTTTTGACCTTTCTTGTAAACATCTGTCACCAGATTTGTCGCAAAGAAATAGAAGAGATAATCTAGATTCGGTGCATCATAAATCGTGATATCTGCTTGTTTTCCAATATCCAAAGATCCAATGGTTTTGGCACGATCTACAGAATAAGCTGCATTGATGGTCACCGCATTGAGGATTTCCACTGGAGTTAGGCGCATCATGAAGCAGCCAAGGTGCATGGCAAACTGAAGATTGGCCGTCGGACAGGAGCCTGGGTTGCTATCAGTCGTTAGGGTAATAGCCATACCAGCATCCAACATCTTACGAGCCGGTGCATAGGTATCTTCCATCAGACTAAAGGTTGTTGCCGGCAAAAGATTTCCAATAACTTTTGCTTTTGCTAGTTTTTGAATGCCCTCATCGGTAATGACCATCAAGTGTTCTGCGCTAGTTGCTTTCAACTCAGCCGCCACATCTACTCCACCGATGGACTCGATTTCATCTGCATGAATCCGTAGCTTGAACCCCATTTCCTTTGCTTTCGAAAGAAGATAGCGTGATTCATCCGCTGTAAAGACACCCTTTTCACAGAAGATGTCACAGAATTCAGCCAGATTGTCTTCTTTTACCTTTGGAAGCATTTGTTCAATAATCAGATCTAAATACTCTTGAGAACGGCCCTTGTACTCTGTCGGGATCGCATGAGCTGCCATAAAGGTTGAAACCAGATCAATTTCATGGTCTCGGTCCAAGGCTGCTACTACATCTAATTGGCGTTTTTCAGTTTCCCAATCCAAACCGTAACCACTCTTGGCTTCAACAGTTGTCACCCCATGACGCAACATATAATCCAACAGTCGTTTAGACTTGTCATAGAGATTATCAAAAGATGCTTCACGTGTTGCCCGAACCGTGCTAAGAATTCCACCGCCTTGGGCGAGGATGTCTAAGTAAGAAACACCCGCTAACTTTTTAGCAAACTCATGCTCACGACTTCCTCCATAAACTAAGTGAGTGTGGCAATCAATCAGACCAGGTGTTGCGACCTTTCCTTCACAGGATTTCACTTCCGTATGGTCATCGATCAGTTCTGGATCTGGTTGACCTGTTCCAACTGCGAGGATCTTTCCATCTTTAATGGCGATATAAGCATCGGAAAGAATTTGGGCATCTGCCATCTCCTTCCCATAAAGAGGATGGCCGAGGTCCTTTGGACAAAACAACTGGTTAAAGTGGGTTAATAGAATATCAGCAGACATACGAAACATTCCTTTCTATTTCCGTTATAATTTCATTTTACAATTCTAAAGAAAAAGCGTCAAAAAAAAGTCAAAAAGTTGACCCCTCACTTTTTTTTGCTTTATTAAAAATTCTATTTTTTTTTGACTCTTTATTGACGTTTCTTCGATACAATAAAGAAAATATAAATTCATAGTTCAGCTATAAGGAGGATTCCACTATGTCATTTATAGACGAAAAAGAAATTGCAGCAGCTATGTCTGTCAAACTTGACTATGATGTCCTACCTGAAAAGGCAACTTTTCAAGAAGGTATTCGTCGTGCACCAGATAGAGGCTTCCGCTTAACGCAAGCTCAAACAGAGATTGCCCTTAAAAATGCTCTGCGTTACATTCCTAAAAAATTCCATCAAGAGTTGATCCCAGAATTCCTGGAAGAACTAAAAACTCGTGGTCGCATCTACGGCTACCGCTTTCGTCCAAAAGAACGCATCTACGGAAAACCAATTGACGAGTACAAAGGAAACTGCACCGCTGCTAAGGCTATGCAGGTCATGATTGACAACAACTTGAGCTTTGAGATTGCTCTTTATCCATATGAATTGGTCACTTACGGAGAAACAGGTTCTGTCTGTGCTAACTGGA
Organism: Streptococcus sp. OMI870; assembly: GCF_047460295.1. Lineage (NCBI taxonomy): Bacteria > Bacillati > Bacillota > Bacilli > Lactobacillales > Streptococcaceae > Streptococcus > Streptococcus sp. OMI870. Next base: position 216,557 of record NZ_JASHGM010000002.1, read on the forward strand.
TGCAATACAACTTGATCAAGAAATACTTGGAAGTCATGACGGAAGACCAAACCTTGGTCGTTGAATCTGGTCACCCACTCGGTCTCTTCAAATCTAAACCAGAAGCTCCTCGCGTAATCATTACCAACGGTCTATTGATTGGTGAGTATGACAACATGCACGATTGGGAAATTGCTGAAGAGATGGGCGTTACCAACTACGGTCAAATGACTGCTGGTGGCTGGATGTACATCGGCCCTCAAGGAATCGTCCACGGTACCTTCAACACCCTTCTCAATGCTGGTCGTCTGAAACTCGGCGTTGCTGACGATGGTGACTTGACCGGTAAACTCTTTATTTCATCTGGTCTCGGTGGGATGAGTGGCGCTCAAGGGAAAGCAGCTGAAATTGCAAAAGCTGTTGCCATCGTTGCAGAAGTAGACCGCTCTCGGATCGAAACTCGTCACTCCCAAGGTTGGATTAGCCAAGTAACCGACAGTGCCGAAGAAGCTGTGAAATTGGCTCAAGCAGCCCTGGAAGCTGGTGAATCTACTTCTATTGCCTACCATGGTAATATCGTAGACTTGCTTGAATATGTCAATGAACACCAAGTCCATGTTCATCTCTTGTCTGACCAAACCTCTTGCCACAACGTTTACGATGGTGGTTATTGTCCAGCTGGTATTAGCTTTGAAGAACGGACACGCTTGTTGGCAGAAGACAAGGAAACCTTCCACCGTCTCGTCGATGAAACTTTGGCTCGCCACTTCGCAGTGATTAAAGATTTGACCGCTAAAGGTACCTACTTCTTCGACTATGGTAATGCCTTCATGAAATCTGTTTATGACTCAGGCATCAAGGAAATTTCTAAGAATGGTCTCGATGACAAAGACGGATTCATTTGGCCATCTTATGTAGAAGATATCATGGGACCTATGCTCTTTGACTATGGTTATGGTCCATTCCGTTGGGTCTGCCTCAGCGGTAAACACGAAGACTTGATTGCAACTGACCATGCAGCTATGGAAGCGATTGATCCAACTCGTCGCTACCAAGACCGCGATAACTACAACTGGATTCGCGATGCTGAAAAGAACCAATTGGTGGTTGGTACAGAAGCTCGTATCCTCTATCAAGATTGTATGGGCCGTGTCAACATTGCTTTGAAATTCAATGAACTCATTCGCCAAGGTAAGATTGGACCTGTCATGATTGGACGTGACCACCATGACGTATCTGGTACAGATGCTCCATTCCGTGAAACATCAAACATCAAAGATGGATCAAACGTTACTTGTGATATGGCCGTTCAATGTTACGCTGGTAACGCTGCTCGCGGTATGAGTCTTGTTGCTCTCCACAATGGTGGTGGTACTGGTATCGGTAAAGCTATCAACGGAGGATTCGGTCTCGTTCTAGACGGTAGTCACCGAATCGACGAAATTATCAAATCTGCTATTTCATGGGATACCATGGGAGGGGTTGCCCGTCGGAACTGGGCACGGAACGATCATGCTATTGAAACAGCGATCGAATACAACCGTCTCCATGCAGGAACAGACCACATCACTATTCCTTATCTTGCAGACGAAGATTTGGTCAAAGATGCGGTTCAAAAATTGTTTTAATTCAAAAAAATAAAAATTGAGAAAGGGGAGGAGAATACATTGCCCTCCTTCCCCACTTCTCCTATAAAAAGAGGTAATCATATGGCAAAAATTGTTGAGTGTATTCCAAACTTCTCTGAAGGACGCAATCAAGCTGTAATCGACGGATTAGTCGCTACTGCAAAAAGCATTCCAGGTGTTACATTATTAGACTATTCGTCTGATGCTAGCCACAACCGCAGCGTCTTTACACTCGTTGGGGATGAAGAAACCATTCAAGAAGCGGCTTTCCAATTGGTAAAATACGCATCTGAAAACATCGATATGACCAAACACGAAGGCGAACACCCTCGGATGGGAGCAACAGACGTTTGTCCATTCGTTCCAGTCAAAGATATCACAACAGATGAATGTGTCGAAATCGCTAATAAAGTGGCAGAACGAATCAATCGTGAATTGGGTATTCCAATCTTCCTCTATGAAGATGCCGCAACCCGTCCAGAACGCACCAACCTCGCTAAAGTTCGTAAAGGCCAATTCGAAGGAATGCCAGAAAAATTGTTGGAAGAAGACTGGAAACCAGACTACGGTGAACGCAAGATTCACCCAACTGCAGGGGTTACTGCTGTCGGTGTCCGTATGCCACTCGTTGCCTTCAATGTCAACCTTGACACAGATGATCTAGAAATTGCCAATAACATTTCTAAAATCATTCGCGGATCCAGCGGTGGATACAAATACTGTAAAGCGATTGGTGTTATGCTAGAAGATCGCAACATTGCCCAAGTTTCTATCAACATGGTCAACTTGGAAAAATTCCCATTGTATCGCGTCGTTGAAACCGTTCGTTTCGAAGCACAACGCTATGGTGTTCGAATCATCGGAACAGAACTCATCGGACTTGCTCCAGCTAAGGCTTTGATCGACTCTGCTGAGTACTACTTGCAATTAGAAGACTTTGACTACAGCAAACAAGTCTTGGAAAATCACTTGTTGGGTTAGAAAGGGAGTTCTATGAAACTAGTTGACTTAAGTATTACTGAGTTTGCCAAGGTTCTTGGTTCAGATGCCCCAGCTCCAGGTGGTGGTTCTGCTGCTGCCCTATCCGCTGCGAATGGGATTTCCCTTACAAAAATGGTCTGTGAACTGACCATTGGTAAGAAAAAATACGCTGAATTTGAAGACCACATCAAAGGGGTTCACGAAAAAAGTGCCCACCTCCAAGATCAATTACTAGAAGCTATTGACAAGGATACAGAAGCTTTCAACGTCGTATCAGCTGTCTTTGATCTTCCAAAAGAAACCGAAGAAGAGAAAGCCGCTCGTCGCGAAGCCATGCAAAAAGCCTTGAAACATGCGACAGTATCTCCTTTCTCTATGATGGAACTCATCGTTGAAGCTCTTGAAACCACCAAAGAAGCTGTTGGTAAGTCCAACACCAATGCGGCGAGCGACTTAGGAGTGGCTGCTCTCAACCTTAAAGCTGGCCTTCAAGGGGCTTGGCTCAATGTCCTGATCAACATTTCAGGAATCAAGGACCAAGACTTTGTCCAAGAATACCACGGCAAGGGTCTCGAACTCCTCCAAACAGGTTCTGAGCTTGCAGATAGCATTTACCAAACTATTTTAGAAAGTCTATCTTAAGCCTACCAATCAACGTTATAACTTTAATACCTACAAAGAAAGAAGGGATTCTATGGTTTTATCGGATATTGAAATCGCCAATTCTGTCCAAATGAAACCCATCACCGAAATCGCTGCCGAATTAGGATTAACTGAAGAGGATATTTCTCTCTACGGAAAATATAAAGCAAAAATTGATGGCAACCAATTGGAACAATTGAAAGATAAGGAAGATGGAAAACTGATTCTTGTGACAGCCATCTCTCCGACACCTGCTGGAGAAGGAAAGACAACAACCTCTGTTGGGTTAGTGGACGCCCTCTCTGCTATCGGTGAGAAAGCCGTCATTGCCCTCCGCGAACCATCTCTTGGCCCTGTCTTTGGGATCAAGGGTGGTGCTGCTGGTGGAGGTTACGCTCAAGTTGTTCCAATGGAAGACATCAACCTTCACTTTACAGGGGACTTCCATGCCATTGGGATTGCCAACAACCTGCTCGCAGCCTTAATTGACAATCATATTCACCACGGCAATGAGTTAGGCATTGATTCTCGTCGCATCACTTGGAAACGAGTAGTCGACATGAACGACCGTCAACTCCGCCATATTGTCGACGGCCTTCAAGGAAAAACAAACGGAGTTCCTCGTGAAGATGGTTTCGACATCACAGTGGCTTCTGAAATCATGGCTATTCTCTGTCTCTCAGAAAACATCCTTGACCTTAAAGAACGCCTTGATCGTATCATTATCGGTTACAACTACCAAGGGCAACCCGTGACAGCTAAAGACCTCAAAGCTGGTGGTGCTATGGCAGCTGTTCTCAAAGATGCCATTCATCCCAACTTGGTACAAACTTTAGAACATACTCCTGCTATCATCCACGGTGGTCCATTTGCCAATATCGCTCATGGCTGTAACAGTGTGCTGGCTACTAAACTAGCTCTCAAATATGCAGACTATGTTGTGACAGAAGCTGGTTTTGGAGCAGACTTAGGTGCTGAAAAATTCATTGACATCAAGTGCCGCATAGCAGGACTTAAACCTTCTGCCGTAGTCCTCGTCGCAACCATCCGTGCTCTCAAGATGCATGGTGGAGTTGCCAAAGCGGACTTGGCTACTGAAAATGTCCAAGCCGTTATCGATGGTCTGCCAAACCTCGACAAACACTTGGCCAACATCCAAGAAGTCTACGGTCTACCTGTAGTGGTTGCCATTAACAAATTCCCACTGGATACAGAAGCGGAACTTGAAGCCGTATACGAATCATGTAAGAAACGCAATGTAGATGTGGTCATTTCAGATGTCTGGGCAAATGGTGGAGCTGGTGGACGCGAACTGGCTGAAAAAGTCATTCAACTAGCTCAAGAAGAAAATCACTTCTCTTATGTCTATGACGAAGAAGACAGCATTGAAACAAAATTGACCAAGATTGTCACAAAAGTTTATGGTGGTAAAGACATTAGCTTAACACCGGCGGCCAAACGCGAACTAAAAGAATTAGAAGCACTTGGTTTCTCAAACTACCCAATCTGTATGGCCAAAACACAATATTCCTTCTCCGATGATGCCAAGAAGATCGGAGCACCGACAGATTTCACTGTCAAAATCAGTAACCTTAAGGTAGCAGCCGGAGCTGGCTTTATCGTCGCTCTCACCGGAACGATCATGACTATGCCTGGCCTGCCAAAAGTTCCAGCCAGTGAAAAGATTGATATCGATGCCCAAGGCAATATCACTGGTCTCTTTTAAGAAAGAGGACGTCCTATGGTGACTATCCTTCATCTTACCCCTTCAGATTATCAGATATCTACTTGGTCCGGTGGCCAAACCACCCAACTCTTCCTCTCTCCAAAAGAGGGAAGTTATCAGGATCGAACCTTTGATTTCCGACTCTCTACTGCAACAGTAGAGGTTGAAACAAGTGATTTTAGCGATCTCACTGGCTTCCACCGAATCTTAATGCCCTTGAATGACTCCATTCGACTCACCCATCAACACAAAGAAGTGGTCTTGAATCCATTTCAAAGCTACTTCTTTGACGGAGGAGATCCTGTATCTAGCCAAGGGACCTGCCAAGATTTTAATCTGATCTACAAACCTTCCTATCAGGGGAATATGAGTGCTATATCCCCATATGAAAGTGCCACGAGTCAGAGTCGCTATCAATTTATATACGCTCTCTGTCCTCTCACACTCCAATGGGAAACAGGACAATCTCAAACCCTCCAAACTCACGAGCTCCTGGTTATCGAACAAGCATCTCCTCTTCAAGAGATGACAATCACGTTTTCACCCCTTCAGTCTGGGGAGCAACCGATTGCTATCTGGACTGTACTTAAATAATGTTCAAAAAGGAGAGACATTATGAACGGAGCACATAAACAGTCGATTGAGGAACAGGAAAAAGCCAAATTCAGCTTTAGCGGTGCCACTCTATACGGTATCAATGCCGTGATCGGGTCTGGTATCTTCCTCTTGCCACAAAAAATTTATGCCGGTTTAGGACCAGCTTCCCTAGCCGTCATGTTCGGAGTAGCTATTCTTGTTATGCTACTATCAGCCTGTCTGGCTGAAACGGCTGGCTACTTCGATAAAAACGGTGGAGCCATGCAATACTCCAAAGCAGCTTTCGGAGACTTTGTCGGCTTTAACGTCGGAATTCTCGGTTGGGCCGTTACCGTTATCGCTTGGGCGGCTATGCTAGCTGGTTTTGCTAAAATCTTCATCATTACCTTCCCAGCCTTCGAAGGCTACAACCTACAGATTAGTATTGCCTTACTAATCCTATTAAGTATCATGAACATCGCTGGTTTGAAAACATCGAAAATGTTCACACTGACAGCTACTGTTGCGAAATTAATCCCTATCGTTCTCTTCTCACTCTTTGCTATCTTCTTCATTTCAGGAGGCGTGAGCAAGGGCAACTTCACACCTTTCCTTCAATTGGAAAGCGGATCAACTCTCTTTAGTGCTATTTCGAGTACCGCTGTTTACATCTTCTACGGATTTATCGGATTTGAAACCATGTCCATCGTTGCAGGGGAAATGCGGAATCCTGAAAAGAACGTTCCCCGTGCCATTTTAGGATCTATCAGTATCGTCTCAGTTCTCTACATGTTGATCATCGCTGGAACAATCGCTATGCTCGGTGGTCGCATTATGCAAACTGGTGCACCGGTACAAGACGCATTTGTTGAAATGATTGGCCCTATCGGAGCTCCTCTCGTTTCATACGGTGCCCTCATTTCAATCGCCGGTCTAAACATTGGTGAATCTATTATGGTTCCTCGTTTCGGGGCAGCCCTAGCAGATGAAAAACTCTTGCCAGAAGGTCTTGGAAAAACAAACTCTAAGAATGCTCCAGTCATTGCCATTATTATTTCTGGTATCTTCGCTTTCTTACTCTTGCTTACAGGTTCCTTTGAATCATTAGCAACCTTCAGCGTAGTCTTCCGTTTCTTCCAATACATTCCAACTGCTTTGGCAGCACTCAAACTCAGAAAAATGTATCCAGACAAAAAGGTTACCTTCCGAGTGCCATTTGGTCCTGTTATTCCAATTTTAGCTGTTGTGATTAGTATCTTGATGATTGCAGGTGACAATCTAATGAACTTTGCATGGGGAGCTATCGGTCTAGTGATCGCCAGTGGACTCTATTTCGTTTTCCACGGAGATAAACTAGGTAAATCATAAAGCATTCTTCACTCATTTTCTTAATACACTAGATGGGAACTCTGGCGGGAGTAGGCTTAGGTTCTACTCCCCAGCCCATCTATGCTTTCACGAATATCAAACATGAGCTCTTTTCTCTAAGCCTCCTTTAGATCCCTATAAGCTGGATAGACAATGGGCCCATGTTTGGTATTCAAATTGAAGTACACAAACCTACTTCTACAGAACAACTACTCATAATCGGAGGTTTTATATGACTCAATTGATTCATTTAGATGGTAATAGCTTAACACTCGAAGAAGTCATCGCCGTAGCTCGCCATGGTGCCCAATGTGAGCTTGACGAACAAGCAAAAGAAGCTGTCGTCGCTTCTCGTAAGATTGTCGATGATATCGTCCGTGAAAAACGAGTGGTCTATGGTGTTACCACTGGCTTTGGTTCCCTCTGTAATGTCAGCATCTCTCCAGAAGATACTGTTCAACTTCAAGAAAACTTGATCCGAACTCATTCATCTGGTTTCGGTGATCCACTTCCAGAAGATGCCGTTCGTGCCATCATGCTGATCCGTATCAACTCGCTCTTGAAGGGCTATTCTGGCATTCGTCTGTCAACTGTTGAAAAACTGTTGGAATTGCTCAATAAAGGGGTGACTCCTTATATTCCAGAAAAAGGATCTCTCGGAGCTTCTGGAGACCTCGCTCCTCTATCTCACATGGTTTTACCAATGTTGGGACTTGGACAGGCCTACTACAAGGGTCAACTCTTAAGCGGTCAAGAAGCTCTCGACCAATCTGGTATTGAAAAGATCCAATTGGCTGCAAAAGAAGGGCTTGCCTTGATCAATGGTACAACCGTTCTAACTGGTATCGGAGCTCTTGCAACCTACGACGGTATCCAACTGCTCAAACTTTCTGATATTGCCGGTGCTCTTTCAATGGAAGTCCACAATGGTATTACCAGTCCATTTGAAGAAGACCTTCATACCATCCGTCCTCAAAGTGGACAATTGGCAACTGCTCGCAACATCCGTAACCTCCTTGAAGGAAGCAAAAACACAACCGTTGCAACCCAACAACGGGTACAAGACCCTTACACACTCCGTTGTATCCCTCAAATCCACGGAGCCAGCAAGGATTCTATTGCTTATGTAAAAGAAAAAGTTGAAATCGAAATCAACTCTGTGACAGATAACCCAATTATTACTAAAGAAGGCCACGTCATCTCCGGTGGGAATTTCCACGGTGAACCAATGGCGCAACCATTTGACTTCTTAGGGATTGCCCTTTCTGAAATCGGAAATGTATCTGAACGTCGGGTGGAACGCTTGGTCAACAGCCAGCTTAGTAAATTACCATCCTTCTTGGTTAAACACCCTGGACTCAACTCAGGCTTCATGATTACGCAGTATGCGTGTGCATCCCTTGCATCTGAAAACAAAATCTTGTCTCACCCAGCTAGCGTCGATTCTATTCCTTCTTGTGAAAACCAAGAAGACTTCGTCAGCATGGGAACAACAGCAGCTCGTAAAGCGGCTGAAATTCTTAAGAATTCACGTCGCATCGTTGCTACTGAAATTATGGCAGCCTGCCAAGCTTTGGATCTCAAACCAGAAAATCATGAACTTGGTAAAGGTACAAAACCTGCCTATGACCTGATCCGCAACAAGGTTTCCTTCATTGAATTTGACAAAGACATCGAAATCTTTGAAGAACTCAATAAGGCATCTGCTGTTGTCGAAAGTGAAGAATTCTTAGCAACTATTGAAAAAGCAGTTGACTTAAACATTCAATACTGATACAGTAAAGATATAGCAAAAACAGAGGCTGGCGATTTTCTCAGCCTCTGAATGCTTTCAAAAAATATAAGGGAGGCAACGACCTTGCTTACAAACTACTATCCAATGACCTATAGCTATTACCAAGGTAGTATCGAGGATAATCCCTACACTGCCAAATGGGGCATGGTCACAAAATTTCTAGATCTAAATGATGAGTCCCTCACTCCATTTGAGGGTACGACCTTTGGGATTATCGGCTTTAAAAGTGATAAAGGCGTCTATATCAACAATGGACGTGTAGGAGCTGTCGAGGGCCCAACAGCTATTCGTTCTCAAATTGCCAAGCTTCCATGGCACTGGGGGACTAATGTTACAGTTTATGATGTTGGGAATATTGACGGTCCCAATCATTCGCTGGGAGAACTCCAAGAAAGTCTCTCACAAGCAATACAGCGCATGTACCAATTAGGTATCCAACCCATTGTTCTAGGAGGCGGTCATGGAACTGCTTATGGACACTACCTGGGGATCGAATCGAGCCTAAAAAAGGATGAACAACTAGCTGTGATCAATCTAGACGCCCATTTTGACTTGCGCCCATATGACCAAACTGGTCCCAACTCTGGAACAGGTTTTCGTCAAATGGCCGATCACGCAAAAGATAAAGGGCATGACTTCCCTTACCTCATCCTTGGAATCCAAGAGCACAATAACAATCTCTTTCTCTTTAATTACGTGGCTAAAACACCAAGCATTGATTTCTTAACGGGTCAAGATCTCTTCCAGATGAGCCACCCAGCCATTCTAGAACATATCGATCGATTCTTAGAACATCAAACAGCCGTCTACCTCTCCATCGATATGGACTGCTTTGCGGTCGGTTCTGCTCCTGGTGTCAGTGCCATTCAATCATTGGGGGTCGATCCTAAACTGGCCCTTATGCTGATCCAACATATTGCAGCCAGTGGGAAACTGATTGGCTTTGATATCGTGGAAGTTTCGCCTCCACATGATATTGATAACCACACTTCAAACCTTGCTGCGACCTTCATCTTTTACCTGACCCAAATCTTAGCGCAACAAACATTGAACTAGAAACATTTCTACACACATAAAAGGCATAGAATAACCTATCTTTACGGTCTTTCTATGCCTTTTTCTTTCTTCATGACCTGCCACTAGAAAGATCCCTAAGTAAGAGAAGGGCATTCCTGTCTCAGTATTTTTGAGAAAATGCCCTAGATCTCTCTTAATTTCTTAAGAAACTGCTGGTCCCTGTATGGATTCAAGTGTTGCTCCGCTACCTTCTTGTAGTAGTTCTTTTCTTCTTTTAAGAAGGTGCTCAGGACAGGATCCAGTTGCTTCCCTTTTTCCTTCTGATCTGTCAAGAGAGCTAGGAGATAATGAACCATCCCCTTATCCCTTGCATTGACAGATTGGTTCATGGTCAGTTCTTTACGAGCTAGGTAATCCGCCACTTTCTCATCTTCTCCCTGATGACAGGCGATTAAGGATTGATAAAATTCTAGCAATTCTTCCTTCCAAGGGAAACGAACACTGGATAAAATTTTCTGAGCTCGGTCAAAACAGAGGCGTGCTTGGACGAGATCCCCCTTCCAGTAATAGGCGATTCCCAGATCAATATCAAATACGACACGGACAGAATCAACCGCTTGATCTCCCACCAAACGCAAGACCTCTTCTAAGTGGGTGACGGCTACTTGGAAATGACCCCTAATTTGCTCTATTTCAGCCAAGTAAGCCAAGGAAGCCACAATTTGAATAGCATATTTAGCCTGCATGCTATTGGTCAAACTAAAGCAATCAATCGAGCGATAAAGATGACGTGTAGCCTGTTCTTCATCACCGACCATTAGATGGTACAAGCCTTTCAAGCGCAACTGAATCGCAATGGCTTCATGGTTATTGGCTTGGATAGCATCTTCTAAAGCCAGATCCGTATAATAGGCCATTTCAGAAATATTTTCTGTTTGAATACAATAATAAATGATTTGGCGATAGCCCTCCAAGAGAAAGTCCAGTCGCTTGAGCTCCCTTGCATAGGAGATGACCTTTTGAATATCATGGATGCCCTTTTGGTACTCACCGATTCGGATAAAATAGCGGCCTTCTAGATACAAATAGCGCAGTTGCAAATATTTGTATTCTCTATCTCTTTGGTGTCTAGAGAAAAGCTCCTCTAGTTCATGATGTAGGCGGGTCAACTCCGCCAAAATATCTAAATGGCTATTTTTACCGTCCGATACAAGCCCCTCATCTCCCTTGGAGTATATTGGAAACAGTTCATGCTCCAGCTGGAGGATTTCTTCCAAGTAGGTCAACTCAAAAGACAAGGAACGCAAGTGATTTTGGGACTGCTTGTATTGGTAAGCAATTTCCTTATAGAAGAGAAGATCTGTCGAATCTTCTAGAGTTTCTTCTAGTTTTTGAGCAATTTGTTGGTGAAAAAGACGCCGTCTGGCAGGTGAGAGGAGCTGGTAAAAGTACATGACTACTAACTGCTTGCGAAAATGAACCAAAAGATCCTCACCATCTTCCACTATTGAGATAATGGCTCTTTCAGATAAAGGCTCTAATAGTTCTGTCAAGGCAGAAAGATCGGTAGCCGTCAAATCAGCCAAGATGGACATAGAAATGGGCTTATGAAAACAAGACAAGTAGTGAAGAAGCGCTTCTTCCTCACTGCTCATATCACCCAATTCTTGAAATAGATAGGCCTGAATGATATCAGGCAAGGGCTCTAAACTTTCCTTCTCTTTCCATTCTTCTATATAGCTAGACAACAAGAAGGGACTGCCTTCGCTCCACTCCATCATCTGCTCGATAAGAGCTGGTTCTATCTGCCCCAATTGATCTTGCAAGAGTGACCGACTTTCCTCCGGATTAAAATTGGTCAATTCTAGCTGGGACAACCGTCTCTCAACTTTCAAGCCTCCTAAAAACTTGACCAAGCTATCTGACAATGGCCCCTCAGCTGTAAAAATTACTTGCCATTTTTCATGTCCTCTACTTCCCTCTAATTGCTTCACTTTTTCCAATGAAACCGCATCAATCCATTGAGCATTTTCAAAAAGAAGCAGAAGAGGTTTTTCTTGGCTGAGCCTTTGCAGTTGCTCCCGTACAGATACGAGATCACTCTCCCCTCCTAAAAAAGAGCTTGCTGGATCTCCACTTAATTTCTCTAGAGCTTGTATGAGACCACTCCAGCTACTTCCTGCTTCCTGACAACTCCCCGCTCTGCCTTCGACCTTGACAAAACTAAAATTCCGATTGGTCATCAAGACCAACTGACGCAATAAACGTTTTTTGCCTGTTCCAGATTGCCCCATTACAAGAAAGGGCCCCACAGCTTTTCCTGTCTCTACCAGTGAGAGGTATTCTTCTAGTTGGGACAGTTCTTGCTTGCGACCAAAAAAGGGAAGTTCTCGAATATTCACCCGATTGCTCTGTTTATGGGTACGTTTGGCTTCCAAAACAGAATGATAGAGTTCTTCTACCGCTCGACTAGGGCGAACACTAAGTTCACGATCCAATAAATCGACCAACTTGTAATAGGTCTCAAAAAATTTTCCCAGCTGATGGTGAATCCTATAATACTCCATCAAGAGCTGATAGTTTTTTTCTTCAAATTCATCCAGCTCTACTAAATGGTGAAGTAAAGACTCTATACTAGGCTCGCCAAAACCATCTTGGGCAATCTTCTGATAACAGCTTTCGATATAGAGTTGCTTATACGTGCTCTTTTTTCGAGAAGCCCATTGATCAAAATCTTCATCATCCTTTACATAGAAACCTTCTAGAAACTCTCCCTGGTAAAGCTCTAAATTTCCTATTGGATCCCTTTCAAAGAGCTGAACATCCAAAGAAAGTCTCAAATCAGGATTAAGAGCCAAACTACTCCTAGTCGGAGAGACGATAACATCTCCTTCAAAGATTTTATTGGCTTGATAAACTGTATTCCGTAAATTTTTTCGAGCTACTTGGTTTTCTTTATCTCCCCAAAGAATACCGGCTATTTCATCACGATTGACCTCCCCCATTACAGCTAAGTAATAGAATAAAGCCTCCATCTTCGAGAAGGAAAAACGAATATCTTTCTGATTAAAAATAACCTTAGGGGGTCCAAATAACTTCAACGTGAGTTCTCTCTTCATTGCAAGCGCCTCCAAAATCTTCATATTAATACTATAAAAAAAAAGTTGCCTTTTAGCAAGCGATTGGCCCTAGAAAAAAGAGACTGAGAAAAATTTTTCTCAATCTCTACAATTCCTACTTAGACTGTTGATTAAATCACTTCCAACTTTGGTTGGTGTTCAAATAAGGCTTTTGTTGCATGGTGGACATGATAGGCTACATCTTCATTGTTCATGGTGTAGAGATGGACACCGGCAACATCTTGTGTGACCAAATCAACGATTTGATCCACCGCATAGGCCAAACCAGCCGCACGAAGGGATTCTGGATCATGTTCATACTTATCCAGGATAGCTTTGAACTTCCGTGGGATATGAACATTTTCACAAGTCTTCAACAAGCGAAGGGCCTGATTTCTGTTAAGAATTGGCATCACCCCTGCATGAATGGGAACATCAATTCCCGCCAAGGTACACTTATCTTGGAAATCATAGAAGCGCTCATTGTCAAAGAAAAGTTGCGTCACCAAGCTCGAGCATCCAGCATCTACCTTCTTTTTAAGGTTTTGAATGTCTGAAATTTGACTAGGTGAATCCGGGTGACCTTCTGGGTAACAAGCACCGATCACATCAAAGTGAGGAGCTTCTGTTTTAATGAATTCAATCAAGTCCGTTGCATAACGAAAGTCTTTTAAAGGCTCAATACCAGGAATAATATCACCACGAAGGGCCAAGATCCGATGAACCCCCACTTGATCTAATTCATGAAGGGTATCTGCCACTTTTTCCTTGCTTAAATAAATAGCAGGTAAGTGGGCAATGGTCGGAATAGACAATTCATTCTGAATATGATTGGCTAAAGCAACCGTCGTCTCTTTGATATTGTATTTGTTATTGCTAGCGGTCACACTGATAAAGTGAGGAGCTAATTCCTGCATATTTTCCAAGGCACGTAAGAGCTTGGCATTGCCTACTTCAGGATTTGGAGGGAAAACCTCAAAGGAGAGCGACGGTGTTTGCTTAGTCATCAAATATATTCCTTTCTTGATTGAGCAATTCTTTTTTTGCTATCGAGCAAGCTTAGGAATTTCTACTTGCTTTATAGCGCTTTACGAGCAGCTTTTGCCGCTTCTACAAGACGGATCAAGCTTTCTCTCGTTTCTTTAATACCACGTGTTTTCAAACCACAGTCAGGGTTGATCCAAACTTTTCTGCTTGGTACTTTGGCAAGGATCGCTTCGATGGTGTGATCGATTTCGCCTTCATTTGGTACACGAGGTGAGTGGATATCGTAAACCCCAGGTCCAACTTCTGTTTGGAAGTTTTTCGCTTTCAATTCATCCAAAATTTCAAGGTTTGAACGGCTTGCCTCAAATGAGATCACGTCCGCATCCATGTTGTCGATAGCTGGGATGATATCTGTAAATTCTGAGTAACACATGTGCGTGTGGATTTGTGTGTCTGGCGCTACTGTTGAGTGTACCAAGCGGAAGGCTGGAATAGCCCAGTCAAGGTAGTCTTCATACCAGTCACTACGACGGAGTGGCAATTTTTCACGAAGAGCAGCCTCGTCGATTTGGATGATCTTCACGCCAGCAGCTTCAAGGTCAAGAACTTCATCCTTGATGGCAAGAGCGATTTGAAGAGTAGAATCCTTGATAGAGATGTCTTCACGTGGGAATGACCAGTTAAGGATGGTAACAGGTCCAGTCAACATCCCTTTAACAGGTTTGTTCGTACGGCTTTGTGCGTAGCTAGACCATTTCACAGTGATTGGGTTAAGACGAGTCACATCACCCCAGATGATTGGTGGTTTCACCCCACGCATACCGTATGATTGTACCCAACCGTTTTTAGAGAAGAGGTAACCTGACAAGTTTTGACCGAAGTACTCAACCATGTCGTTCCGCTCGAATTCACCGTGTACAAGCACGTCAAATCCAACTTCTTCTTGCCATTTAATCCATTCGTCGATGGTTTCAGCAAGGAATGCATCGTATTCTTCTTGAGTCAATTCACCCTTACGGAAGGCCAAACGTTTAGCGCGAACTTCCTTCGTTTGAGGGAAGGATCCGATGGTTGTTGTTGGAAGAGCTGGAAGTTTGAAGGCATCTTCTTGGATCGCTTCACGTTCAGCAAAGGCTGGTAAACGAGTGTAGTCTGCGTCAGTCAATCCAGCGATACGCGCACGAAGTTCCGCGTTTGCTCCTACACGTTCTGTCGCAAAGAGTTCTTTGTTGGCTGCAAGAGCTGCTTCACCTTGGCCATTGCGGATAGCATCCAAGTCACGAAGTTCTTCCAATTTTTCAACTGCAAAGGCAAAGTGGTTTAAGATAGCTGGCTCAAAGTCTTCGTTAGCAGTTGTAAATGGCACATGAAGTAGTGAGCAAGAAGTTGTCAAAACAAGGTTTTCAGCTGGCACTTGTTTCAAGATTTCCAAGCTTGCTTCGTAGTTGTTGCGCCAGATATTCTTACCGTTGACAATCCCTGCATAAAGCGTCTTGTCAGCTGGGAAGCCACCTTTAACGAGTTCAAGAGTCTTCTTACCTTCAACGAAGTCCAAACCAATCGCATCTACTGGCAAGTTCACAAGGTCAGCGTAGATGTCACGAACATCACCGAAGTAAGTTTGAATCAAGACCTCAAGACCTTTCTTGTCAGCCAAGAGCTTGTTGTAAAGGTTCAAGAAGAGCGCTTTTTCTTCAGCTGTCAAATCTTTAACAAGAGCTGCTTCATCCAATTGAATACGAGTCGCACCAAGTTCAGCCAATTTAGCAAAAACATCTTGGTAAGCAGCCACTAAGCTATCGACGAAGTCTTCTGCTTTCACGCCTTCTTCAAAGTCTGATAATTGAAGGAAAGTGAAGGGTCCAACCACAACTGGGCGAGTGTCAAGACCCAATTCTTTGGCTTCTTGGTACTCATCAAAAATCTTGTGACCAGCCAATTTAACTTCTGTTGTTTTTTCAAATTTTGGAACGATATAGTGGTAGTTGGTGTTAAACCATTTCTTCATTGGAAGAGCACGCACATCCCCTTTTTCACCTTGGTAGCCACGCGCCAAAGCGAAGTAGCGTTCAAGATCTGTCAATTCTAAGTTTTGCACAGACTCAGGAACCACGTTGAAAAGAAAGGCTGCATCTAGGAAGTTGTCATAATGTGAAAAATCATTTGATGGGATTTCAGTGATCCCTTTTTCTTTGACAATATTCCAGTGTTTGGCACGCAATTCTTTTGCAGCATCCAACAAATCTGCAGCTGTGATTTCATTTCTAAAGTATTTTTCAGTTGTAAATTTTAATTCACGGAATTCACCCAAACGAGGGAAACCGATAATTGTAGTTGACATGTTGTGTCCTCCAAAAATTCTAATTGAGACTATCATATCAGAAGATAGCAGTCTTGTATAATTGCTTTTACACGAATCTTGATATAGCCAAAAACTATAACATCGATTTAATAGGCCTTTAGAGCAAAGATTAAATGCAAAAACTAGGACTTCTTATAAAAATTTCCTATACCCCTAATCTAAGCTGGTATCACTAAACCATCTTTAAGTCAATGCTCTACAATGACATTTGCAAAGAAATAAAGCAGGCCTTCTCTAAGGAGAAAGACCTGCTTCTACAAGGAAGTGATTTCCTATTTTTCTTACGTTCATTAGGCTAATTTGACACAGAAAGCATCCCAAGGGGCCAACTTGCCTGATTCGAGGACTTGTTCCACCTTGGTATTGGCAATGAGAACCTCTTCAACCCCATTGACGAGTGGCAACTCTTGCTCTTGACTTGAGAGATTGACAACCACCAGATAGGCTTGCTCTCCTTCTACTCGCTTGTAGGCAAAAACCTTTTCGGCTGCGTCCACCAATTCATAATCAGCTGTCACAAGCCAAGGATGCTCTTTTCGCAAGGCGATGAGAGCTTGGTAGGTATAGAAAATGGAGTCTGGATCTGCAAGAGCAGCTTCTACATTAATCTCCTTATAGTTTGGGTTGACCGCAAGCCATGGACGACCTGTTGTAAAGCCGGCTTCTGCTTCATCATTCCACTGCATCGGTGTCCGTGCATTGTCCCGACCAATATGGCGGATCTGATCCATAATCACTTCGAGTAGCACACCTTTTTCTAAGGCTTCATGGGAATAGTTGATTGACTCGATATCTTCTACGTCCTCAAGGGTCTTAAATGGATAATTGGTCATCCCGATTTCTTCGCCTTGATAGATATACGGAGTTCCCTTCATCAAGTGAAGCAGAATTGCTAAAGCCTTGGCAGATTTGACACGGCAGTCGCCATCATCCCCCCAAGTTGACACAATCCGTGGGAGATCGTGATTGTTCCAAAAGAGGGAATTCCAGCCTTCGTCTGTCCCCAATTCTGTCTGCCACTTGGTAAAAATTTCCTTCAATTTAGGCACATCCAATTCTTTAGCGTAATGCCATTTTGGTTGACCCGGTTGGTATTGAAGACCAATGTGTTCAAATTGGAAGACCATGGACAATTCTTGATTTTTTGGATTGGAATATTGCTTAGCAATCTCAGGTGTCGCCCCCCAAGTTTCTCCCACGGTGAGCAGATCCTTATCGCCAAAGGTGGCTTGATTCATTTCCTTCAAGTAAGGATGAAGCATGGGACCATTGCTGATGATTTCCTGATCTGGGATCTTACCGATCATATCGATGACATCCATACGGAAGCCACCAATCCCCTTGTCAATCCAGAAATTCATCATGTCATAGATCTGATGACGAAGCTCCTCGTTTTCCCAGTTGAGGTCTGGTTGCTTCTTACTGAAGTTATGCAGGTAGTATTGGCCTGATGCTTCATCCAATTCCCAAGCAGAGCCACTAAAAGCAGAAATAATACCATTGGGCTCATCGCGCCAAATATAGAAATCCCGCTTTGGACTATCTGGATTTTCACGTGCTTCGATAAACCAAGCATGCTCATCAGAGGTATGGTTGACCACCAAGTCCATGATGATTTTGATCTTGCGTTTATGGCCTTCTGCGATCAA
Source organism: Streptococcus sp. OMI870 (assembly GCF_047460295.1). Lineage (NCBI taxonomy): Bacteria > Bacillati > Bacillota > Bacilli > Lactobacillales > Streptococcaceae > Streptococcus > Streptococcus sp. OMI870. Next base: position 234,386 of record NZ_JASHGM010000002.1, read on the forward strand.
TTCTTCCATATCTTCCATAGTCCCAAAGATGGAGGCAATATCCTCGTAATCCGAGATGTCATAGCCGTTATCATCCATGGGACTCTTGTAGACTGGTGAGAGCCAGATCGCTGTAATCCCTAATTTTTCCAAGTAGTCTAGCTTGCTCGTGATCCCCTTGAGATCCCCGATGCCATCGCCATTACTATCCTTGAAACTCTTTGGATAAACTTGGTAAATTACGGCATTATGCCACCATTTTTGTTCCATTTTTTTCTTCTCCTTTATGATTGTGAAATCACTTTCATCATACAAAAATAGGGATGAAATTGCAAGAATTTACAAGTCTTCATTCTCTTCACTGGAATAAATCACTTCAAAGAGACGTTGACGCAAACCTTCCTCTAAAGGCGTAATGACCTTCATCAACTGTTTCCAATTCTTGGCTGTTGAACAAGCCGCAAATAATTCATTCTTTCTATCGTAGGCCAGGTTGGCAGATTTCAAGAGCTCAAACATCCGATCTTCTTTTGCAGTAGGACGCGATTGCAGCTCACCCATCGCAATCTCCTGACTGTGATTGTCCACTAAGATAGGGGCTGTCTCAAAGGTATGGAGGAAGAACCGGTGCTGTCTCTTTTCAGGAAGCAGCGTTCGATCACCTGTTAAATCCAACCTAATCTTTCTTTCATCCCAATTGACAGTTAGGCGGGTTTCAACCCTGTTATCTCCTTCTCCTTCAAGGAGCACGAAGGAACGATTGTCACCTGGGAAAAGATGCCAGTCCAGCATTTCTGGGAGCTCTACCCCTGTCTGCGGTTGTGCATCCATAGGGATGACGGCTCCTGCACGCGCAAAGACCGGAATATCCTGGCTAGCTCTAAAGACTGTAAGCTTGCCTTTTCCTTCGTACTTCCAATCATGGAAGAAATCATACCAAACTCCGTCTGGGAACCAAACACTCACAGAAGCACTATGATAGACAGGATCCAGAGCCTCTGAAATTGGGGCCACCATGAGTTCACTACCAAAGAAATATTGATTTTTAGCCTCATAAGCATCTTCTTCGTTTGGATAGTGGTAATAGAGGGGCTGAACCAAAGGCAGTCCTTGTTCATGCGTCGCCACATTCATGGTGTAAAGATAAGGTAGTAAGCTGTGACGCAGGCGTAAATATCGCTTCATCCAGCGACAGGTCTCAGACGAGTAAAACCACGGTTCCTTGCTGTTAAAAGCATTACAAGAACTATGGAGACGATTGATCGGGCTAAAGACCCCAAATTGCAACCAGCGAAGAGCCAAGTCTTCATCATAGTAACCCCGCATATGGCCACCAATATCGTGACTCCACCACGTATAACCGATATTTGAAGCTGTGCTGGTAAAATAGGGTTGAAAGGCTAGGGATTCCCAAGTCACAATGGTATCCCCTGAAAAACCGATCGGATACCGGTGGCTGCCAGGACCTCCATAACGCGATAAGATAAGACCAGCTTGACCTGTACGACAATTGTCTAGATAATGATAATGATTTAACAACCAAAGGGGATCCATCTTGCCATGACTTCCCTGTTGCCAATCAATCCACCAAAAGTCGACTCCTTGATCTTCCAAGGGATGATGGACATCTTCGAAATAAGCTTCGCGAAAGGCTGGACTGTAAAAGTCAAAGCTAGCCGCTTCTTCTTTTTCCGCATCTAATCCCAAGCGTTTTGCGACCATGGGGTAAGCATCCTCGAAGGCACGAATGCCATCTGCTGGATGGACATTTAAGGTCACCTTTAAACCACGCTCATGAAGACCATGTAAGAAGGCAGCTGGATCAGGAATCAAGTCCCGGTTCCAACTATAGCCCGTCCAACCACTTCCAAAGCGAGCAGGAATCGCTGTCTTGTGCCAGTCCATATCGATCACACTGACAGCCAAAGGCACCCCTTCAGCCTTGAAACGATCCATTAAATCTGTGTACTCCTGACTGGTATAAGGCCAATACCGACTCCACCAGTTTCCCAGAGCATAACGTGGCAAGAGAGGGGGTTGTCCCGTCAGATGGTAAAAATCTTTCAAGGCCCCTAGGTAATCGCGCCCATAACCGAAGAAATACAGATCCACTTCTGGACATGGCCGTGCTCTAAATCCGCTTTCGACATCATACAAGTAGGAGCTGGAATCGTCTAAAAGAGCATAACCGGCCTTGCTCAAGATCCCATCTTCCAACTCCATAGCTCCATCGACCTCGTCAAGCGTCCGACTGGTCCCTTTCAAGGTCTCAGGCTGATCACCATAGTGCCACCGGCTACCATAGACTGCATACTGACCCTTGAGCTCGATAAAAAGCCGATCCGGTGTAAAAGGTCCCTTTTCAAAATGAAGGTGGAGATGCTCCGTATGCAGATCGAGGACCTCTTCTGTCTCTACGACCTCACAGGCAACAGGTCCAAAATCACGATTTTGCACAACTTGCGTCTGACCATCTTCAAAAACACCACCCTCTGAATATTCCAAGCGCACCAAAGATTCCGTTAATACGGAGATTCGGTAGTTCTCTCCCTGTATCACTGATCCTGCCATTTGTCTTTCCTCCTCTTTTTATGGAGCATCTGACTGCCCGCTTTTTATCTGCTTCACCTCACCGTGTAAGCGTTTACGATTTTACTATAGCACTCAAAAAAAGGCCTGTCAACACCTGACAGAACCTTTCCTAAAATATTATAAGATCAACTTCCCCAATGGATCAAGAGATACATGAGACTCGATCCAAACATATCTGCCAAGACATGCATGAGGAAAAATGGCAAGAGATTCTTGACGACCTTGAGGACGGACGTTAGGTGAAATTATCCAGTGGATGATTTCAGCAATTCAGGAAGTTCCATGACTAAATTAAGATACAGAGGGCATCTGCGGAGTAAAAATTAAAAATCATATTTCTGCAGAATCATTTCACCTATTTTAGTTAAAAAATAGGTTATCAACATTCTGAGGCTGGGACAAAAGTCCTAGCCTCTTAATTGTTTTTGTACTGTTGAGCAAGACGCAGTGGTTGAGTGGGCTCTACTACGCTGATTTCATCAGCTTTTACAGCCCTACTCAACTATGCGGAGGTGGGACGACGAAATCGAATTCTAACGAATTCCCGATTTCTGTCCCACTCTCTCTCAGTTTGTTTCCTCTAAGAGGTCTTGGATTCTATCCAGATACTGGTTGTCTGTCACCGCCATCACGCGCACCCCTTCTGGCCAGATAAAGTCGGGACCAATCTGACTTCGCAAAGGCTGGTCTTCCGCATCTCGATAGCCAATAATATTGAGTTGAAATTGGTCTCTGATTTCCAAGTCTCGGATGCTTTTTCCTACCCAGCTAGCTGGAACCGTAAACTCGACCACCACCACTGCTTCATCCAACTGGAAAACTTCAATCCCATGTTGGAAGAGGATCATCTTAGCTAGAGACATGCCCGCTTCTACCTCTGGTAGGATGACCAAATCAGCCCCAATCCTCTCAAGGACTTCCTTGGTCACTTCATTTTTAACCTTGGCAATGACGTGCTCGACTCCAAGGGCCTTACAGTGCATGACCGCCAGCACACTGGACTCCAGGTTTTCACCCGTCGCGATCACGACTGTGTCACAGGTACCGATATCAGCCGCATCCAAGAGGTCCATTTCTGTAATGTCTCCAACAATTCCAGTCGTAATCATGGATTCATATTGGTTGATCACATCTGCGTGATCGTCAATTGCAATAATATCCACATCCTGATCCTGTAAGGTTTTCAGGACACTCTGTCCAAAAATTCCCAATCCTAAAATTCCAATGGTTCGATTCGCCATGAGTTTCTCCTATCCGATAATGATGTCTGCCTTGGCATACTGCAAGGTATCTGCTTTCTTGGCTTGGTAATTGTTCAAACTGACCATAAGGGTCAAAGGACCAATCCGTCCGATAAACATGAGGACCATAATAATGGCTAGTCCCGCCCCATTTAAGGTCGAGGTCACATTGGCTGTCACGCCTACTGTCGCTAGAGCGGATACCACCTCAAAGACCAAATAAATAAAGCGTTGGCCATCCGGCGTCACCAAACAGATTCCTAATAGACCCACTAAGAAGGTCAACTGGAAAATCACCGCCGTCCCAAAGGAACGTTGAACAATGTCTGGTGAAATGGTACGTTTTCCTAAATTGGTATGTGGTAGCCCCAATAGTTCCTTCCGAGCCAGGAGCAAGAGGACCAGGAAGGTGGTGATCTTCATGCCCCCTGCTGTCCCACCCGGTGCTCCACCTAAAAACATCTGCAAGAGATAGACGAAGAGCGTCACTGGCCGGACTGCTGTATAATCTAAGGATGCAAAACCAGCTGTCCGCATACTGACAGTTTGGAAGAAGCTGACCAAGATCTTCTCTCCTAATGGAAGGGACCCAATCGTTGCTGGATTATTAAACTCGGTCAAGAGACTGGTTACTGTCCCAAAGAGAAGGATCGCAGCTGTTAACCAGAGAACCACCTTGGTATGGAAGCGAAGAGTCCGCCGTCCTGATTGATTACGGGCCTTGGTAGCCAGGTCAAACCAGACCATGAAGCCCAAGCCCCCAGTAATAATAAGGGCAGATAAGGTCATATTGACCAACCAATCGGTCTGGAAGCTCATCATACTATCGCCCCCAAAATTATCAAAGCCCGCATTACAAAAGGCCGAGACCGCAACAAAGATAGAGTTAAAGATTCCATGGCCCCAACCAAATCGAGGAATGAAGCGAATCATGAGGAGCAAGGCCCCCAGTCCTTCGATGGTAAAGGTGGTAATGAAAATAGAACGGACAAAACGGGCCAAGCTCTGGTTATTGCTAAAGCTAAAGCTGTCCCGGATGGTCTGTCGGTCCTTGTAGCTAAGCTTTTGGCGACCTTCCATAAAGAAGAGACCGATAAAGGTCAAGATCCCCAGGCCACCAATCTGAATCAAGAGCATACAAATCAATTGCCCCCAACCATTATAGGTCGAAGCTACTGATTGGGTAAAGAGCCCTGTCACACAGACCATGGAGACTGCTGTAAAAAGGTGGTCGACATAACCTGCTTTTGAGATTGCTTGCTGGACAAAAGGCAGACTCAATAAGAGGGAGCCCACCAGGATAACCAAGGCAAAGCTGAGAAAGATTCGCCTTGCCGGAGACAGGCTTTTAATTTTGGCCTGCCATTGTTTAAAAAATAATTTGACTAACATAGCTTCATTGTATCATAAAAAGGTGAAAAGACCTACAAGTGATGAACCATCTCTAGGCACAATTCTAGGGCCTTCTCAAAAGCTTCAGCACCCCAGTCACGCTGGTCATAATTTTCCAGGTCTGCAAGAGAATCTGCGGTAAATAGGAGCAAGCCCCAAACCGCCCCACGAAGCTGGGCGACAGCTGCAAGGGAGGCACACTCCATCTCCACCACACTACACCCTTCTTCGATGCGATAGGCCACCTTATCAGGCGTTTCTCTATAAAAACCGTCCGTCGACCAGGTCATGACCTCTTGATAGGGAATTTCTTTTCCTTTCAAGACAGTTTCAATTGCGGTCAGTGCACGACTATCCACTTCTATATAACGGGAAGGCGCTACATAATGGTAACTCGCCCCCTCATCTCGCAAGGCCTTGGTCGGGATCAAGAAGGCATTTTCTTCCATGTCCACCAAGACGCCACAGCTACCTGCTGATATAATCTTCTTCACCCCATAGCCAATCAACCAATCCATAAATTGGGCGGCAGGGGCAGATCCAACTGGCGCCTGGGCCAAGCAGATTTCCTCTCCTTGGTGTTCCATGACATAAACTGGATAGGTCTTGGTAGCTGAGACAAAGCTAGCTACTTGTTTGGCGCCGACAGCTTTGGCAAAGCGATCAATCTCATCCTCCAGGAAAGCATAGATGCATTTTTCAGGCAGGTGTAGATCAAGTCCCTCATGAGTCGGCATAATGACTGCCTGCGGGTTGTCATCAAACTCTAAAATAGGAATTTCATGTTTTTGGATCATTCTTTCTCCTTTTTAACGGGTATTTCTTTAATGACACGGGCTGGATTTCCTGCAAGGACCACATTGTCGCCAAAGGACTTGGTCACGACTGCCCCAGCGCCAGCGACCACATTGTCACCCAGCGTCACACCAGGAAGAATGGTGACACCTCCTCCTGCCCAGAAGTTATCTCCTATCGTAATTGGTGCTCCGTACTCGAGACCAGAATTGCGCTCGTCTGGATCCAGTGGGTGCAAGGGCGTCAAAAATTGGCAATTGGGACCAATCATGGCATTCTTTCCGATCGTAATGGGACATACATCCAACATGGTCAAATTGTAATTGGCATAGAAATTTTCTCCCAGATGAATATTGACCCCATAATCTACAAGAACCTGTCGATTAAGATAGAGGTTTTCACCGGTTGAACCAAACCACTCTTTGATGATAGCTGCCCCTTTTTTAGGATCCACCTCTTGGTTAAAAGCTTCTTGTTTCTCCCGAGAGGCTTTTGCCAAAGCCCGCAATTCAGGGTCCGCAGGTCTATAATAGTCACCCGCAATCATTTTTTCATATTCACTGGTCATAAGGAAACCTCCACGTTATTTTGACATATTATAGCAGAATTCCCCCTTTAAAACAAACGTCAGAATAAGGCTTTGCAAGAAAAAAGATCATAAATGCTTAAAAACAATTAAAAACACTTGTATTAACTTAATAAATGATGTAGAATATTGGCAAGAACAGAAACAAGGAGCGAGCTCATGTATCAGGAACAACGACTCGAAAAAATATTAGAACTCTTAGAAGAGCGAAAACAGCTATCGGCTAAAGAAATGGTCGACTACTTCAAGGTCTCAAAAGATACCATCCGTCGTGACTTTGCCCTTCTTAGCCAACGCCAGCTAGTCCGTAGGACCCATGGTGGACTTCTCCCCTTAAACAAAGAACCCGGTCCTTCTTATCTAGACCGCAGTCAAAAGGCTAACAAGGAAAAGACTGCCATGGCTCAAAAAGCCCTGCAATTGATCCAAGATGGACAAGTGATCTTTCTCGATGCCTCTACCTCAATCACCTTGCTGGCAGGCCTGCTTGATGGAGATCTTACAGTCTATTCGCACTCCCTTGACAATGCTATCCAACTCAGTAGCCATTCCCAAGTTGACTTCCATCTCTTGGGCGGAAAATTTTACCCTAAAAACCGCTTTTACTACGCTGCGGACCAGGCACAAGTACTGGACAATCTTCGCTTTGATGTTGCCTTTTTTGGAGCTGGTAGCTTAGCCAATGGCGAAGTCACCTTTGAGGATGCTGAAGACGTTGCAGTCAAATCCCTCGTCTTTGAACGGGCTCGCACCAAGATCCTTATAGCAGAAAGTTCTAAATGGACGAAAAACGGAAACTACTATCTTGCTCGTCTCAAACAATTTGACTATTGGATCACTGACCAAAAACCAAGCCCTGAAATCCTTAAACAAGTCGGCAACGAAACCACTATTCTCTACTAGGAGGTAAGTTTATGTCTCACATTCGTCTCATCATTAGTGATATCGATGGCACCATCTTAAATGACCACCATCAGATTGATCCACAGTTGGCAGCACTGATCCCCGATTTAAAGCGTGAAGAGATTCCTTTCGTGCTGGCTTCTGCTCGCTCTCCAAAAGGAATGGCACCCATTGCCAAAGAGCTCGGCATAGAAGACTGCCCCATGGCTTGTTACAATGGGGCCTTGATCCAAAAAGGAGAGCAGGTTCTTTTTGAGCATCCTTTGAACAAGAATGAAGCTCGTCAGTTTATCAACTGGGTCAACCAACACTTCCCTCAAGTTTCGATCAACCTCTATAGTGGAAAAGACTGGATGACCGATCATCTCGACCAATGGAGCCAAGAGGAAGCCCGGATTACAGGAGAAAAACCTCTTATTCTTCCCCTATTGGATCCTTTGCTGGATACGACAAAGCCCCTCCACAAATTGCTCTTAATTGGGGAAGCAGAAGAGATCCAAACTCTCTATCGTGCTATTTCTACCGACGACTTTCCTTCTACCGCCTTTTATCTCTCCAAAGCCAACTACCTAGAAGTCACTGCTAAGCACGTCTCTAAAGAGGATGCTCTGGTTGAGCTAGCCAACCACTACCACTTGTGCTTAGAAGAAGTCCTCACCATGGGAGACAACTTCAACGACCTCCCTATGCTCAAAAAAGCAGGCATCGGGGTCGCTATGGGCAACGCTCCACAAGAAGTGAAAGACGGAGCGACTGTCGTGACAAAGACCAACAATGAAAATGGTGCTGGACAAGCGGTTGAAATCTATGTGTTGATTTAGAGACATAAATAAAGTGACTAGCTAGTATTTTTTACGGCAAAAAAATAGAGTAGAAATACTGATAGAATAGGGTTTCTTGCCAATTGCTAGGAATCCTATTTTTTATTATATATTTTGTATATTAAACCTATTTTATGCATATTTTTCTTGTTTGGTTATTTATCAATAATTAGGAATATAAAAGTCAGTGAAACCCTTGATTATTATACCGTTGACAAGTTTTTCAAAAACCTGTATGATAGAAAAAAGTTTATTAAAAAGGGGACGTATTTTGAAAAAATATACTATTTCACGTAAACAAACTTTAACTTTAGCTTCCGTTGTTTTAGGAACGATCTTCACAGGAACGACTATTGCTTCTGCTGATGAGGTTGCACCTAGCACAACCCAAGCCGCTCCTGCAACTTCTACAGAAACAAAATCACCTATCACTGCTGCAACAGAAGAAATCAATGCCAAAGCCAATACACCAGTTGTTCCTGCTGATAAAGCAAAAACCGGCGATGTCATCGCTGTGGACGTCAAGAAAACTGGCCCATCTGCTAAAACAGACGGCGCAGACACAATCACTACTTCAACAGCAACTATCAAAACCACTAGCTTAGCAGATCAAGACACACCTGTTGGCACTTCAAAACCAGTGTCATCTACCAAGACAGCTACATCAACTAAGGAAACAGCTGACTACACTGAGACAACTACAGAAACAGTTAATAAAACAACTGTAGTCGAAGTGACAAAAGAAGCAGATGTCGTCAACAAAAAAGAAGTCCAAGGAACATCAGATATCGTCTTTGTCATTGATAAATCAAGTTCGATGGATTCTCACATCAAGGATACGATGAAGAATATCGAGACCTTTGTTCGTAATCTTTCTGCTAAAAATATTCAAGCTCGTTTAGGGTTGGTTGAATATGAAGACTCAAAACAACAAAAATACCACGATTTTAATGGATCAAAATTCACAAGTGATCCAGAAAGCTTCATTTCTGCTCTGAAAACTATCAAAATCTGGGGTGGTTTTGAAGATGCAACTGTTCCATTGCACCACATCGCTACTTCAAAAGACTACGACTGGGGATCTGGTGCAAACAACCATCGCTTTGCTTTCCTCATCACAGACGAAGACATTGATCTTACACCATATACACCAACCAAAGAAGCGACACTGAAGGCTCTTCAAGATGCTGGTATCTCTTTGACAGTGGTTGGTGAAACACGTGATAAAAAAGACTTTGATCCATTGGTCAATGGAACAAATGGTCTTTACCTAGATATCCGCAAAAATTTTGGTGACTTGTTGAACGTTCAATTTGCCAATAAAGTGGTTGAAACTGTCCAAAAAGGTCGTGTCTTCAAAGTCCAAACAGACAAGTATGAGTTGATTTCAAAAACCCACCGTGTGGCGAAAGCAAAACCACAAACGCCTAGCATCCAAACACCTGCGAAACCGACTCCGACTCCTCAAAAACCAGCTGTTGTCACTCCTGCAAAACCAACTGTCTTCACACCAGCTAAAAACGAGCCTGTGAAAACCGCAGTCTATATTGCTCCAGCAGCTCTTCCTCAGAAAGAAGCAAGTCTTCCAAATACAGGAAGCAAAAACTCAATTGCTTTGACGACTCTTGGTCTTGGTCTTTTTAGCATGAGTGCTGCCTTTGGACTCTCTCGTAAAACAAAGAAAGACTAACATGAAAAGCCTAATCAGTTGATTGGGCTTTTTAGCTCACTCAAAATTTCCCCTTCGCTATTTTCATTAGAAAGCGGAAATCTTCAACTTCAACCAAGGGATTCTTGTCCTCCGCTATGATATAATGGGGACAGTACAAGGGAGGAAACCTATGTTACAAGAACTAGCCTTTACAGGCCAATGGAGACACTATCAAAAACGCGTCCTCGATAAGAGTGAGGCTTTTATGGTGGATGGCCACCTGCATTTGGTGGCGGCTCCTGGCTCTGGAAAAACAACCCTGGGAATCGAATGTATCCGACGCTTTGGGCAACCAACCCTGATCTTGGCACCTACGGTCACCATTCGTCAACAATGGGTCGACCGGATTATCCAAGCATTCTTAAAAGATGAAAGCCAAGCGGAGCAACTGATCTCTCAGGACCTCAAACATCCTAAGCTGATTACAGTTGCTACCTATCAGGCCCTCCACAGTGCCATGAATCAAGTCGTCGGCCAATCACAAATCGAGGATAGCGATGACCAGGTAGAGATTGAAACTTTTGATTTCAAAGGCTTTGATATCTTTTCTACTTTCAAAGACATCTCACTTGGAACCCTCTGTTTAGATGAGTGTCACCACCTGCGCAATGAATGGTGGAAGAGTTTGGAAGCCTTTCGTCAAGCCTTCCCTGACTTAAAAATGATCTCCCTCACCGCTACCCCGCCTTATGAAGGGGATCCTGCCCTTTGGGATCGCTATATCCGCATGTGTGGGGAGATTGATGAGGAAATTACAGTTCCCGAATTGGTCAAGGAAGAGACCCTTTGTCCCCACCAAGACTATGTCTACTTTGCCTTTCCAACCAAAGAAGAGCAAGAGCAATTAGATGCTTTTAGCCAACAAAAGAATGCTCTTTTGCAGCAATTGACTTCCGATCCCCTCTTTTGCCAATACCTCCAAAACTGCCAAGCCTTATCGGGTCAGATCAGCGATGATGAATTGCTCAATGAGCCCAAGTATCTCTCTGCTACCCTGATCTTTCTTCGAAGCAAGGGAATCGCCTTTCCCAAACGTTTCCAGGATCTTTTAGGAGCTAAAAAACTACCTTCTTTCACTCTGGACTGGCTTGAAATTCTCCTGCAAGGACTGCTCTTTCAGGTTCCCCACTGGTACAATCTACCAGAAGAATACGAAAAGCAACTCCTCCATGAATTAAAAGCAGCTAGCTTAATCGATCGAAAACAAGTCAAACTGGTCCGCAACAAAAAACAAGATCTCCTGCTGAACCAATCCCTCGGAAAACTCAATGCGGTTCGAGAGATTTTCAAGGCGGAATACCAGGCTCTTGGAAGCCAACTGCGCCAACTGGTTTTAACAGACTATATTCGCCAAGACTTTGAAGTTCATCTAGGTGACAAGGACGCCCAATTCACTCAGTTGGGAGTTCTCTCTTATTTTGAATCCATTCGCAGGGAAAGCATAGAGCTAACGACTCCTCCTGCCATCGCTGTCTTAACAGGTAGTATCGTCATCATCCCAACAGTTGCTAAGCCAAGATTAGAAGAGCTTCTAGGAGCGGATCGACTGACTTACCAAAATGTCGGCCAATTATCTCCTGATGATTTTCTCAAGGTTCGCTTGGTAGGTTCGCAACATGACTTGGTGACAGCTGTGACCCAGCTCTTTCAAGAGGGACTCATCCAAGTCGTGATTGGAACCAAGTCTCTTCTAGGAGAAGGCTGGGATGCTCCTTGTGTCAACTCCTTGATATTAGCGAGCTTTGTCGGCAGTTTTATGCTCAGCAACCAAATGCGAGGCCGTGCCATTCGAGTGTGGCCCCAAGATCCAGACAAGACCAGTAACATCTGGCATCTGGTCTCCATCAATCTTTCCCTGAAGAAATGGTATGAAAAGTCCGATCTTGAAAAAGAAGAGATTGAAGCCATCACTGATCAGCTGAAACAATATAGTCCTGATCTGGAGCTCTTAGAAAGACGGATGAAACAATTTTTAGGCCTCCACTACAAGGAACCCTTTATCGAATCCGGTATCGAGCGTCTGGCCTTTGACAATATCCGCTATACTAAAAAACAGTTACAGAAACTCAATGAAGAGACCTTAGAGCGCTCTACCCATCGTCAAGAACTACGGGATGGCTGGCAAAAAGCTCTTCCGATACTTGAGAATATGGAGATAGCAAACGAGGTACAAGTGGATAAACACTTCCTGCCTCTGGCCCTATTTTTTGATGCCAGAAAGCTAGCTCGCTGGCTGACGGCTGCTACTTTGACCGATTCTTTCGCCAACCTTTTTTACTATTCACATAGAGGAGGAGGGAATAAAGCGTCTCTAATTCTTCTATTCGTCCTAGCTGTTCTCGCTCTCCTTGCTTGGCTCCGCTACTATCTCTATAAGAGTCCTTATAAACGGTTAGAAGTCTTCGGCCAGGCTATTCACCAAGCCCTGCTCCTTTCTGGGCAGATTCAGACCCAGGAGACCCGCATCCAAGTAGTCCGAGATAGGAAGGATGCCATCAACACGCTGGTCTATATGAAGGGCGGAACCATGCGAGAGAAAGAACTCTTCTCGCAAACCATGATCGAATTTTTCGCACCGATTGAAAATCAGCGCTATATCTTGAAAACACAAGAAAAAGTATCCGATCAGACAGAATACTTTGCCGTGCCAAGCCTCTTTGACAAACGTAAAGAAGAGGCCCAAGCCTTTGTCGAGCAAATCCGAAAGAGTATAGGTAAGTATGACCTCGTCTATACCCGAAGTGCCGAAGGTCGTGCCATTCTCCTAGATGCTCGCATCAAGGCCCTAGCCAACAAACAAGAGCGCACCTTCACCAAGAAGCAAGTGATGTCGGATTTGAAATAAAAACTGATTTCACTACAAAAAAATTCTAGTAGACAACCTCTACTAGAATTTTTTCATTACTCAATGACAATCATAGCCTTAATGGTCTTGCGTTCATCCATGTCTTTGTATGCTTGATTAATATCGTCCAAGCTATAGCTATGGGTAAAGACACGGCCTGGATTGATGTCGCCATCAAGGACGGCCTTGAGCAAGAACTGCTTGTCATAGGTGGTGACAGAGGCTGCTCCACCTGCCACTGAAATGTTTTGGGCAAAGGTCGAACCTAGAGCACGGTTATTGTAATGAGGCACACCGACAAAACCTAAACGTCCACCATTGTGAAGAACCCCAAGGGCCTGATCAACAGCTGCTGCGGTACCGACACATTCAAGAGCCGCATCTGCTCCTCCTCCAAGGATTTCACGGACCTTGGCAATCCCGTCTTCCCCGCGCTCCGCAACAACGGCTGTCGCACCATATTCTAAAGCCATTTGTTGACGGTCCTCATGCCGACTCATGAGGACAATTTGCGATGCTCCCCTCATCTTGGCTGCAATCACAGCGCATTGCCCCACGGCTCCGTCCCCAATGACAACCACTTTGTCGCCCCGTTTTACATGAGCCACACGCGCCGCATGATAGCCCGTCGGCATGACATCTGCCAGCGTCAAGAAGGATTTAAGCATGGCTTCTGTATAATCAGATGGTTGCCCTGGAATTTTGACAAGAGCCCAGTTGGCGTATTCAAAGCGCATGTACTCTGCTTGCACCCCGTCAGACCAGTTGCTGCCGATATGGCGGTCACAGGTCCCATCATAGCCAGCACGACAAGCATCACACTCCCCACAACCATGAGTGAAAGGGGCGATGACAAAGTCTCCCGGTTTCACCGTTGTAATAGCTTCTCCGATTTCTTCGACAATCCCAATGGCTTCGTGGCCACTATTTTGATGCCCCGCTTCAATATCTGGATTGCGGTAGCTCCATAGATCAGAGCCACAGACACAGGTGCGAACGATGCGGAGAATGACATCATCTGGTGCTTCTATGTGTGGACGCTCCACTTCTACAAGGCCCACTTGCCCAGCTTTTGTATAGACTGTTTTCTTCATAGGAACAACCTACTTTCTATTGCTTACTTTCCTATAGTATACACTTTTTATCGAGCTCTAGCCCACTTCCTGGTTTAAAACTCCGTCATTTAATCATATTTTTTCCCATACTTCTTTTCTAGCATTTTCTTAATCAGATAGGGCATTTTGACATTTTCGCGGCCTTTCTTATCAATCAATTTTCTGACAAAATCGGGCATTTGAATATCTTTTTCTACTTCCAAAATCTGACCTGTACTTGAAGGAGCTTCCAACTCATCAAAAGTCTCTAGCTGAGGTTGATAGTCACTATAGTCACCATCTATATGAGACTGAATGGTTGACAGAAGGGCTTTAATCAGTCGTGAATCGCTATTTGGCATAGGAGGTCGGTGATAAGCCACTCCGAGCTCCTGGCATAGCTCCTTACACTCCACATCATTATCAAAAAGAACTTCAATATGCTCACTAATAAAGGCAATCGGAACAAAAATATAGTGGTCAGGGTGTTCCTTCTCATCATGAAGGTATTCTAAGACATCAGGCTTAATCCAAGGAATACCTATATCACTCTCACTCTGCCAAGTATTGGTGTACTGATCCTCTTCAAGCCCTAAAATCTCTGCAATCATGCGACTATTGTCATAAATCTGATCGATATAAGGATCACCAAAATCAAGTGCCAAAACTGGGACACTATGAGCTGAAAAAATCACCTTATAACTGTCGTCTCCAATCTGATCTAAAATCTTTTGGATTTCATCAGCCCAATAGTGGAGTAGGTCAGGTTCGCGGTACCAATCCTTGATAATTTGGAACCTAATCTGCTCACTTTCTAAAAATTTCTCATATCCCATGACAGAATAGTAGGAATAATGAGGCTCTAAAATCAAGCACAAACATTCTTCAATTCCGTCATTCTCCATCTCTTTGATTACATCAGTGATAAAAGGGCGGGAAAATTTGTTGGCAAAGTAAACCGACGCTTGATTTCCAAGAGCAGTAGCAACCATGTCCACTTCTTCTCTAGTTATCCTTTGGAGTGGGGTTCCACCGATTCGGACGTAATTGTCATATAAAGTCTGAATTTCATGTGGTTCAGGACGAACCCCACGGCGTATATTTGTGAAAAATTCCGCTACTCCTTCATAGGTAATCTCTTCTGGTGAACCAAAAGTCATCATCAACACAGCTCTTTTACTCATAACTGCTCCTTACTATATACTTTCCACTATTTTACCATGAAAAGGATTTCTTTAGGAAGCTCTTTTATAAATCATTTGGAAGAAGCAACTAATTTTCTAGGTAAATACACAAGCTATTAAAAGAAATCATTCAAAGAAAGTGGAACAAATATCTTTTTTATGTCCAATCCGATACTGTATTATTCTTTGAAAACAACATCTATTTGAAATGACCATCTTTCATGTAAGGAGAGAAGGTTTGAATCTCTTTCTAAGAATTTCTACACAATAGAAAAAGTGGATAAAGAAACATTCTTCTATCCACTTTATCGTTTACAGCTTTTATTCGCTACGTAAAGATTCCACTGGGTCTTTCTTTGCGGCGATGCGTGAAGGGATGAGACCAGCTAACATGGTAAGGACAATGGAGATACCGATCAGGATGAGCGCTGCTTCCCATGGTAACTGCGCTACGTTTTCCACGTTAGTCATTTTCGCAACGACGGCATTGATTGGAAGTGTTGCAAGGAGTGTAATTCCGATACCGAGCACTCCGGAAATAAATCCTTCGATGGCTGTTTCGGCCGTGAAGATACGACGGATGTCTTTCTTCGAAGCCCCCATTGCACGTAAGATTCCGATTTCTTTTGTACGTTCGAGAACCGAGATGTAGGTGATAATCGCAATCATAATCGATGATACGATGAGCGAGATGGCTACGAAACCAACGAGTACGGTTGTAATCACGCCCACCATTGTCGTAATCGAAGACATGATGGTTTGAATATCGTCGGAGTAGGCGAGCACTTTGTCGTCTTCGCCAGCGTCTTTTTTCGCCGTGTTATAAGCGTTGATGAAGTCCTTCAACTCTTGTTTTTGTTGGAAGGAAGAGGTGTAGAACTCGATGGCAGCCGGTTTGGATTTGTCGATGACACCCAATTTCGCGAGGTTTTCCTCGTAAGTGGCAGCCGAGTTTTCGTTGTATTGTTGGATGTATTGCGCTTGTTGTTCAGGCGTCAATTTGACCAACTGGATTTTTTCTTCTTCGGTTAAATCAGCCGAATTGAATGGTTTTGGATCTTTGGCAAATTCTTTTCCAGTAAATACATTGATAGTTGGGTTGGCTTCTTGTTCCTTCACGATGTCACTGTTTTGAATTTGTTCAGAAGTGTCATCGATAAGGGCGCTTGTATAAGCTACCCCACCAGAAGGAGAGTTCACCCCAGAACTGGTGCCTTCTTTTTGACGAAGAACGCCGACAATTTTAAGCTCGAGGCCATTCTCGATTTGCGTCTTCATATAGGCTTCGTCGTTAATTTTATTTATCCATTGGTTGTTTTCTTTGACGAAGCGGTTCGTGTTGACAACAGCTTTGAAAGTTTTTCCAATGAAATCCCTATACTGATAGGTTTGGGATTTGAGTTCATCCAGTTTCTTCGCATCGTTTAATTCGCTAGGGTCTTTGATGCGTAAGCTATAAAGGAGGAGGTCACTGATTTGGTTATCTTCATCCACGATCAGGACGATTTCAGATTTATCCTTCGGAAGGCGACCTTCTAGCACATCATATTGCGCCTTAAGCATCTCCTGGTCGCTTGACAGTTGGCTCCAGTAGTCGATGTTTTGCAAATAGCCTTTGATTGTTTGGTTGGCCGTATCGACTTCGTCCGCGAGGTTAGACGGAAGAATGCTCTTTGGACCGTTAGAGGTGTCACTGGCGTAAATATAGGGTTGTAAATTGTACTGGTAACGAATATCTTTTGTAAGGTGTGCGGCTTCTGAAGCGTGTTTATCCAAGTAGGTTTTGAAGGACGCGAGGTCATTTTTCCCTATTTGTTTTTTCAATAGATTCGTTAAAAGCGTATTGACACCGAGTTCGTTTTTATCCCTATAAGGCTTTTCACTCAAGTCTGGAGAGGTTGCCATCAGATTACTCTGGTTCTGCTCGCTAATCGTCAATGGCAAAGAGACAAGAGTGTCTTCTTGCACCTTTTTCACATAATCGCTCACACCATTTGAGAGGGCCAAGATCAGGGCAATCCCGATAATCCCGATGGAACCAGCAAAGGCAGTCAGAAATGTCCGACCTTTCTTCGTCAATAGGTTATTAAACGAAAGGGACAAAGCCGTCAGAAAGCTCATCTTTGTCTTTGTAAACTGAATGTCCCCTTGTTTGGGTTCTTCGGTTGGTTCGTATGGATTCGAGTCGCTTAAGATATTTCCATCTAATACTTGTACGATACGTGTAGAGTAGGTTTTCGCCAGTTCTGGATTATGCGTCACCATGATCACTAGACGTTCTTTGGCGATGTCTTTTAATAACTCCATGATTTGAAGAGAAGTCTCAGAATCGAGCGCTCCTGTTGGCTCATCAGCTAAAACGACTTTAGGATTATTGACAAGAGCACGCGCAATCGCGATTCGCTGCATTTGTCCGCCAGACATTTGGCTTGGTTTCTTATATAAATGATCTTTTAGGCCAACGCGTTCAAGTGCTTCGATGGCACGTTTCTTGCGTTTCGTTTTGGAAACACCAGAGAGTGTCATCGCAATTTCGACGTTTGAGAGTGCCGTTTGGTGACCAATCAGATTATAGGATTGGAAGACGAATCCGATAGTGTGGTTTCTGTAGCTATCCCAATCGCGGTCTTTAAATTGCTTGGTTGATTTTCCTTGGATGAGTAGATCACCCGATGTGTATTGGTCGAGTCCACCGATGATATTTAAGAGGGTGGTTTTCCCTGAACCCGATTGTCCGAGAATCGAGACGAACTCATTTTCACGGAAACGAATCGAGATATCCTTTAAAGCGTAAAACTCTTGATTCCCCGTATAATAAACTTTTGAAATACATTGTAGTTGTAACATATACTCGATCCTTTCATAAATATGAGTAGTCTATCACAATTTGAATTGGGAGTCAATATATTAAATCGATGATTTCTAAAATATCCTCAACAAAGGAATGATCGATGTCCATTAATGATGGTGATGGTGGTGGTGATCATGTCCATGACTTTGACTGGCTTCCAGCTCTTCGATATTTCGCTTGTGGGAGCGGTGAGTTGCTAGGTCTTCATCCACTTCGATGGTGACATTTTGAAAGCCCCTCTCTTTGAGCGATGCACGGATCGCTTCTTTGCAGACTTCCATCTGCTCCATCCGCTTGAGACAAACATGAACAATAGCATTTTTCTCTAGTCCATCCATGGTCCAAAGATTAAGCTGATTGATACTTGAGACATTGTCCAACTGCTCTAAATCACTCTTAACTTGATTGATATCTACCCCTTCTGGCACAGCATCCAGGAAAATCTTGAGCGTGCTCAAAAAACGGGGAATAGCTTTGGACAGAATAAAGAAGGAAATAGCAAGAGACAAGAGGGGATCTAGGATATACCAGTCAGTAAATCGGAGGACAATGGCCATCAAGATGACAGCCAACCAACCTAAGGTATCTTCCAAAAAATGCAGGCTGAGAATGGATTCATTCTTAGTTTGCCCCTTGCGAATAACCAGACTCGCCAGCACATTGACACTGATAGCAATCATTCCCAACCAAAGAAGCCCTTCGTCATTGACGGGCTGAGGGTGGAAAAGCTTGCTTACATTTTCTAAAATCACCATACCAGACCCGGTCATCAGAATGACTGCCGTTACTAAAGCCCCTAATAAGCTAAAACGCTTGTAGCCTAGGGTATAGCGGCTATCTTCTTGACGATTGGAGATCGTTTCTAGAAAGGCCGAGAGGCCAATGGCTAGAGCATCCCCCAAGTCATGGACAGAATCAGCGAGAACAGCACTGGAACCAAAGATTCCCCCTGCAATAAACTCAACAATGGCAAAACTTAGATTCAAGAAAAAAGCCAGCCAAACAGCACGTTTTGAACTCATTTTTTTACCTTCCTTTGGTATAATAGTAATAGTATTATCTTCTCACTAGTATTATCTCTAACTCTAAAAAGAAAGGATAGGGGCAAACTGTTTAGGATGTACGTTACTGAACAATTTGTTCAAAGTGTCCATATGACAACACAGGATCGTCGTATTACCAAAACTAGAAAAGCTATCTATCATGCTTTTTTACACTTACTCAACCAAAAAGACTACGACATTATTACCGTTCAGGAAATTATTGACCGTGCTGATGTGGGGCGTTCAACTTTTTACAGCCATTACGAGAGTAAGGAACTCTTGCTGGATGAACTCTGCCAAAAACTCTTTCACCACCTCTTTGAGCGAGATGATCAGCTCTCTCCCCAAGACTACCTAGCCCATATCTTTCAGCATTTCAAGAAAAACCAAGACCATGTGACCAGTCTCTTGCTTTCCAAAAATGATTATTTTATCCGGCAACTGAAAAAAGAACTGGAGCACGACGTCTACCCCATGGTAGCTGAGAAACTGATTCAATCTCACCCCAACATCCCCCACTCCTATCTCAAACACCTGGTCGTAACCAACTTCATTGAAACCCTCAGCTGGTGGTTGAAAAAAGGCAAGACTTATACCGAACAAGAAGTCATCCAGTTTTATTTGGAGATTTTAAACGTCGCTTCTAACTAAGGTGCGACTTTACATCATGTATCATAGAAAGGAAAACTATGCTCCTCCCCATTCTTCTCGGCTTTTTCACAGCCTTATTTGCCCTTGTTTTTGCTCTTCTTCATTTATTGGTCAGCCTTTCCGAATTAAAAAATGGCAAAAAGACCCTTGGAATTTACCTACTTTTTCTAGGAAGTAGCCTTGCGACCTTCTCTCTCATCCTCTACTTCCTTTTGCCAATTCTTGCTTTATTCATTTGGCTGATCGGAGTTAGCTTGATTTGCTACGGAGCCTATTGGAATGGCAAGCACAAAGAAAACTTCCATCTAGCCCACCATGTCATTCGGATCGGAATTGCTCTGATTCTTACCATTTTATTAGCCCTTATCTAAGAAAAACTCAAGTTTTATCAATGAAAACTTGAGTTTTTTGATAGTTACGAAATCAATAAGGAATTAAAAATCCTGCTTTTCTTTAAACAGTTTAATCTTTTCTTGGCAGTAATCCATCAATTTCTGTGCTTTTTCAAATGAGTAGCCTTTTTCAGATACAGACTTGACTTTCTTTTCATCAAAATAGTAGCCTGTCAAGCCCCTGACTTCCTCTGATAAGGTGAGATAATAGCCTGTTTCGATTCCCTGATCTAGATCTTTCGAGAGAGATTTCATCAGGCGTCCGAAGAGAGACTTTTTCGTCTTTGCATCACTAGAATGATTCCCTAAGTTAGTCGAATTTAAGCCGGGATGGTAGGCATTAATAGTGATATTTGAACCTTTTAAAAAGAAATCTCTTGCTAGATAGCGTGTCATCCAAATGGTATAGAGTTTGGAATTATTATAGGCCAATCCTGGATGATAGTTGTTCTCAAATCCAAAGTCCAAATCCTTGACTTTGGCAAAATGATGCATATAGGAAGAGGTATTAATGACACGGCCATCAGTCGCTTTTTCTAACAAGGGGCTTAGCTCAGTTGTTAATATATAGGGAACGAGAACGGATAACATAAATGTCAACTCGACATTTTCAGCACTCGCTTTTCGGTCTTTTCCTGCATACAGTCCCGCATTGTTAAATAAGACATCGATACGTTGAAAGTCTCGCTTAATTTCCTCTACAAATCGATAAACATCCTCTAATTTTGAAAAATCGGCCAAGTAACCAGACACTCTGCCTCTCAAGGAAACTGCCCGAACCTCTTGAAGCGCCAATTCCAGCTTTTGAGGATTTCGACCATGAAGAATGACCTGATGGCCTTCACTAGCCAGTTTCTTTGCCAAATGTTTACCGATACCGTCAGTAGCACCTGTAATTAGAACGGTTTTGACCATCTTAGTCCTCCAAGAAAGCAATGAGTTCTTTTGAAAACTCCTCTGCATATTGGAAGATCGAACCGTGACCAGCATGTGGATAGATGATGAGTTTACTATCTTTTATTTTCTCATGCATATCATAAGAATTTTCCGTTGGAACCTGCATATCCTTGTCTCCGTTGACGATTAAGGTTGGTTGGGTGATTAATCTTAGGTCGTCTTGAGAATCTTTCCCCCAACGTTTAATAGCTTTGAGTTGAGTCAAGAAACCAGGCACACTCATGTCTTTGTCCGCAAATTCCTTGGTTCGCATTCCCATTCGTCCGAGAACTTTCAAGGCTTCGATTTTTCCTTGTTCATCATGTTTATAGAAGATATAGCGTTTAGGATCGATGCGCTCGAGTCCAGCTTTAAACATATAGTTAAAGGTTTTCCCTGTAACCTTATCGACCTCTTTTCCTCCTCGAGGTCCTGTTCCTGCCAAGATGAGACGGTTGACCAAATCAGGCTTGATTCGGACCATTTCTTGAGCAATCATGCCTCCCATAGAAAGACCAAGGAGATTGATTTTATCGTAACCAAGGGCTTTTACAAAGGCAATTGTCTGCTCAGCCATTCCAGGAATGGTTGGCGCCACTTTGCCTTGACTGGCTCCCACACCAGGAAGGTCGACCACAATCACATGGTGTTTTTCAGCAATCAATTCCAAGAGTTTTGGATCCCAGTTGTCGAGGGTTGCTGCCAAATGGACTAGCATCAGAAGAGGTAGTTTTGATTTGCCTTTGCTGAGTTCGCGATAGGCAATTTGATTTCCTTGGACAGTGATGTATTGATTTTTAGTTGTAAGATATGACATTGTCTTTTCCTTTTTATTTCTTAAAGCTGAGGACTGTTTTTCCACGTGAGCGCCCATTAGCTACCTTGTCTAAGGCGCTATTCACCTCTTCAAATGGATAGACTGTATCGATAGAGGGCTTGATTTCGAGTTTGCTAAAGAGGTCAGCTACCTCTTGTAATTGAGCACCATTGCTTTCTACAAAGATAAAATGGTAGTGAACGCCGTATTTGTCAGCCATCTTATCAAATTTGCGACCGGCTAATCCAAGAATCATCTGTTTCCATTTTGGCAGGTTCATGCGTTTGGCAAAGTCACCATTTGGCATAGCACGGAGGGAAACAAGCTGACCACCTTTTTTCATGATAGACATTTGTTTTTCAGTCTCAGCGCCACCAAGGGTATCGAGGACATAATCAACCTGGCTAACAGTTTTTGCATAATCCTCTGTTTTGTAATCGATAAAGCGGTCTGCTCCTAGCTTCAAAACTCGCTCAGCACTATCTCCAGCCCCATTGGTAATGACTGTCAAGCCCTTGGCCTTGGCAATTGGAATGGCCATTCCACCGACACCTCCAGTACCACCAGAGATAAAGATAGTTTTCCCAGCTTGAGCTCCCATGAGTTCTAAGGCTTGCATAATGGTTAAGGCAGTCAAAGGCACAGCAGCGGCTTCCTCGTCAGACAAATAGTCTGGAACCTTGGCTAGAGCCTGATTATCGACGGCTACGTACTCTGCAAAGGCACCAATATGATCAAGTGGTAAACGTCCAAAAACTCGGTCTCCAACTTTGAGATTTTTGACTTGTCTACCGGTCTCTTCAATGATACCGACCACTTCATTTCCAGCAGTTTGTGGGAGTTTGTAAGGGACGATCATCTTGACTTCTCCTCGGGAAATCATATTATCCAGAGGATTAACACCAGCAGCGGTAACTTTGACCAAAACTTCTTTGTCTGTGATACTTGGTGTAGCGATTTCTGTGATGTTCAGTGTGATATTCTTTTTGTTGTATGATGTATGTTGTGCGGCTTTCATTGTCTTCTCTTTTCTATTTTTTGTTGTATCTGATTAAGATACAAGTTTAGTCTTTTTAAAACTGATCTGCATGCAAATCAGTTTCGTTTTTGTTTGGCTTCTTTATAAAGATTGTTAATGACTTCTTCTAAGGTTTGCTGGGCTAATTCCTTCTCAAGTTGAGCTTCAGCGCTAGTAAATAGTGGCGAAACGGCAGCCTGGATATGTTTTCCAACGGGACAATCGGGATTGCTATTTTGGTGAACAGGAAATAAGCTGATGTGGCTGACTTCTTGTGTCGCAAAATAAATGTTAAGTAAGTTCACTTCCTTTGGGGACTTACTGAGTTGATAGCCTGTTTTTCCTTGATGAGACTGGATTAGTCCAGCATTTTTCAATAAGGCAATCACCTTACGAATATAACTAGCGTTAGTCCCAACGCTCTCAGCCAGAGCTTGTGAACTTAGGTTTTCCTTACTCTCACTAATCATGGTTAGGATGTGCAAGGCTACTGAAAATTTCGTATCCATATAAACTCCTTTAGATAACTTGTATCTAATGCAAGAACAAGTATAACACAAATAAAAAGAAAAGCAAGACTTTTGCTTCACTTTTTTTAAAACGATCAAGCCATCAACACCATGAGTATCGGAATGACCACCATGGTAGCAAGGGTCGTCTCTGTCACCATGACCGCTGCGTAATCACTATCAGCTCCGTAGAGTCTGGCAACGACCGGGGCATTGGTCATCACTGGCATAGCGGACTGGATGATAAAGACTTGCTTCATCAAGCTTGGAAGAGGGGCCCAGTAAACAATGGTCGCCATTAGGAGTGGAGCAACCACGAAGCGTCCTAGTAGAATGAGGAGCTGATCTTTTCCAAGCACCAACTGCTTCACGCCTACATGAGATACCGACAAACCGATGAAAATCATGGATAAGGGGGTTGTTAAATTGCCCAGATACTGCAAATCACTGGCTAGAAATGCAGGGAGCTTTATCTGCAGCATCACCATGACTAGTCCCAAGATGAAGCCCATCAGAGGAGGTGAAAAGACTTTTTTCATACTCGTTTTGAGATCAAACTGAGCTTCTCCCTCACCATCTCGCTGGATCAGGTAGGTCCCCAAGGTCCAGAAAAAGGTCGTATTACACATGTAATAGATCAAAACATAAGGAATACTAGCATCCCCGAAGAGGGCTTGGTTAATGGGGAGCCCCACAAAAATCGTATTGGAGTTAAAGAACATGGAAATAAAGAGGCCACGGCGGTCCTGTCTCACTGCAAAGATCCTGGCTACTGCTGTCGCTATTCCAAGCAAAACGACCATAGAAAGGGCAGGAAACCGCAATGCTGGCAACATTTTTAGGAGGTCAGCCGCTGTAAAACGCTGTGTAATGGTATAAAGCATATAACAGGGCAGAGCGATTTGAGTAACTAATTTTGCGATCAAGCCACGTGACTTGTCATCAAACCAGCCTTTTTCACCTATGACAAAGCCCACTAATATCATCCCCAGAATGACCAGGATCCCCGATATGCTCTTAAGAAAGATATCCATGTTCTCTCCTTTTCTTTTTATAAATTTGAACTAGAAAACCCATTATTTTCAAGTCCCAAAAACTACTCTAGTATATCACAAAAAGAGGTGGCGCAAAATGCCCAACCTCTTGTATTTTATTGATTGTTACTAGTAGCCTTTCTTGGCCGCCTTCGTCCATTGGTACCAACCAACCAGACTATTGATCAAGTAAATAAAGTATTTCCCTTGAATTTGAAGGCTTTTTCCCCACCAAAGATAGATGGAGAATACATTGGTAGCCGCCCAGAAAATCCACTGTTCGCGGTAGACAGCCGTCATCAAGAGTTGGCCGACACCATTGGTCGCATCTGTAACGGAATCCCGGAAAGGCCGATTGGCTCCAACTGATTGGTAAATATAGCCAAATACCAGCCACCAAATGGCACTGATCGACAAGTACTTGGTCCAGCCTACCGCATCCAGCTTACGAGCAACAAACTCTTGCTCTTCCTTTTTGAACTGGGCTTGGTAGATCCAAACAAAGAAACCAATAGGTTGCATGACGGTAAAGTATAGGGTTGTCCCCCCATCATCCGATCATTTAAGGCCAGAAGAACAAAAACAAACACCATTTCTGGTGTTTGCTTCATTTTAGACTAGCTTATTTTTTCTTTTTCTTCAAAATATAAGCAGCGATACTTGCCAAGACAAAGGCTAAGACAAGACTAATGATAGAGATCGTCGTACCCGTATTTGGTAAGAATCCTAAGATTTTGCCTGGTTTCTTCGGCTCTGGTTGGCTTGGTTTTTTAGGTTCGGGTTGACCCGGTTTCTTTGGTTCAGATGAACTTGGCGGAGTCGGTTGTTTCGGATTTTCTTTTGGAACATGCTTGTTTGTAATCACCACATTTCCTTTTTCATCCTCAACCTTACTTGCTTCATAGCCTTTTGGAAGATCTACTTCTTCCACACGATAGCTGATCGCTTGGCCAGCTTTCTTTTCAGCTAATTTGCTAAAGGTATGAGTCCATTTATTGTCCGCTGACAATTCAACCGGCTCTCCTACTTTTTCATCATTTGCATACAATTGAACCTGAATGGATTTTGGACGGAGGCCATCTTGGTCATTGGCATCATCCCATTTCTTAGTGACTTTCATCTCTGTAAGAGCTGGTTCATGCGTGTTTGTCAAGACAACATTCGCCTTGTCCTTATCATTTACCGTCACCTTGTAACCATCTGGGACAGTAACTTCTTTAACGGTATAAGTAATGGCTTTTCCAGTTGCCTTGGCATCAAGGTTTTCAAATGCACCTTTCCAATCATTCGCTGCAGAAAGTTCTAATACTTGGTCAGTAGGAACGCCATCTTTGTACAATTGAACTTGAATGCTAGCTGGGCGTAGACCATCTTGGTTATCAGCATCTTCCCACTTCTTGCTCACTTCTACCTTGGTCTTTTCTGGAGCGTGCGTATTGGTCACGACTACTTGGCCTGGATTCGTTGCTTCGACTGCTTGGGTGTAGCCTTCTGGGACATCGATTTCTTTGACGGTATAGTTGATAACTTGGCCAGCTTTCTTCTCGTCTAGGTTTGAGAAGGTATGGGTCCATTTGTTATCTGCTGACAATTCAACAGCTTGACCAACTTTTTCATCCCCAGCATACAATTGAACCTTAATCGTTTTTGGACGGAGGCCATCTTGGTTATTGGCATCTTCCCAGTTTTTGGTAACGGTGAGGCTTGTCTTACCAGGTTTGTAGCTATTGGTGATCGTTGTTCCATCAATCTTAGTGGTGTAATTATCCACCTTGTCTTCTGTCACTGTGTAGACAACTTTTTGGCCATCTTTGTAGACTGGTAGGTCTGTGAAAGTATGCGTCCATTCATTTCCTTGACCAGCAAGATCGATTGATTGCACTTCTTTTCCATTGGCTAAGAGGTGAACTTTGATAGTTGTAGGACGAAGACCATCTTGATTATCGGCATCATCCCAGACTTTCTTGACGGTAACTGTCGTTGTCTCAGGAGTGCGTTTATTGGTGATGGTTGCTTTTCCATCAGTAAAGCTGGCTTCTTCTGTATCGGCCGTATAATGAGTCGGAACTTTCACTTCTTTGATAGTGTAGGTGATGAGCTTGCCATCACTGTCTTTATCTGGAAGGTTCGTAAAGTGAGCTTTCCAGTCTGTTGCAGCTGAGACCGTGACTGGTTTTCCTTGCGCTTTTCCATTCTTGTAGAGTTGGAATTCCACACTTTCTGGGCGAAGCCCTTCTTGGTTGTCTTGGTCATCCCAAACTTTTGAAGCTTCAAGATCAATATACTTGATATCTGCTTCATTCGCGATTTCTAAAGGAAGAGCTTTTGAGCCAACAGCTTTTCCATCCACCGTGACGTGGTAGATTTGCTTGTCTGCATCATAGGTCACAACCACTGCATGTTCTGTTTCATCCAACTTGTAATTTTCAGGTGCTTTGGTTTCTTTGAGCGTATAGTTTCCTTCTGTTAAGGTGTTAAAGGAAAGTTCTCCATTCTTATCAGAAGTTGCCGTCGCAACAACAGCTCCATTTGCATCTGTTAAGGTAAATTCAGCACCTTCAAGGACTTTCTTCGGATTGTCCTTATCCACTTTCTTGACTTGGAAAGCAGCTGAGAAGATTTGTGCGGATACGGTATTCGATTCACGGTTTCCTTCGTGGCCTTTGGCCTTGTAACCAAATTGGTTATGGGCTTGGACTACACCTGAACGACCACCGTTGTCTTCATTATCTTTGGTGCGTTTTTGCATCAAGTCTTTGACGTCTTTGGTCAACTCCGTTGGATTAACAACTGGGACACCAAAGTTTGCTTCGCTACGTGCTGGGATCGTCGTTCCTTTATCCGCCACAAACTTGATACCCGTCACTTGACTGTAATCTGCTACAGCTGTCGTCCAGATATCCTTATCTGCTGCCTGCTCCATAGTGTCACTTGTGACGCTAGAGTCTGTCGTGTAGTAGACTGTCCAGCCTTCAGGGGCAGATACAGGTCCACGGAGGCTAACCGTATATTCAGTCAAACGATTTGAACCATCTAGGGTATTGACATCGTGTACTTTTGGTAGGGCATCGTAAACAACTCCGTCTTCGACTGGCTTATCTGTATTGTTTTTAATGGTGATCTTGTAGTTAAAGGTTTCACCAGGTTTGAAGGTACGAGTAACAGTAGATGCATCGGATAGATCATCATTTTTAGCGATGTATTTGCGGGCATAAATCCCTTCTGCTGCGACAATCGTATAATTTGATTGAGCATAAGGAATCTTATCGGTTGTTGATCCATTACCGTTTAAGTCATAGACGTCTTCGGTAACTCGATCAGGGTTGGCATTTTCAAGATCGTGGATTCCGTCTCCTGCGACATAAAGCTTATTGGTAAAAGTTCCACCATCATCTTTCCCTTTTAGTTTTGCATAGATGAATGGCAGACGAACTTGACCATTTTTTTCAAGAGAAGCTTTAATAAACTTTTTCTGGTCAAAATGCATCACAATAGCCGTGCGACCAGAGTTGCGATAGTTTTCAACGACATCGTAGCTCTTGAAAGAGTTCATACCGTTCTCGCTAGAAGCAAGGGAACGATTTAAATTTTTAAAATCGACATCCAAAGTATTGGGATCATAAAGATCGATCACCCGAAGATCACCATAATTCTTATCAGGATCAAGAATAACTTTCGTTGCTCCCAGACTGAAACGAATAGTGTTGCCATCTGTGTATTGAACGTCGTTGTATTCCGTCGTTTTGGCAATTTCAAAGCTTTCCTTCATAGGAATCAGCTTAAAGCTCCAATCTGCCGACTGATCTTTGGCAACGTTTGACTGTGTTTTATAAGTCACACGACCTGTATTCTTGTAGACATTTTGGGTTGCATCATTTTCATCGTAACGCGTCTTTTCAGGATCCTTGAAGCTTGTATAGCTATGGAGGCGAATTCCCTGACCAGATTGAAGGACAAAATCATCCTTCATTTCCATCCGCCAGCCCACAACCGTTCCATACTTGGTCAAATCAATCAGACCATTTCCATCTTTATCTGCTTCTGACTGGATTTCTTTGGTGCTACCATCTTCCATGGTCAGGATAATTCGTTTGACAATGGTATGGATTTGCTTCCCAATACCATAGCCTCCTTCCATCAGACGAGTATAATCGATCTTAGTAAACTTCAAGCGAGGGTCCACAGCCTCATCGTAAAAAACAAAATTCTTCTGAGGTGCAGGGGTATTGTTTTCGAAATTTAAAAGCCATTTATAATTAGCAGCCTTGTATTCGGTTGAGTCATAAACATCCCCATCTGCCCGTTTAGCAAAGCTTCCAGCACCTTCAAGGTCACGTGAAGTCAAACGGAAAATAAGGGAATCTTCCGCTGTAATATCTGGTTCTCCCTCTCCACGGTTGTCAGGAATTCCTACGATGCTACCAGTATTGGTCAAATCCTTACTAAGAACGTCCTTGAGGGTTTGGTCTTTTTCTAAGACCAAATCAGGGAATTTCAAGTAGAGGTAACTTGTATCCTTGATTTTGGTCATAAATTCTTGGTGATAAGCTGCTGGATTGTTGTTTGCATCCGCCTTGAAAGTCTTCGTAACGGTACCATCTCCATTGTCTACCCAGCCTTCAGACTTGGTTGTATCAAGAACAGCTGTGCGAGTCTTCCCACTCTTATCTGTATAGGTTGGTAACTTATCAGTGATCGTTGCTGATTCTAACTGACGGTATTGACCACCGTATTGACCACGCATTCCGTCCAATTGGAAGGCAAATGGGACAGAAGTTGGTGTTTCAATATAGTTCTTACCATCCGCACCTTTGACAATACCTGGCATTGCTTCCGCATAGTCCTTAGACATGGCTTCGTTCAAGTTTTGGTTGATGTACTTAGTGAAACGATAATCGTTGTACTTAGGCTTCCAAATGATATCATTGAGCGCTGTTTCTTGCCCATTTATGTTCAGGGTCCCCGTAATATCTAATGAATAATTTGTTGGTGCATAACCAATATTAAATTTTCCAATAAATGGCAGAGTTAGGACTTCTGACTTTTGGTAATTGTTAAAGTGAAGGGTGACTTGATAATCATCTCCAACTTTTGTAACCGTTGGTTTATCATGCTCTGAAGCACTATTGAAGTCAGGAATACTAACTTCTCGTAGGTACTTCCCAGGGACATTCAAGGTAACCGTTACCTCATTAATATCCGTTGTCAAATTCTTAGGGGTAATCTGGATATAGCCAGACATGGTGTCACCTGTATAATAGGACATGCCACTTGGATGGTCTTGTTTGTCCCCATATAAGAGAGTGACATCCAGAGCCCCACTATCTCCGACCGCTAGCTCGTTCGCAAAAGCTGTAATAGCTCCTTGTCCAATCTGGCCTAGCATCATGAGAATCGTTAAAATGGCAAAACCTTTTTTCAAAAAGTTTTTCCATAATAAACTAAGCTTTTTCATGTTTTATCTCCTTTACTTTTGTTAGCCTTCCAAAAAGGCGCTCCCTTTAATTTTATCAATTATTTTTTAGAATATCTATTTCTTTTCAAATTAAATAATAAATATTTAATAATATAGACATTGTTTGCACTAATGTCTATATTATAAGTCACTATCTGGTAATGATTGCCCCTTCCTTCTATCCAAGGGCAATCAAATAAAACATCTATAAATGAGGTAGGGCAGGCCTAACAATCCTTATTCCCCCTTAATTTGTCCATACAAAAAAACCTCAAACACAACTGTTTGAGGTTTGTACACCCTACTATTGGTTGGTTATTTCATCTAACTCTTCACCATTTGAAGGAATCTTTTGTATTTTCCTTCTATCTCGTACCCACAGCATGGCCACTCCAAAGAGATGGCTTCCAAACAAGGCCGTCACAAAAATCAGCTTGCCTCTGTCTGGATAAGAAAGAGGGAGAGTCCGAAATCCGTAGCGAGACAACTCAATAAAGATAGGATGAGAAAAGTAAAGGGCCATACTCATCTGTTTTAAATACTGTAGATCATAGGTTTTTAGAAAAGACGATCGCAGGCAAGCATTGACCAAATAAACGGTCACAAAGGGAAGGAGAAAGAAAAAGTTCTTATCGATTCCTTCATTTCGAAAAATGATCATGCCTTCTAAACAGAAGAGTCCAAAGGCAAGAGCTACTTTTTGCCAACGGTAAACCCGAAAGCTCGGTGAATCAAAATGATCATAGAGAGAGTAACCCATAAAGATAAAAATAGGCGTATAGAAGAGACCATTTCGCGCTGTGAAAAATAGGTTGCTATAGAGTTGGTAGCCTTTTAGAAGACTGGTGGTGTCCAGGTAAGACGAATAAGTTTCAATCAAGCCCCAGCAGTATAGAAGAAGGGTGATCACCCCCGTCCAAACCATACCTAGCCGTTTGACTAATTGATTGACCAAAAACAAGCCCAGCAAAAAGGCTGGGATATACCAAAGTTGGTAGCACATCCCCAGGTAGACTAGAGCAATCAAGACTCCTGCTGGAAAGAGATAGACAGGGAGTTGGAGACTAGAAAAAAAGATCCAGGCATATGGAAGATAGACACAACTCCAAAATAAATAGGTTTTAACGATTTTGACCAGATAGGCTTTCATTTTCCTTGCATCCTTTAGGGATTGCTTAAGAAAAAAGCTGGCACAGATGATAAAAAATGGCACCGCTAGCCGTCCAAGGATGCTCTTGAGACCAAAATGCACCGGCTCATAAGAAGTTAAGCGACCACTATGCACCAAAATCACTGCAATCGCAAAAAGGTATTGAAAGAGACTAATACTAGAAGTATTGTAGAGGGAATTCTTTTGCATGTTCCTGCTCCTTGCAAAATGCAGATTCTAAGGTTATTTTAGCATGAAAGAGAGGCCGGAGCAAGGAATCTTGCATCCTGATCTACCTTTTTTCCTCTATTTTTGATATACTCAAAGCATGCATAAACAAACGATTATTGATTTTAAAGAACTTGGATTGAGACACCTTTTCACCAAGCCCATAAAAGAATTAAAAACCAGAGACATCGACCAAGTAGAGGCACTTCTTAAAGAAGTGGAAACTTACCAGGAGTCTGGATTTTATGCAGTAGGCTATGTCAGCTATGAGGCTGCTCCTGCTTTTGAGAAAAAATTAGCTGTCCATCCTGCACCCCTCATGGGAGAGTATCTCCTCTACTTCACCATCCACCAAGAGGTCGAAACCCTTCCTTTTCCAGAGGACTATGAAGCTGTGGATCTTCCAGCCAATTGGAAGGAAGAGGTCGAGGCGCCTGCTTATCAAGAAGCGATCAAGACCATCCATCACCACATCCGCCAGGGAGACACCTACCAAGTCAACTACACCGTCCAGCTTTCTCAAGAGCTAGAGACTGATCCTTTAGCCATCTACAACCGACTGGTGGTAGAGCAGAAGGCCCATTACAATGCCTTCATCCAACACGATGATGTCGCCATCCTCTCCATTAGCCCTGAGCTCTTTTTTGAACAAGAAGATCGTCTATTGACCACGCGCCCCATGAAGGGAACGACGCGCCGTGGGCTTACCAACCAAGCGGATCTCAAAGAGGCAGCCTGGTTAGAAGCAGATCCCAAAAATCGGGCGGAAAACATGATGATTGTGGATCTCCTGCGCAATGACATGAATCGGATTTCGGAAATTGGAAGTGAGCAGGTGACCCGCCTCTGCCAAGTCGAGCAATACTCCACCGTTTGGCAGATGACGTCGACCATTGAAAGCCGCTTGCGACCCGAAGTCGATCTGGTCCAAGCCTTCCAAGCCCTCTTCCCTTGTGGATCGATCACAGGCGCACCGAAGATTTCTACTATGGAAATCATCCAACAGACAGAGATTGCTCCTCGTGGAGTCTACTGTGGCACGATTGGGATCCTTCTTCCAAGAGGGAAACGGATTTTTAATGTGGCCATCCGGACCCTTCAAATGCAAGGCACCAAAGCTATCTATGGCGTTGGTGGTGGCATCACTTGGGATAGTAAATGGGAAGGCGAATACCAGGAAACCAAGCAAAAATCGGCTGTCCTCTACCGACAAGAGCCTCGATTTGAGCTCCTGACGACCGGTCTCATCCATCAAGGAAAGCTGACTTTCCTAGAGCAACACCTGACCCGTTTGAGAGAGGCCAGCCGCTACTTTGCCTATCCTTTTAATGAGCCAAAACTCCTGAACAACCTTCAAGAAGAGCTCTCTCATTTGGATCCTAGCCTTGACTACCGTTGTCGCATTACCTTGCAGAAAAACGGAAGCTTCCAGCTGACGATCACCGAGCTAACAGACTTGCCAGCTAGCTATCTGCAGGCCCAATTGAGAAAACAAACAGCTCCATTAGACCGACCTTTTACCTATTTTAAAACGAGCCAGAGAGACCACCTCATCCAGTCAGATCGGGAGCAGATTTACTTTTTAGAAGATGAGACCTTGCTAGAGACAACCATTGGCAATCTCATCCTAGAGATCAAGGGCAAGCTCTATACCCCACCAGCTCATCTCCCTATCCTCGATGGAATCTACCGCCGCCATCTTCTTGAGAACCAGCAGATTGAAGAAAAACTCTTGACGCTGAAGGATTTAAGAGAAGCCGATCGTATCTATGCCTGCAATGCTCTCCGTGGTCTTTACGAGCTCGATTTTCAAGGAAAGGACTCCTAATGAAACTTATTTTTTTACATGGACTAGGGCAGGATGTGCTCTCTTGGCAAGGGGTCCAATATGCCCTTTCTCCCTTGCACTCCAAAACTTTTGATATTTTCTCTCATCCAAGTGAAAGTTATCAGGAGATCAAAGAAAGGCTGATAGAACGCCTCCAGCAGGAGAGCGAGCCCTTTATTCTGGTAGGCCTCTCACTAGGGGGTGTTCTCACCCTTGATCTCTCTAGACAAGATTTCCCGCAACTCAAGGGCTTGGTCCTTGCAGGGACACAATACAAACTCAACACCAATCCCCTCTACAGACTCCAGATCCTCCTCTTTCGTCTGCTTCCCAAGCATGTCTTTGAAAGGCAAGACGCCAATAAACAACAGATGCTTCAAATCTTGACTGAATTAAAAGGACTCAATTTAACCGATACCGTTAAAGCTTGTCCTCTTCCTAGCTTGGTGATTTGTGGTAGCAAAGATTGGGCCAATCAATCTTCTTCTAAGAAGTTGGCCAAGCTCCTGCCTAAAGGTCGTTATCAAGAAATCGCAGACGGAGGCCATCTACTCAATACTGAGAAACCCTTTGAACTCGCGCAAGCCATCAAGGAGTTTGTCGGTGAATTTAAATAGGAACAGAGGCTGGGCATAAAGTGTCCAGTCTCTTATATATGATAGTTATAACTGCAAGACGCAGTAGCTGATTGGCATCTTTGTTCGCCTTTTAAGCTCCAAAGATGACCTAATCAGCCTTGCGGGGGTGGGACAACAAACGATTTTTAGTCAAAATTCGTTCTGTCCCACTCCCGTTTTTTTAGAAATATTTTAGAATTACTTGATAGTTATTTGAAAAGCAAGCTGTATACTAAGAGTGTAAAGAAAATAACCAAGAAGGAGTTCACTTATGAAAAAGAAACTAATGATTGTCGCCATCGCCTCTATCATTTCTCTTAGAGTCTGGAGCCTCGTACATAACGATTTTAACTTTGAGGTCACATTCAACGATAGTCAAACAAATTTTATAGAGCATAGCTACGAGCATGAAGCCTACGGAATCGTTTTCGATTTGCTAGAAAATAAGCTGTACTAAGGAGAAGAAGCCATGGAAAAAGTATTAGAAATTAAACACTTGAGCAAAAAATTCGGTCAACAATACGCCCTTAATGATGTGAATGTGACTATTCGCAAAGGTGATGTCTACGGCCTCATCGGTAAGAACGGGGCAGGGAAAACCACCCTCATCAAGGTCATCACCCAGCTGATTCAAGAAACTGACGGAAGCGTCTCTCTCTTTGCTTCCACGAATCGCTCCCAGTGGACGCAAGCCCTGAAACGGGTCGGATCTGTCATTGAAAGCCCTGTGGCTCACAAGCATATGACCGCCTACCAAAACTTAGTCTACTATTGCAAGGCTCGCCATATCCCAAATCCCGACCAGGTTATCAAAGAAACCTTGAACTATGTTGGCCTGAATAATACAGGCAAGAAGAAATTCCGTGATTTTTCACTCGGGATGAAACAACGGTTGGGAATTGCCATCGCGCTCATTGCCAAGCCCGACTTCCTCATTTTGGACGAACCCATCAATGGTCTCGATCCTGTCGGAATCAAGGAATTCCGTCAGATGATCAAGCGCCTCAACGATGAACTCGGCATGACCATCCTCATTTCCAGTCACATCCTGTCCGAACTTTATCTGGTTGCCAATCGCTTTGGTATTGTCGACCAAGGTCGCCTGATCAAAGAAATTAGCAAGGCTGAATTCGAAGAACAAGGAGAAGATTATATCATCCTCAAGACCAGCCAGCTAGCCCTTGCGAGTCAACTGATCCAGGATCAACTCCATCACCGTATCAAGGTCATCGATAAGGACGGAGAAATCCATATCTTCGGACAGACTCACGATATTAAAGTCATTGTCAAAGCCCTCGTGCAAGCGGATATTGACGTGGATGAAATCTACTATGCCCGCCAAGATCTGGAAAAATTCTTTACGGACTTGGTAGACTAGTCAACCCACCGTCTTGTTTTACTTATCCCACATATTTCATTTAGGAGATTTATCATGTTGCATACCATTCAAGCAGATTTTTACAGACTATTTCGCTCCAAAGGTTTTTGGATTACAGAAGTCATTCTCGTTCTCAACATCCTGTCTGGAGTCATCTTTGGAGCTACTGGCCACGTCGGTGTCAATACGGAATCCAAATTACCCCAAGCGACCGAAGTTTGGACGGGCTTTAAAGCCCTGACCAACTACTCTTCCAGCATCAGTGTGACTATCCTCTTTACCATTATTGTCATCACCTTGGTTCTGGGAACAGACTTAACACAAAACTTATACAAGAATAGTCTGGCCTATGGCGTTTCGCGCACCAGCTACTACTTTGCTAAAAGCGCTGTTGTCCTAACCATTGCCCTCTTCCAATTTCTTGTTTCTTATGGTCTCGTCTTCTTGCTCGCGACCCTCTACAATGGAATGGGTACCATGCCAGAGCACTTCCTTGCTCATTTTGGTCTAACCGTGCTGATTCAGTTCCTTTCCACCTTGGCTTGGGTCAGCATCATTTCCTTCCTTCTTTATGCTAGCCAATCCATCACCTTGGCCTTCGTTGGCTACTTCATTGGAAATATTTTCTTAAGCCTTCCTGCACTCTTCTTTAAAGACATCGACATTCTCCACTATCTAAACTTGGAATTCCAATATTCCATGGTCCAAAGTACGATAGCAACAAACAACACCCTCTCGATCGCCCTTGGCTTCATCCTTGTTTTCGGCTTCCTAGGACTAGCTACCTTTAAACACAAAGATTTATAACAAAAAGGCTTGAGCGGTGCTCAATCCTTTTTTCTTAGTGTAATGGTCAAGATAAACCAGTCTGCCTCCGTTGCCAGTTGCAAGTCGCCCCCTAAGATCTCTACAAAATTTTGAATAATGTAGAGACCCAAGCCAGAAGACTCTTCTGTATCCGATAGATTTTCTGAGTAGAAGCGGCTAGCCAATTGGTCTAAGTGTTGGATCGGTTGTTGCACAATATTGCGCAGCTCGACCCGAATCGTGTCCGTGTCCGACATCAGGGTCAAACGTGCCTGCTCCTTTCCATGCTTGAGGACATTGCTGAGCATGTTTTGTAAGAGTCGCTCCCAAAGCTCAGGATCGGTAGCATAATGGAGATGTTCTTCTAACTCTACCTCTAAGGCAATCCCCGCCTCAGACAAACTATCATAATACTGGAATAACTGCTGGGTTAGCACTTGGCTGAGATTAACGTCTGAAAGCCGAGGCTGGATGGCTCCCTCCATCAAGCGTCTGTACTCCAAGAGAGATTCCAAGCGTTTTGAGACGACTTGAAGATTGGAAGCAATTTTCTTCAGTTTTTCCTCTTCTTGCGTCCCTCCTTTGATAATTTGTTGGGTATAGCCCGAAGCAATGGTCAAAGGTGTCCGAATATCGTGAGCAATATTACTGATGGCCATATCCAAGGTTTTCTTCTCTTGAAAGGCAATCCGATTGGTCCGCTCGATCTGGTCAAAAAGATCACTGACCTGCTTGGTCAAGGCGACCAATTCTTTTTTTGAGACATGAGAGGTCAACCGGACCCCACTCCCATTTTGGAGTTTCTTTTGAATTTGCTCTTGCAAATCTTTGAGAGCAGAGAGTAGGCGAAGGTAACCCAGTCCAATGAGAAGGACAAGGACGACTAGAACTAGAACCAATCCCCACATTACTGGTCTCCTTTCAAGCGAACTCCCAAGCCCCAGACGGTTTCAATATAGTCCTCATTAGGATCGAGCTGAGCAATTTTCTTTCGGAGGTTGCTCAACTGGGCATTGAGCGTATTGTCTCCAGGCAGATAAACTTCTTCCCAGACCTCTTCATACAACTCTTCTTTGGTAAAAATCTTCTTTGGATGCGCCAGTAAGGTCTCAAAAATTTGAAATTCTTTTTTGCCTAAGCGAAGCGTCTGTTCCCCAGACTCCAATTCAAAGGTTTCTGGGTTCAGGACCAGATTTTTAAAAGTCAGCTTTTTCGATGATGGAGGTTCCTGTGCCGAAGTGTTGTTATTTCTCAGCTGCACCGTTACCCGAGCTGCCACTTCGTCCAGATTAAAGGGCTTGACGATATAATCATTGGCACCTGCAAGGAGATAC
This sequence comes from Streptococcus sp. OMI870, assembly GCF_047460295.1. Classification (NCBI taxonomy): domain Bacteria; kingdom Bacillati; phylum Bacillota; class Bacilli; order Lactobacillales; family Streptococcaceae; genus Streptococcus; species Streptococcus sp. OMI870. The sequence continues at coordinate 271,577 of NZ_JASHGM010000002.1, forward strand.
TGGCTAATGAGGTGTTTGTCTCCAAGAGCGGTCATCATGATGACCGGCACTTGACTCCGCAAACGGATCTCCTCTAGGACCTGATCGCCATTTTTCCCAGGAAGCATGATATCGAGAAGGATCAAATCAATGGCTTCTTGCTGGAAGAGCCGCAGTCCTTCTGTACCTGAAAAAGCCTGAAGGACCTCATAGTCTTCACTTAAGAGACTGTATAAAATTTCTTGGATATCATTATTATCCTCGATTAATAAAACCCGTGCCACTTGCCTCACTCCTTTTTCCTTTGAACTTCAAATCATTTCTATTCCTCTAGCCTATCAAATAAAAACCCCTTCGTCAATGAAAATCTGATAAAATCCTATCGTACCCTGCAAATCTGCATGTTAGGTCATCACAAGATGAACTTGACTATCCTTTCTTTCAAAAGGTATAATGGGACCAATGACAGAATAGGGAGAATCATCTATGAAAAAAAATGCCAAAACTAAAATCAGCCTTGTATCCATCCTCATCATCCTGGGCGTTGCTGCAAGAATGATGCGAGTCATCCACCGCCAGCAAATCAGGGAGCAAAACAGACAAACCATTCAAACGACTAAAAAGGTTGCAGAGTTTCAGAAAACACTAGACGAGGAAGAAACGAAGAAACGGAACGAAACCTTCAACAAGATTTTTAATGAATCCCTAGTTCAGAAAAATTTTGAAAATTGGCAAAAGGTCGACGAACTTCATGGTTTGGGACAAAGAACTGGGCAATTTTATATCTATAACTTTGAAAAAAAAGAAGAGATTCTCTTAGAGAATACAGATCAAGCATTTGTTCTACCTATTCGAGACAAGAGTGATAACGTCACATTTCAGGCTATTTTTGCCCATAAGGACGGCCAGTGGCACATCATGAAGCCAGACGGAAGTTCGCAGTTGCAACTAGGAGAAGCCAACATTTCCGCTGAATCTAAGTTTGTCATCGAGAACAATGTCTTAGATTACGACCAGTAAATCCATAAGGACTTGGCTAAACAATATACAAAAAGCTTAGGACCCCAGCTTGTGAGTGGGATTCTAAGCTTTTTAGTTACTGTCAGAGAGGCATCCAGAAGATGGTTTAGCTCTAGAGGAGACTTTTATTTAACAGAAGCTCCATTGGTCGCAATGACTTCTTTGTACCAATAGAAGGATTTCTTGCGCGAACGGGCTAAGGTTCCCTTGCCTTCGTTGTCCCTATCCACATAGATGAAGCCGTAGCGCTTCTTCATTTCTCCAGTCCCGGCAGAGACCAGGTCAATACAGCCCCAAGTCGTATAGCCCCAGAGGACAACACCATCTTCGTTAATGGCATCTCGCATGGCCTTGACATGGGCAGCCAGGTAGTTAATCCGGTAATCATCAGCTACATAGCCATTTTCATCTGGAGTATCTACTGCACCAAGACCATTTTCCACGATAAACATCGGCTTTTGATAACGATCCCAGATGGTATTGAGGGTAATGCGGAGACCAAGAGGATCAATTTGCCAACCCCATTCCGAGCTTTCTAGGTAGGGGTTCTTCAGAGAGGCAAAGATATTGCCCGCTGTTTTCTCCCTTTCAGCTGGATCCCCTGAAGCGACGCGACTAGCATAGTAGGAGAAGGAAATAAAGTCCACCGTATGCTCTTTCAATAATTGAAGGTCCTGCTCAGTCATCTCAACCGTGATTCCCTGACGCTCCCACTCTTTCTTAGCATAGTTTGGGTATTCCCCACGCGCCTGCACATCGATGAAGAAATAGTTCTTGCGGTCTTCTTCTAGACCAGCCCAGACATCTCGCGGAGCACAGGTATGAGGATAGTTTGGTCCTGCTGCCAACATACAGCCGACCTTGTTGTTCGGATCAATCTCATGGGCTAGCTTGGTGGCAATGGCTGAAGCCACCAACTCATGGTGAGCTGCCTGGTATTTGACTTGCTCTTCATTCTCCCCTTCTTCAAAGCAAAGGCCCGCTCCCATAAAAGGCGCGTGAAGGATCATATTGATTTCATTAAAGGTCAGCCAGTAGTTGACCAAGCCCTTATAGCGAGTGAAGAGGGTTCGGCAGAGACGTTCATAACATTCCAACATCTTGCGACTACGCCAGCCACCGTACTCAGTAATCAAATGCATGGGGCAGTCAAAGTGAGTAATGGTCACCAAGGGTTCAATGCCATACTCGTGGCACTCCTTAAAGAGATCTTCATAAAATTGGAGACCCGCTTCGTTTGGCTCCAGTTCATCCCCTTTTGGGAAGATCCGAGACCAGGCAATGGACAAGCGATAGGTTTTAAAGCCCATTTCCCCAAAGAGGGCAATGTCTTCCTTGTAGCGATGGTACATATCAATGCCTTCTTTAGCCGGGTAAAAATAGCCCTCTTCAAAGTCGAACATCTTTTTCTGACCCGTAATAATCGCATGACGATCAGGCCCAATCGGTACCACATCCACATTAGCCAAGCCACGGCCATCTTCATTATAAGCTCCCTCACACTGGTTAGCAGCCGTCGCTCCACCCCAAAGGAAACCATCTGGAAATTGAAGTTTGTCGGTCATCTCTCTACCTCACTTGATTTGATAGTTCTATTATACCCTTCTCCTTCCAAAAAATCCTACAAGATCCTATGAAAAACTGATACTATTCTAAGGTAACTATCGCTTTCATGCAACACAAAAAATCCGGAGGACTCCGATCTTTTAAAATGCATACAAATTATTTTTTGCCAAATATAATATTGGACTTTCTTAAATCTAATAAATTCTGTTAAATATAGAAAAATTATATTCGTTAGAATTATTCAATCATCTACTGAAACTTTCCGCCGTGAGAAAAGTGCTAGAAACAATCGTGTTTCTAGCACTCGGGAGTTTTGAAACTTTAGGTTCAAAACTAAGTCATGGAACTTCGTAGAAGTTCGCTGACGTCCGTACTCACCTAAGGAAAGTTTCAAAGAAGATTTTGTCTTTAATAAAAAAGACCAGATGGCTCCGATCTTTTCTATAGTTCATTTTCTCAAATTCTATTTTAAGAATAGCTAAGGTTGAAGTTAAATGACCACGCCTCCTATTTCATACGATAAAAATCAATCACTAGACCAGCAGGGCCTTCAACTAGCAAGCTTTCGGTTCCCCAATCGGTTACAACTGGGCCGTTTAAAACCTGGATACCAAGTTCTTTCAACCGTTTGTAGTTCTGGTCTACATCCTCAACCTCGACATGAAGAATGATTCCTGACTGAAAATTTTCCAAAGGTATCAAATGATTCTCTGATAACATGAGACAGTGACTGCCAATCGTGAACTGAGCAAAACTATCATCAGCATAATCTGCCTTTTTATCCAAGATATGCTCCAAGTCAGCACAGACTTGAGGAACATTTGAAACGATGATATCTATTTGATTTAAATTCATTTACTATCTCCATAAAAAGACCGGATTACTCCGATCTTTTTAATTTCCATGAGAGAAATTATTTAATTGCGCGTGATTGCAATCCTTCTTCTTCCAAGAAGAGACGGAATGGTACAAGCTCTTCAGCTTCGTATTTTTCCTTGAAGGCTTTGATCGCTTCTTCTGAGTGTTGTTTTGGATCCAACTCAAGTACTTCTACTGGAAGTGGACGGTGTTGAGTGATGCGAGCATCGATAACAACAGTTTTACCTTCTTTGTTCAATTTAACAGCTTCTGCAACCACTGCATCGATGTCTTCGATACGGTCAACTGTAAATCCAACAGCTCCTTGAGCTTCAGCGATTTTCGCATAGTCAGCATTAGGGAAGTCACAACCAAACAAGTGTTTGTTTGTGTCTTCGTATTTGTCCTTGATGAAGGCATATTTACCATTTGAGAAGACAACGTTGATAACTGGAAGGTCGTATTGAACGTTTGTGATAACGTCTGGGTAAACCATGTTGAAGGCTCCGTCACCCATGATGTTCCATACTTGGCGATCTGGGTTGTCCTTCTTGGCAGCGATACCACCAGGAAGGGCAATACCCATTGTCGCAAAGAGTGGAGATGTACGCCACATGTTCTTAGGTGTCATGTGAAGATGACGAGTAGATGTTTGAGTAGTGTCACCTACGTCGATTGAGTAGATAGCGTCTTGATCAGCATGTTTGTTGATTGCATTGTAGACTTGGTACAATTGCAATTCACCCTCAGTTTTACCTTCGAGTTTATTCATGTAATCACGCCAGTTTTGGTTGTTCTTCACGTTTGCACGCCACCATGGAGTAGACTCAACTGGGTTTACCTTATCAAGGATAGCTTTAGCTGCTTGACCGGCATCACCAAGGATTGAAGCGTCAAGAGCGTGACGTTTACCAAGTTTGTAAGGGTCGATATCCACTTGGATGAATTTTTCAGTGTTTTTGAATGCTTCGTATACTTCAGCAAATGGGAAGTTTGAACCAAGGAAAAGAACTGTATCTGCTTCAAAGACCACTTCGTTGGCTGGTTTCCAACCAACACGGTAAGCAGAACCTGTCAATCCTTCGTAGTTCCATTCAAAGGCTTCAAAGTTTTTACCAGTTGTAATGATTGGTGCTTTGATTTTACGTGACAATTCAGTGATCACTTCACCAGCTTTAACACCACCGTAACCAGCATAGATAACTGGACGTTCAGCATTGTTCAAGATTTCAACAGCTTTGTCGATTTCAACTTCGTTCAAAGCAGGAGCGATGAATGAACGCTCGTATGAACCTGAACCGTAGTATGAGTTTTCGTCGATTTCTTGGAAACCGAAGTTTACTGGGATTTCAACAACAGCTGGGCCTTTTTTAGAAACGGCAGCACGGCAAGCTTCGTCAATAACTTTTGGCAATTGCTCAGCGTAAGCTACACGTTTGTTGTAAACAGCGATACCGTTGTACATTGGGTTTTGGTTCAATTCTTGGAAGGCATCCATGTTCAATTCGTTAACTGGACGTGATCCAAGGATAGCAAGGAATGGAGTGTTATCCATAGCTGCATCGTAAACACCGTTGATCAAGTGAGTTGCACCAGGTCCACCTGAACCAACTGCAACACCGATAGATCCGCCAAATTTAGCTTGCATAACCGCTGCAAGAGCACCTGTTTCTTCGTGGCGAACTTGCAAGAAACGGATATCTTTGTCTTCAGCCAAAGCGTCCATCAATGAGCTAAGTGTTCCTGATGGGATTCCGTAGATAGTGTCTACGCCCCATGTTTTCAATACGTTGAGCATTGCTGCAGATGCAGTAATTTTCCCTTGAGTCATTCTAACTCTCCTTTAAATCTATTTTGATCCTTTAAAAATGTAGCATAGCGCTTCTACTCCATCTTTGCGATCAGGTTTCGTTTTGAATTTGAAAATGAGTTTTTTCTGACATTTCTCATGAAAACGATTTACAAAACGATTACAGTATTAATTTATCACAAAGAGATTCACATGTATAAGAATCTGCTCAGAGATGCTCAATCCCTATTCCATAACAGATGCTCTTTTTGAGAAATTTTCACAAACTATCCTACAATAGGGTATTTTACTATAATTTAATACCCCCCTCTTTTCCCTTAGAGCTGTAAGGAAAGATAAAAAAGTGCTACAGCATGCTGTAGCACTCCGAACGTATAAAAATGATTTTTTATATAAAATAATATAAAATAAGAAAACTCTGTAAAAATAAAAGTACTTCCCTATTGTTTTCATTATTTAAATATATCCTGAGAATTTCCGCCGTGAGAAAAGCGCTAGAAACAACTGTGTTTCTAGCGCTCGGGAGTTTTGGAACCTTAGGTCCAAAACTAAGTCATGGAACTTCGTAGAAGTTCGCTGACGTCCGTACTCACCTAAGGAAAATCTCAGGAAAGATTTTATCTTCACTCTACGTGATATGTGTATCACTTTTTGTTCCCATTAATCAATTTTCGCAACATTGAGAAGCAGCGAGCTAGTCAAAACAGACAAAGAACTAAGGGCCATAGCAAGACCTGCTAGTTCTGGATTGAGGGTCAATCCCAGTCCTACAAAGACTCCAGCAGCAATTGGAATCCCAAGGATATTGTAGATAGAGGCCCAGAAGAGATTGAGTAAGATCCTGCGGAAGGTCTTTTGACTCATGTCAAAGGCGCGCACAACGCCAAGCAAATCATTTTGTGTGAGCACGATGCCACCGGACTCGATCGCAATATCCGTTCCAGATCCCATAGCGATCCCCACATCTGCGATCGAGAGAGCTGGAGCATCATTGATCCCATCTCCAACAAAGGCAACCTTGCTAGTTTCTTGCAGTTTTTGGATGGCGCTAGCTTTTTCTTGAGGAAGGACATCAGCAATGACGGTGTCAATTCCCACTTGCTTAGCAATAGCTTGGGCCACCCGTTCATTATCCCCCGTTAACATGACCGTTTTCAAGCCCCGTTCTTTGAGCTTTTTGATCGCTTCTTTTGAGCTGGCCTTCGGAGCATCTTGAATGGCAATCAAGCCAATCACTTGCCCATCCACAGACAAACTGATCACTGTTTTGGCCTGCTCTTGCAACTCTACCATCCGTTTTTCAAGCTCCGGATCCATCGCTGTCCCGTCATGAAGTTTGCCATTTCCCAAGGTCACCAACTGCTGGTCGATCTGACCTTGGACCCCTTTTCCTTCAATCGCTTGGAAGTTTTCCACAGGGGATAACACCAAACCTTTTTCTTCTGCTTGGGATAACACCGCTTGGGCTAGTGGATGTTCTGAAAAAGTTTCAAGACTAGCAGCCAGTGTCAAGACACGCGCTTCATCTCCTACAACATCGGTTACAAGTGGTTGGCCAATGGTAATAGTCCCTGTCTTATCAAACACAACGGTTTGAATCTTTTGCACTTCTTGAAGAACTGTTCCATTTTTAATCAGAACCCCCATCTTGGCACTACGGCCGGTTCCGACCATCAGGGCTGTTGGGGTTGCTAAACCAAGGGCACAAGGACAGGCAATAATGAGGACAGAGACTGCATAGAGCATGGCCTCTTGAAGCGACGCGCCCAGAAGCACGGACCAAACCCAGAAAGTCGCAATGGCCAAAATCGTCACCACTGGAACAAAGATACCTGAAATCTTATCCGTCAAATCTTGAATGGGAGCACGACTGGATTGGGCCATTTTGACAAAGTCCACAATTTGAGATAAGAGGGTCTCACTACCGACTTTTTCAGCCTTAAAGAGAATGGTCCCATTGCTGTTGATAGTGGAGCCGATAACTGCATCACCAACTGATTTTTCCACAGGCAAGCTTTCACCTGTCACCATCGACTCATCAATGGTCGTACTTCCTTCTACAATCGTCCCATCAACCGCAATCTTTTCCCCAGGACGGACCCGAATCAAGTCATCAATTTGGATATCTTCTGCCGCCACCTCGACATAGTTCCCATCACGGAGAACTTGAGCCGTTTTTGCCTGCAAATCCAACAACTTTTCCACAGCCTCGGAGGCATTGTTACGCATCCGTTCTTCAAAGATTTGCCCTAAGAGGATAAAGAAGATGATAAAACCCGCAGCCTCAAAGTATACTGGCTGACCAGTAAAAAGGGCAAATACACTATAGACATAGGCTACCAGGGTTCCAAGAGCTACCAAGGTATCCATATTGGAATGGTGCTTCTTAAATGAGGCCCAGGCACTCTTGATAAAAGGAACTCCTGCTACCAACATGATCGGCGTTGTCGCTAGAAAAGTCCCCCAGCGACTGACTGGATGGGATACAAATCCTGCCATCATCCCGATCATCAAGATCAATAAGGGAAGAGTAAAGATACTAGTAATCCAAAAGCGACCCAGTAAACCTAAGACACGACGGCGTTTTTCCACAACCGTGTAGGAACCCTTTTGCATCTTCATTCCACATGAAAACTCGAAGTCCCCTGTTTCTGTCGGGGTAAAGGATATCACCTTATCCACACCGACTTCCAAAGGCTCTAAAATCCCCTGATCTTCAAATAAAATTTCCTTGTAACAGCCGGAAGGATTGACCCGATGGAAGGTGATTTCAGCAGGGATCCCTTTTTGAAGTTGAAATTCCTTTGGACTATAGCCTTTTTCTGCTGTAATACGGATCTTTTGCACTCCGTTTTCCACAACTGCTTTTTGTTTTTCTACCATACCTACTCCTTTATTCCACAATCATGTGACCATGCATCATGTTCATTCCACATGAATACCCATATTCGCCCGCTTTTTCTGGCGTAATTTCAATGACATGTTTTTCACCTAAAGGCAAATCTTCATGAACGCCAAAATCTGGAAAGATCACTTGAGCCAGACATGAAGATGGATCCTTGCGATTAAAGATGATCCGGGCTGGAACATTTTTTTTCAGGACAATGGTTTCAGGCGAATAGCCCCCCATGACTTCGACTTCAATTTCTTGATAACCTGATTTCTGACGAGCGTGGCCGCTTACCTTTTCATGCTCTGCAAAGAACCACCAAGCAATAAAAGCAACCAAAAGTAAACAAACAATACTAATTAACAATCCAAACATGGAATTTCCTTCTTTCTATTACATACAATTGCAAGGGACTGTTTCGACAGCCTCTGCTTTCTTTTCTTCCAGGACCTGCTGCAGCTGATTAAGATCTGCAAGCGTAAAGTCACTCGCCTGAATCAAGTTTTCAAGCACCTGGACAATCCTTTTGGAGCAAACCTTGTCTTTCACATCCTCAACCACCAAGTCTAAACTCTGGTCCTGCTTCAACAAAGCCGAGTAGACAAAGGCTTTGCCTGATTTTTCTCTGGTCAGACAGCCTTTCTCCACCAAGCGGGTCAAGAGAGTCTTGATGGTCGACTTCGACCAGTCAAAGCGCTCGGACAAGACGGCGATTAAATCCGTGCTGGTCTGCTTGCCTTCCATCCAGATAATCTTCATGATGCGCCATTCCGCATTAGAAATTTGCATGGCTTCTCCTTTCAAAATCTACATTTGTAAATCTTATAACCCTATTTTACCTCTAAGATTTACATTTGTCAACCAAAAGTTAAAAAAAAATCTTCCTTTGAAGATTTGTCTGGTTGGGCTTTTTCACTCCCTATTTTTATCTCTATACTATCTCCTGCAGAGCTTGTGCTAGGATGCGATACCCGGCGACACTTAGATGGAGGCCATCTGTCGTATAGGCTTCTGCTAACTGCCCCACTTCATCCAATAAAGACGAATACACATCGACATAGCTGACCTGGTGGTAGGCTTGTGCCAATTCTTGATAAGCCTGATTGAGGGCTTGAATTTTTTCATTGGTCCGCACATAGACCTTTTGTTTGTAGCGCTCTTCTTGACTCACCGGTAAAACCGAGATCAGGTTGATGTGGGTCAACGGAAAATCCCGCATAATTGCTTGTAAGACCGCTTCTACATTGTCTAAGGTTTCCTTTTGAGGAATTTCTTTTCCGGTGTCATTGGTCCCGATCAAGAGAAAGATCTGATCCACCGCTGTTCCAAAGACATGGGCGTCTAGATGCTTACGAAGGAGATCCGTCTTATAGCCTCGTACTCCTCGATTGACCATGTGTTTGGGACTTTGTAATAGTTCATGAATGGGGAAATACTCTACGATGGAGTCTCCGATAAAGATCAAACCAGGCTCCTTCAGAGGGGCTTGATTGAGCTCCCGATAAGTTGTTATGATTTTCTCCTGCTCCTTTAAGAGCCAGTCTTCTAACAGTTGTACCGCCATCTACTTCTTTCCTTTCACTTGTTCCCAGGGGGTCAATCCTAGATACTCTTCGATCACTTGGTAGACACCGCCTTCTTGATGGCTCGGTGCTGAGTGCGTCGCGACCGCCTTGACAGCTTCTTCTGCATTGGCCACCGCATAGGAGTGAGCAGCCATTTCAAGCATTTCAATGTCATTTCCACTATCCCCAAAGGCCATGACCTGACTAGCATCAAGCTGCCATTTCTCCATTAATTGAGCCAGTCCCCAGGCCTTGTGAATGCCTGCTTGTAAGAGATCCATGCTGCCGAAACCGCTCGAAACCGCCATCAGCTGATCTCCAAAAGCCTGCTGGACTTCCCGACGCACTTGATCAAGACGATCCAAGCCAACCACCAAGCTCATTTTAAGCACCTGGTCAAACAAATCGGCTGTCAATTCCGGAACAAACTTCATTCGCTTGTACAAGGCTTCAATCACTTCCGGCTGCATGATTTTTTCAACTTCTGTAAAGACCGTTCCTTCCTTGACAAAGCCACCATTGACAGCTGATACAACCAACTGATCTGAAATTTCCCGGCCCTTAAAATAAGCAAGGACCGCCTCCACCAATTCCCGATCCCAGAATTTTCCTAGAACCATCTGGTCATTCTCAAAAATCCGAGCTCCGTTGGCGACGACCAGGGTCACCCGCTTGACCAAGGGACCCAAGAGCTGGCGCATGCGATGGATTTCATTTCCCGTCGCAATGACAAAGCGAATCCCTTTTTGATCCAAGTGGTCCAACAGCCTTTCCAGACGCGGAAGGTCCACCTCTCCTCGTTCATCTAATAAGGTTCCATCCATATCTGTTGCAATTAGTTTGATCATAACCATTCACCCTTCACCTTGGAAATGAAGCCAATCTTTATTCATTTCTCTTATTTTATCACATTTAAAGGCAATCCCCACCTTTTTGGAGCACCTCCTTTTTTCTAACAGGACCACAAGGGCAATCAAAAAAGCTAACCTATCTTTACCGGTTAGCTTTAGAATGAGACAAACTATTTAAAAGTAAAATAAGTCAAGCGATTCTGCAAAAGAAATAAGAATGAGTTCAAATTTTAAAATCGATTTAAGAAAATACCGAAACTTTCCGTTGTGAGAAAAGTGCCTGAAACAATAACGTTACAGGCACTCGGAATTATTGAGACCTTAGGCTCAATAATTAGTCATGGAACTTCGTAGAAGTTCGCTGACGTCCGTACTCACCTAAGGAAAGTTTTTAATATGACTTTGTCTTAAATCTGAAGCTACTGCTTAGTTTCTATTTTTCACCCAACAAAAGCCCAAATAATGCCAATCAGCACTGCTGGAAGGAGATTGGCGACCTTGATTCGTTTGCCCCAGATGAGGTTGATCCCAACACAGAGAATGAGGCTGGAGCCGACCAGTGAGAGATTCGACAGCGCTTGTGGGGTCATGATCGGTGCGATCAAATGGGCCAACAGCGTAATCGCCCCCTGAAAGAACACGAGTGGAAGCACCGAAAAGATGGCACCCTTTCCTTTTGAAACGGTCAAAACCAAAACGATGACCATATCGAGAATAGCCTTGGCCAACAAGGTCGAGGTGTCGCCTGTCAAGCCATCCTGGACAGCTCCGACTACCGCCATAGCCCCGATACAAATGGTCAAGGCCGTGGTCATAAAGGCATCAACAAAGCTGGAATCGCCTTGGTTGCCCGTCTTTTCCTTCAGCCAGGTTCCCAGGCGCTTAAAACCCTCCTCAATCTTCAAGAGTTCCCCGATAACGGTCCCGATTACTAGACTCAGAATCAACATCATACTGCCGTGACTCTCCACATGACTTCCATGCACCACCAGCATCTTTTCCAAGGTCCCTGCGATGCCCAAGACAAAAACAGCAACTCCTGTCACTTTCAGAAGGGTCTCATGAAAATCTTCTGACAAACGTTGACCGATGAGCAATCCTAAAAGCCCACCAAATAAGACCCCTAAGGCATTATAGAAGGTCCCTAAACCGATCATTTACAATCTCCTTCGTTCATTTTTCATTCTTTTCAATTTCTTTCAAAGACCAGTGTCCCGTCTCTTCATACTGGTCAATCAAGTCCTTGGCTGTTTGCGTAATCTCCTCTGGATAATGCAAGCTTTCTAGAGTATTGACCGCATTCTTGGTTACGGCTGATCCTGGCTTGATCTGGTAGTCAAAGACGATCTTGCCATCCACATAGCGACTGTCAAAATGGTAATTATCATTGACTTCACCGGAGGCCGCGACCAGCTCAATATCATGGCTGGAAATCATGTAGAGGCAGTTTTGGGCAGCCAACCAGCGGACAATCCCAAGGCCTGATCCGATCCGCTCGATCGTATTGGTCCCCTTAAAGAGCTCGTCAATAAAGAAGTAGTGAAAACCAGGCTTTTTCAGATGCTGAATCATACGCAAAATAGCTTTGCTCTCCATGATAAAGTAGCTATCTCCAACTTCAATATCATCGCTTACATCCATAGCCGTTAGGACATGACCGTAAGGCAGGGCCAAGCTTTCTCCATAGGCAAAGCCCAGCCCTTGAGCCAGAATAGCATTGATAGCGACGGTCTTCAAATAGGTCGATTTCCCAGACGCATTGTCCCCACTGATGACCATATTTTTTTGAAAATGCACATCATTTGCAATCGGATTGGAGAGCAAGGGATGATAGAGCGTCTCACCTTCAATCCCACCCGTCTCTGTAAAAACTGGCTGACAGACCACTTCTAGATCCCGCTTATGGCGCAAGAGACTTATAGCGACTTCCATCTCCCCTAGCAGATCCAGAAGTTTCTGGGCCTCTTTTTGATAAGCCTTCACCTGATTGTAAATATAAACCTGAGCGATCTGCGGGAGTAAAAAGAGGTCATTGAGGTAGAGGAGAACAATTTCCATCTCAGAGGTCCCCGTTGGACTCTGCAAGACACTGGCAAGGATCCGCGTTTTCTTAAAGGCTTTGACTGCCTGCTTGAGTGCTTCTTGTTGTGGCAAGGCTAGATGGCTCAAGCGTTCTGCCGAAGCAAAGATGCGGACCAGATAGCTAACATTGTCCAGACGGTTTTTATTGGACCAATTGCGCAAACTTGAAAAGACGATATTAAAGATCACACTGATCACCAAGAGGGTAATCGCCCCAACCGGCTCAAAGGGGATGGCAAAGAGACAGAGGATGGGAAGACAGGCCAAGGCTATATAGAGGGGCAAACCTGCATAATGCTTGCCAGGATTTGCGACAATGCTACGCGCCATATTGTGGTTCTTCTTGCCCAGTTGGTTGAAAATGACCTGGACCTGGAGCCGCAAATCCGGTTGCTCTTCAAAGAAGGCTTCTAAGTCATGAAGTTGATCCTGAGGCCGGAATTCCAGCAGGCGCATTTTTTGATAGAGAGCTTCTGCCCCAAGGCTCGATTGGGTGTAATTGAGCTGATCAAAGACCGCATCCAAAGCCAAATCATGCCAGGTCTGATCATCCACTTGGCTATCGATCGTCCTTCCCTTAGCTGTATAAGCCAGACTGTCTATCAAACTTTCTTCCGTGTCTTTCTTACGAAAGAAAGGCGCTCCATCCCAAGCTTTTTTCAGCTTTTGCTTGAGGCGGATAGCCGTGAGAAATTTGGTTGCCCAAATTACCACCATCAATCCTAGAATCCCAAGCGGAATCCAGTTTACATTTCCTTCCATACTCTATTCCTTTCCACTCTGAGGCCAGTCCAAGTGAACATGTTCCTTCATTTCTCGGTAGGCCGTGTCCACTCTCTCCTTGGTCTCCTCATCCAGCTTGTCGCGGTATTTGCCACCCTGGATAAAATCTTCCAAAATATAGGTCTGGTACTTGTACAACTCATAGCCTTCAGGGGAATAGGCCCCCTTCGGAGTTCGACTAACCCAGGTTGGATGAGCAGTAGCCGTCTTAATCTTTGTCTTGCGGCCAACCTTTTCGATGGTCACATCCATCAAGACTCCTCGCTCTGTCCACTGGGCAGTCTCCACGTCCCCCATGGTTTCCAGACGCTGATTAGAAAGGAAATTCCCCATCGAGTAGATGATGAGCTTGTTTTGACCATCTTTATTGACCACTTCAGCAGGCTCTACAACATGAGGATGTCCGCCAAAGACCAGATCAGCTCCCCATGAAATCATCTTATGGTAGAGCTCTTTTTGCTCTTCTGTCGGCTCCAACTGGTATTCGATTCCCATCTGGGGCATGACAATAGTGATATCAGCCTCTTGCTCTGCCTTTTGGATCTCCGCCTTCATCCGCTCTTCATCCAAATCAGACAAGATATCTGCTTGCTCCTCTGGAGTGAGCGTCGTTTCCATCCCATTAAAGCCGTAAGCATAGGCTAGAATAGCAATCTTGATGCCATTTACTTCCTTGATCACCAAGGGAGCTTGCCCTCTCTTTTCATGCGTGTAGACACCGACAGGTGTGATGCCTGCATCTTCAAAGGCCTTGGCTGTCGAATAGACCCCATCAAGGCCTGAATCCAAGATATGGTTGTGTCCCAAATCCATGACATCATAACCAGCATCCTTGATGGCTGGTACGACTTCGCTCGGCGCATTAAAGAGAGGATAACCTGACAAATAGTAATCCGGGTTAATAGTTCCCTCAAAATCACCCAAGGCCAGATCCGCTTTTTGTAGCCAGGGTTTGACATACTCATAATTTTCATGAAAATCATAGGTCCCGTCTTCTTTTTGCGCGCTCATATAGACCAGATCGTGGTAGAGCTGGTCTCCATTGGCCATGATCCGCGCTGTATGAGGAATCTGGTCAGCCGGTGTATTTGTCTTGTACACAACCTCTGGCCGTTCGGTTGCGGTGATCGGAAAACCTTGAAACTTTTGCACCCACAAGATGGCATTGGCCACGATAAAAACGACAGACAAGAGCACATAGACAAACTGTTCATTGGTCAGCTGAATTCTTGAAAAGAGACGATCAAAAACCCAATCAAAGGCCGCCGATAGCTCTTTTCCCATCGTCTTGATGGTCCCTTTCACATTCTCCCACTTCTCTAACATTCCTACCTCTTCTTCCTACCTAGTTTCTCCAATGATCCACTATATCCACCAACAGATTAAGCTTTCATTGAAATACTTTCTCTTCATTGTATCACAATTTTTAAGAGGAGAAAAAAAGTTCTGTAAAACAGAACTTTTAAATGATTGGATAGTAAAAGAATGGTTTCTTCAAAGCAGAAAACATCATCACGATTTTCAACTGATGCAAGCATCTACTGAAACTTTCCGCTGTGAGAAAAGTGAGAGTGGGACAGAAATCGGTCATTCGTTAGAATTCGATTTCGTCGTCTCACCTCCGCACAGTTGAGTAGGGCTGTAAAAGCTGATGAAATCAGCGTAGTAGAGCCCACTCAACCACTGCGTCGTGCTCGATAATCCAAAGACAATTGAGAGGCTAGGACTTTTGTCCCAGGCACTCGGGAGTTTTGAAAGTAAAACAGTTCGGGGAACTGTTTTAGCCTGAGCCTAAAAATTGAAAAGCGAAGGGGTTCAAAACGAATTGAACACGGGCTGCGGATTGTGTCAAAAAGATAAGTTTTCCTAGAATCAAAAGATTCTGCGTCAAACTTCCTATTTTGACTGTATCCGCGGACGCCCTTTGTATCATAATTTAGTCATGGAACTTTTATAAAGTTCGCTGACGTCCGTACTCACCTAAGGAAAGTTTCTAAGATGCTTTTTCTATTATCTTAATGCTTTTAACAAATAACCATAACCCTCTTGCTCCATTTCCTCTTTTGGAATAAAGCGCAGAGAGGCCGAATTGATACAGTATCGAAGGCCACCTAGATCTTTTGGTCCATCGGTGAAGACATGGCCGAGATGGGCATTGCCCGAGCGGGACCGAACTTCAATCCGCTCCATCCTGTGGCTATAGTCCTGGTAATAGTGGACGACATCTTTGGCAATGGGACGGGAGAAACTTGGCCAGCCACAGCCAGACGCAAACTTATCCTTTGCAAAAAAGAGAGGTTCCCCAGTCGTAATATCCACATAGATGCCCTCTTCAAAAGTCTGGTCATAGGCATTGTGGAAAGGACGCTCCGTCGCACTTTCTTGGGTGACTTGGTACTGCTCTGCTGTCAGTTTCGCCTTTAAAGTTTCTTGATCTGGTTTCTGATAAGCTGCTGGATCAATCAAGGGTTGCTCAGCATCTGTCACATCGATATGGCAATAGCCCCCAGGATTCTTCTTGAGGTAGTCTTGATGGTAGTCCTCAGCCAGGATGTAGTGACGCATGGGCTCTAGCTCCACCGCGATCTTGCTGCCCAGTTGCTTTTCTTCTTCCGCAAACACTTGGGCGATCACCTCACGATCCGCCTCGTCCAGGTAATAGACGCCTGTTCGATATTGGCGACCTCGATCATTTCCCTGCTTGTTAATAGACAAGGGATCGATCACCCGAAAATAGTAGAGCAGAATCGCTCGTAGGGTGATTTTATCTGGATCGTAGATGACTTGTACGGTCTCTGCATGATCCGTTTCCTTGATTAATTGGTAATTGGTCGTTTCTACCTGGCCATTGGCATAGCCCACCGTCGTCTGTTCTACACCGGGGATCCGTGAAAAATACTCCTCTAAGCCCCAAAAACAGCCCCCTGCTAGATAAATCTCTGCCATCTTTTTTCCTCGCTTCCTGCATTCTCTATGTGGAACGCTTGACATCTATTAGCTCCATCATAATCCAAGAGCCTCAGATTTTCAAGGATTCTGCATCAAAAATCCCTTCTACTATACTAGTAAAAGGGACAGAGGCATTCCCACTTATTTTTCAAATAAGAAAAAGAGTGAGTAATAGAAATTCCAAAACGAAATGCTTAGCTGATGTAGAAAATCATGAAGGACTACCATGACCAACACCTCCTCTGAATTTTTTTCAGATATAATTTTAGTAACACATACAAAACCACCGTCTCACCCTAGAACTGTGACTGAAGCTTCACAGCCTCATCATGCCAGTGATCATAAACTCCTTCTCACCTCCATTGTACTCCTTTTTCTCTCTATATAAATGGAGAATTCCTAAAACTAGGAACAGAATGCACTCTCTGGATAAGAAATCTAAAAAAACTTCCCCAAGAATCTACTTGAGGAAGTTCTTTTCGAAAGATTAGTCAATGTAGTGCAATTTTCCACGGAAGTCTTCCAGGCTTTGGTAGCCTTTTTCCTCCATAATAGCTTTGAGCTCAGCTGTAATACGCTCGAAAGCCCCAACTCCTTCTTTATGAAGTGTGGTTCCGATTTGCACCATACTAGCGCCACAAAGGATATGTTCAAAGGCATCGCGACCAGTCAAGACCCCACCGGTTCCCACTATCTGAATTTCTGGATTCAAACGTTGGTAAAAGGCATGGACATTGGCCAGAGCAGTTGGTTTGATGTACTCGCCACCAATTCCACCAAAACCGTTCTTCGGACGGATCACTACGGTTTCATCCTCGATATAGAGACCATTTCCGATCGAGTTGACACAGTTGACAAACTTGAGCGGGTATTTGTTAAAAATCGTTGCAGCTTGATCAAAGTGGACAATATCAAAGTAAGGTGGTAACTTGATGCCAAGAGGTTTGGTGAAATAGGCAAAGACCTCTGACAAGATCCGATCCGTCGTCTCAAAGTCATAAGCAATCTGAGGTTTTCCAGGGACATTAGGGCAAGAAAGGTTCAGTTCTGTCAAGCCTTTAAAGTCGCTGTCCTGCACCTTTTTCAAGATGGTATGGGTCTCTTCGGGCGACATGCCGACAAGAGATAAGAAGAAGGTCCGGTCAGGATCTGTTTCTTGCAACTCTAATAGGTAATCCAAATAATAATCCAATCCTTGGTTAGGTAGCCCCATCGAATTGATTGAGCCAAGTGGCACATCTTGGTAGCGTGGCTCTGGATTTCCAGCACGGAATTCCAGAGTTGCTGTCTTGGTCACAAAAGTCCCAGCAGCTGAATTCTTCACTTCCTCTAATTCCTCAGTAGTCATACAGGCTACACCCGCCGCATTCATCAGGCAGTTGTCAAATTCAAAACCAGCAATTTGCGTCTTTGTTGATACCATCTTCTTCTCCTTGAAATAAATTCCTACAGTCATTATAGCACGAAAAAAAGAATTCATGCCTAGAAAACTAAAAAAGAGAAAGGATCGTCCGGAAATAGTAAGAAATTACTCAAGAAAGAGTAGCTTTTTTCTCTAGGAATAGCTAAAAATCGTATCATCATTTCAACCGGACTCAGTCCAAGATAGGGATCTTTTTGACATCGTCCATCAGCTGTGAAAATTTTCAGAAAATTCAACTTTTTTCTTTACAAGTCAAAAAAAGTCTGTTATAATGATCCACGTAATAAAACATGACATTGCTTTCAGCAGTGCCTCCATATACCAGTATGTTCGCTAACCTACTGGCATTCGTTTCAATAAAAAAAGGAGAAACAAGATGACAACTGCAAAAGAATATATCCAAAGCACTTTCGAAACTGTAAAAGCTCGTAACGGCCATGAAGCAGAATTCCTTCAAGCTGTTGAAGAGTTCCTCAGCACTTTGGAACCTGTATTTGAAAAACATCCAGAATACATTGAAGAAAATATCTTGGCTCGCATTACTGAGCCAGAACGCGTGATTTCTTTCCGTGTTCCTTGGGTTGACTGTGATGGAAAGGTTCAAGTGAACCGTGGTTACCGTGTTCAATTCAACTCAGCTGTCGGTCCTTACAAAGGCGGACTTCGTTTCCACCCAACTGTTAACCAAGGGATCTTGAAATTCCTCGGATTTGAACAAATCTTCAAAAACGTCTTGACTGGCCTTCCTATCGGTGGTGGTAAAGGTGGATCAGACTTTGATCCTAAAGGCAAGACTGATGCGGAAGTGATGCGCTTCTGCCAAAGCTTCATGACTGAATTGCAAAAACACATCGGTCCTTCTCTTGACGTGCCTGCCGGTGATATCGGAGTTGGTGGACGTGAGATTGGTTACCTTTACGGACAATACAAACGTCTTCGCCAATTTGACGCTGGTGTCTTGACTGGTAAACCTCTTGGTTTCGGTGGTAGCTTGATCCGTCCAGAAGCAACTGGTTACGGTTTGGTTTACTATACGGAAGAAATGCTCAAAGCCAACGGCGACAGCTTTGCTGGTAAGAAAGTCGTGATCTCAGGTTCTGGTAACGTTGCTCAATACGCTCTTCAAAAAGCAACTGAACTTGGTGCAACTGTTATCTCTGTATCTGACTCAAACGGTTACGTGATCGACGAGAACGGTATTGACTTCGACCTTCTTACAGACGTCAAAGAAAAACGTCGTGCACGTTTGACTGAATACGCTGCAGAAAAACCAACTGCTACCTACTACGAGGGTTCTGTATGGACTTACGCTGGTCACTATGACATCGCACTTCCATGTGCAACTCAAAATGAAATCGATGGCGATGCTGCTAAACGTTTGGTCGCTCAAGGTGTGAAAGTTGTCTCTGAAGGAGCCAACATGCCTAGCGACCTTGAAGCCATTAAAGTCTACAAAGAAAACGGCATCCTTTATGGACCTGCTAAAGCTGCCAATGCTGGTGGGGTAGCTGTATCTGCTCTTGAAATGAGCCAAAACAGCCTCCGTCTTTCATGGACACGTGAAGAAGTGGATGGTCGTTTGAAAGACATCATGACCAACATCTTCAACACTGCTAAAACAACTGCAGAAACTTACGGACTTGGTAAAGATTACCTTGCAGGCGCCAACATCGCTGCCTTTGAAAATGTCGCAAACGCGATGATTGCACAAGGTCTTGTATAATCAATCGATATTTTTCTTTGAGACCTTCGGGTCAAAGCCTCTCAACTCTTGAAACCAGTGTGTTTCAGGAGTTTTTTGTAGCTACTGATCTCTTTAGGGACAATTGGTCCCAAGGGAAGAAAGTCATTTTTAAAGAAAGGAATCTTAACCATCATTAGAGGTGAGAGATTTGAGTCTTGTCTTTTTCTGTATCTTTTTCTAAAAAAATTTTATTTTTTTACGTTCCCCCCTTGCATTTTTAATAAATTAGTATTAAACTATAGCAAAAGGAGGTGCGCTTATGTTTCATTTTGCTCAAGACAAGTCAACTACCATTGAGTTCCTTAAATCTGAATTGATGCAACTGCTTTCTGATATGCGTCAGGAGATTGCAGCAAGCCGTCAAACACAGACTTGTACTGCTTGCCAGCACATCCAACACTGCATTAACAAGATCCAAAGGGCAAAAAGTTCCGTAGCCATAGCCCTCACCATCGAATCACTGGATCTTGAAATCACTGCCCTATTGCGCAAGCAATTATTGATCTTACCACCTAAAGCTCGAAAGATTTGGGATCAGATTAAATATTTGGATGACAAATACTGCCACTTAAGATCGTAACATCGATTAAAAAGAGAGTGGGACAGAAATCGGTAATTCGTTAGAATTCGATTTCGTCGTCCCACCTCCGCACAGTTGAGTAGGGCTGTAAAAGCTTATGAAATCAGCGTTGTAGAGCCCACTCAACCACTGCGTCTTGCTCGACAATCCAAAAACAATTAAGAGGCTAGGACTTTTGTCCCAGCCTCTTTTTTACATGATTCCGTTATTTGCTGTTGGAAGGTTGATTCCTGCTTCCATCAAGGCATCATGATAGAGTTTATAGTAAGTATGATAAACAGTAACCTGGGTTCCATTTTGAGCGGTCATAGCAATACGGAAGGAATAGCGACCACTTTTTTCGATCTGTGGGCCTAAAATGGTAGGGCCTGTCAACACTTCTGGATGCTTATCTTGTTGAGACTGATTGACCTGAGCGATAACCTGGTAGATCTTGTCAAGATCTGTATTCGCATCTAGTGGAATATCTACCAACACGCGCATATCTCCACGAGAAAGATTGCTGACGACAGTGATATTGCGATTCGGGACAAAGTGGAGAGTCCCGTCAAAATCACGTACTTGAGTTGTCCGAATTCCCACACTGCTAACGATGCCGGCAATATTAATAGAACCATTGGTAAGTCGGACATTGTCCCCCACATCCAGCTGGCGTTCTAAAAGGATAAAGAAACCATTGACCAAATCGGAAAGGAAGCCCTGGGCTCCCATCCCGATAGCCACCCCAGCAATCCCAGCACCAGCCAATAGACTAGAGACTGGAAGACCCAGGATCGACAAAATCCAGTAAATCAATATAAAATACAAGCAGTAGTTCAAGAGACTCTCTACTAAACGGAGAATGGTTTTTTTACGGGCTTCATCCTGCACCGTATACTTAAAGGAAGGAGTTAATATCCGCTTGACCAGGCTATGGATGACCTTTTTAGCGATGAAAAATAAGAGAAAGACAAAAATCAGGGAGATGCATTTTGAAATTAGGTCATCAAAAATCTTTGTCCAGTCTATTTTACTGAAATAACGTTGGAAAATTTGACTCATTTATTCGGGCCCTTCTAGCAAATAATAGTTTGATTATATCAAATATTCGGAAATGACGCTATTTTTTTCTAAATTGCATTGCTTTTACCCCCTAACTATCGTATAATATTCCTTAACTATTTTTTTAGGGGGTCTCGTATGTTTCATCGGCTGATTACCACTTGGAATAAAACCAACCTCATGAAGCGGATCGCGATTGGGATTGTACTTGGTGTTATTCTCGCACTTCTCTTCCCAAAAGCAACTGCTATTGGACTTTTAGGAGAGTTCTTCGTCGGAGGACTACGTGCCATCGCACCCCTTCTGGTCTTTGCGCTCGTCGCAAATGCCCTCTCCCAACACCAAAAAGGGACAGAGACCAATATGAAAAAGGTCATTATCCTCTATCTCTTAGGAACCTTTGCGGCAGCCTTTATTGCTGTCTTGGTCAATTATCTATTCCCAATCACCATTACCTTAACTGGGAAAGCGGCCGAAGGCTCCTCTCCAAATGGAATTGGCGAAGTCATTAGTAATCTTTTGCTCAAGATCGTCGACAACCCTGTCAATGCCTTGCAACAAGCCAACTACATTGGGATCCTTTCTTGGGCAACTGTCTTTGGAATTGCCATGAGAGAAGCCAGTGAACATAGTAAAGACCTCTTGCAAACCCTAGCAGATATCACATCAAAAATTGTCGAGTGGATTATCAATCTAGCTCCATTTGGGATATTGGGCTTGGTCTATACGACGATCGCTGGCCAAGGACTCAGTGCCCTTAGTAACTACGGGATTCTCTTGCTAGTATTGGTGGGAACGATGGCTTTTGTCGCTCTGGTCATCAATCCTTTGATTGTTTTCATGATGATCCACAAGAACCCTTATCCCCTTGTTTGGAAATGTCTTCGCATCAGTGGGGTGACAGCCTTCTTTACAAGAAGCTCAGCGGCGAACATTCCTGTCAATATGCGCCTTTGTGAAGAGCTGGGTCTCAATCCAGATACCTACTCTGTTTCTATCCCTCTTGGATCGACCATTAACATGGCAGGTGCAGCGGTAACCATCAATACCTTAACCCTTGCAGCAGCCAATACTTTAGGGATTCAGGTTGACTTTGGAACGGCGCTTATCCTCAGTGTTGTGGCAGCTATCTCAGCCTGCGGGGCATCCGGAGTTGCGGGAGGATCTCTCCTTCTGATCCCTGTTGCTTGTAGCCTCTTTGGCATCACCAATGATCTGGCCATGCAAGTCGTCAGTGTCGGCTTTATCATCGGGGTCATTCAAGACTCTTGCGAAACAGCCCTCAACTCATCAACAGATGTACTCTTCACAGCAGTCGCTGAGATGAGTAGCTGGCCAAAAGAAAAACGCTATTAAAAGATCCTATCTCAAATAGACAATAAAACCCAGACCTCGCGATCTGGGTTTTATTATTTCTTAAAGTAGCCTTTACTTTCTTTGATAATGACTGGGGAGAGGGCCAAGAGCGCAATCAAGTTGGGTAGAGCCATAAGCCCATTGACGATATCTGCAATCACCCAGACCAGATCTAATTTTAGGAAACCGCCTAGTCCAACCATTAAGACAAAGAAGATCCGGTAGAGATTGATATGTTTGACACCAAACAGGAATTCGAAACACCGTTCTCCGTAGTAAGACCATCCAAGAATGGTCGTTGTCGCAAACAGCACCAAGCACAGCGTTAAGATAATGCCTCCAACTGGGCCAAAGACACCTGTAAACGTATCCTGAGTCAAGGTACTCGTGCTGCCCTTCGCCATCCACTCACCTGATACCAGAAGAGACAGCCCTGTCAAACTACAGATGATAATGGTATCAATAAAGGTCCCTGTCATCGAGATCAAGCCCTGCTCGACAGGTTCATTGGTCTTCGCAGCTGCTGCTGCAATGGGAGCCGATCCAAGGCCCGATTCATTGGAGAAGACACCACGCGCCACCCCTTTTTGGATGGCCATTTTGACCGTTGCTCCTGCAAAACCTCCCATGGCTGCAGTCCCTGTGAAGGCACTTGAAAAGACCGATTTTAAAGCTGGAAGCAATTGGTCCAGATGCAAGGCAATGATCGTGACAGTCGCAAAGATATAGGCAGCAGCCATAAAAGGAACCACCTTTTCAGAGACTTTGGAAATCCAGTGAATCCCACCAAAGATAACGGTCGAAACGATGAGGGCAATCACCACACTAGCCACTTCTGGTGCTGTGCCAAAACTTGCGTGGAGAGAGCCTATGATAGAATTGACCTGGGTCATGGTTCCGATCCCAAAGAGGGCCACTAGAACTCCTGCAACCGCAAAGAAAATAGCTAGCGGTCGCCACTTCTCTCCCATTCCGTGAAGAATGTAGTACATGGGACCACCCGAAATAAGGCCATTGTCATCCTTGGTCCGATAACGAATGGCTAAGAGCCCTTCTGCATACTTGGTCGCCATTCCAAAGAAGGCTGCCATCCACATCCAAAAGAGGGCCCCTGGGCCACCTGTCTGAATCGCTGTTGCTACCCCTACGATATTGCCTGTTCCCACTGTGGCAGCTAGAGCTGTCGCCAGTGCTCCAAAGCTCGAGATATCCCCATGCCCCTCATCTTCTGTAAAGATCAGGCGAAAAGCTTTTGGAAGGTAGCGTATCTGAAGCAAGCCCAAGCGAAGGGTCAGGTAGATCCCTGTCCCTACCAAGAGCACCAAAAGCGGGGCGCCCCACACTAGATTATCGAGTTGCTGAAAAAACTGCAATACATGATCCATTCTTTGCCTCCTTTTTCATCGACCGCTCGACAGAAAAGAGAAAAAGAAAGAGTACATGTCAAACATGCACTCTGGTCCTGCTTAAAATAGGGGACTTCCCCTATTCTTCGCTCTGTCCTTTTACCTGAGAGTTTGAGTAGATGCATCCTCTACCTTGCCCCTTCGGTGCCATTTCTGGTCTCTCCAGAGTTCCGTCCATTCACAGTCACTCACGCTCCTGCAAACTTCATTCGGTCGTATGTAATTTTCTCTATTCTAATTGATTTTCAAAACTTTGTCAAAGATTAATGAAAATATCTTGCAAGATTTCTGCAAATGCACGGTTTTTAATCACTCAAGGAGAAGTGATTGGTCATGAGGTTGCTAGCATCTAGCAAAATCTTGTCTAAGAGTTGATCTGTCGCTTCCTGGATTTGATCACTCATGGCTTGGTTTTCCGCCTCAAAATCGACGGTTTCACCTGCTGCAAGGGCACGATCGACTTTATTGATGCGTGCATGTCCCCAAGCCATTGTCGATTCTTGGTAGTCATCTAGATCCCCAACATGGTGAGCATAGTGAGGATCTGCTAGTCCTGCAATAATCCGGTTAGCCCAGTAAAAGGAATTAGTCGTGACTTTAGCTGTCGTATTGGCAAAGTAGTCTGGCGTTGTATCCACTTGGGTAAAGAAAGGGACAGCTGTGTTGTATGGCATGGAGCCGTAAGAAAGCCATTGGATGCCTGTCGTTTCCTGTGGTTTATTGGGACGCAATTGAAGAATCGCTGTCTGACTGGTCCGGTTGATCCCGATTGTCCGGAAGGTCCGCTGACTTACCTGATCTCCTTCTGGTCCATATGGATCGTAGATGGTATCTTGGTAGTGGTTGCTCAAGACATATTTGACATCTTCAATCGTCACCTTGCGATAGGGCTTTTGACACCAAGGAATCTCAAAATTCCGTGGATCCTGCTCGATTTCAGGATTTAGGAAACGCTGGATGGCCCAAGCCCGCGGTGTATTGTAGTGGCGGTCCTTGTCTTTTTGGCTACCAAAAGCATAGCGTGGATTGAAACCTTTACCTTTTTGATCCAGAATCAAATGGTGCTCTGCGACAAAGTTCTCAAGATCTGGGTCACAGAGAAACTCGTCTGGATTTCCAAATTCAAAATAATCACTTCCCAGTTGGTTCGGGTTGGTCACATAGGCATCATCTGGGACACGGCGTGCCATCCAGTGGTGACCTCCGATGGTTTCCAACCACCAGATTTCATGGACATCTGAAATAGCAATCCCATTAGACTCATAGGTTCCGTACTCTTCTAAAATCTTTCCGAGACGCAAAACCCCTTCGCGGGCAGTCTTGACATAAGGCAAGACCAAGGTCAGCATGTCTTCCTCACCGATGCCACTCTCTACAAGAGGATCTGCCCCTAGCACACGGCTATTGGTCGTAATGGTCTCTGTTTCACTCATGGCAACATTATAGACATTGATCCCAGCTTCTCCCCAGATCCCGTCCTTAGGAATGGCATCTGGAACTGCTGTATAGCGAACTGGATTATCTGGTAAGTCAATCTCAAAAGTGGATAAGACAGACTTGTAATGACGCGGTTGATCTTCTGGTTTGACCACGATCCATTTCTTAGGTGTAAAGGCCCCATTTTGAGAATCCTCTGTCCGTGCTACAATCGTTGAACCATCATAGCTAGCATTTTTTCCGACTAGAATCGTTGTACACGAATCTGCACTTTCACGTTTACGCATGCGTATCCTCCCAAATCATTCATTGCCTTTATTATAGCACTTTTAAAAAGAAGGACCTACTGAAAATCAGATTTAAAAGCGAATCCTTTTCATCGGCTCTCAATCATTTTCATGATGTCAGATGTAAAAAAACCTAGCTGATAAACAGCAAGATTTTAGAATGTAGATAAAATTTTTACTTAAAACAACTTAACTGATATAGAATAATTAAAACTGATACATACTAATAGGCTCATTCAAACATACACTGAAACTTTCCGCCGTGAGAAAAGTGTCTGAAACACAATTGTTTCAGACACTCGGAAGTTTTGAGACCTTAGGCTCAAAACTAAGTCATGGAACTTCTTCGAAGTTCGCTGACGTCCGTACTCACCTAAGGAAAGTTGCTAAGATAGCTTTTTCTTTAATCTGAATCTAGCTGATAAACAGCTAGGATTCGATTAGCCTTTAAACGTGACAATAGTTGCACCGCTTCCACCTGCATTTTGTGGGGCATATTCAAAACTCTTGACATGCTTGTTGCGGCGGAGGTATTTGGTCACCCCTTCACGGATGACCCCTGTCCCAATCCCGTGGATGATATCGACTTGGGCCATGTTGTTGAGCAGAGCCTGATCGATAAAATCATCTAGCTCTTGCATGGCCTCTTCATAGCGTTTTCCACGGAGGTCCAGACGCGCTCTCGGCCCGCTCGTGTTTGAGCGCTTGACGACATTCACCTGGCGTTTCTTAGGTTGAGCCGCTTCTTTTTCAACCTTGATAAGGTTGAATTCTTTTTCTTCCAAGGTCATCTTGATCAAGCCGACTTGCGCCTCCCAGCGCCCATCTTTGAGTTGCTTGACTAGGGTTCCGCGTTGCCCATAGCTGATAACCAGGATTTCATCTCCGACCTTAGGAGCACGCGCCTTCTTGGCTTTTTTCAAGACCTTATTTTTAGAAAGATCGACGGTCTCAGGAGCTAGTTTTTTCAACTGAGCCTTGGCCTCAATGATCTCATGTGGCTTCAACTGAGATTTGGCGTGAAGACCTTGAAGGATGCGGTCACTCTCTGAAAGTGCCATGTCCACAATTTCCTTGGCTTCTTCTCTTGCCTTATTGAGCTCTGTTTCCCTCTCTCGAGTCAGCTCGTTATAGAGCTTTCGAAGAGCGCGATTGAATTTGAGATTTTCTTGCTCCACTTCTTGAATGGTATCCAAGCGCTTGCGACTCTCTAAGGTCTGCGCCTCCAGTTTTTCAATAATCTGATTGACATCATTGTCCGTATTGGTCATCTTCATGGCATCCTGGATAATGGTCTCAGACAAGCCCAAACGGCGGGCGATCTCAAAAGCATTGGAGCGACCAGGAACTCCTTGCATAAAGCGATAGGTCGGGCGCAGACTCGTTGTGTCAAACTCCATGCTAGCATTTTGCACCCCATCAGTCTCAATTCCATAAGCCTTGAGCTCTGGATAGTGGGTTGTCGCCATGGTCTTAATCCCGCGTAAGCGCAGGTCTTCTAAGATGGCAATGGCAAGGCCAGCCCCCTCTTGGGGATCGGTTCCAGCACCCAACTCATCCAGAAGGATCAAGGAGGCGGTATCTACTTGATGTAAGATCGATACGATATTGGTCATATGACTGGAGAAGGTCGACAAGCTCTGCTCGATCGATTGTTCATCTCCAATATCTGCAAAGACTTGTGAGAAGATGCCCACACGACTACCTGGATCCGCTAGGATGGGAAGACCAGACTGGGCCATAATTTGCGCTAGTCCCAGCGTTTTTAGCATGATGGTTTTACCACCTGTATTGGGACCAGTAATCACGATTTCAGTCAAGTCCTCGGTAAAATGCAGGTCATTCGCGACGGCATTCTCAATCAAGGGATGACGCACTTGCAAGAGCTGAATCGAGCGATTGTTAGTCACTTCTGGGACCACTGCCTTGAAATCGCGCATAAATCGATACTTGGCCTTGATCAAGTCCAAGTGTCCAATAATCCAGGCATTATTTGCAATTTCTGCTGCATGAGGGCGCAGGGTGTCAGATAATTCCTCCAGAATCTGAATAATCTCATACCGCTCATCAGCTCTATGATTGGCAATTTCTTCATTGAGATTAACCACTGCACGAGGCTCGATATAAACAGTATTCCCACTGGCAGAGATATCATGAACCACCCCTGCAATGCGGTTTCGATAGGTGTTTTTTACCGGCAGAACATTTCGCCCATTTCGACTAGCAACTACAGCATCCGCCAACATATCGGCTTTACTTTTCAACAGGTCTTGCAGAATCTCTCTGACCTGGTGTTCATTTTCCTGGATGCGGCGACGGATTTTAGCCAATTTTTCACTGGCAAAAGACTCGACAAAGCCTCCTTCGTTGATAGCTTGTAGCCCTCCTTGTAAGCGGGGCAAATCCACCAAGTTGTCAAAGAGGCGATGGAGCCTTTCCAAACGGACATTTTCCAAGTTTTCGTAAAAATCCTTGAGCTCATGTGTCACTCGAAGAACTGCTTTTAAAGCCAGTAATTCATCGATATTGAGGGCCGCCTCCATCTCCAAACGCTTGGTCACTGGACGGACATCTTGGATGGTCGATACTGCAAAGCGTGAATCTTCCAAGAGGATCTGCTCCATATCCTCTAGCTCCATAAAGGCCGTTTCGATGCTTTCTTTTTTATCAGTTGGAGTAAGGACTGCTAGCTCCATCTCCCCTTGCTCTGTCTGTAAATAGGGTTCAAAGAGCTGCTTGACCTTGTCAAACTCCAGAATATCTAAGATTTTTTTGTTCATTTTTCTCCTACAAAAAAAGTGAGCGTACGTCCTTGAGTCGTACTTGTCTCACTCCTTTCTTCCTGTCTTGCTCCTTAAGCCCCGACGATCGCAGTTACCCACAAATTGTGGAACAGACTTGAACTAATCGGGGTATGAAGGATGATAAAGCGGATCAAGCCGCTTGCATTTAGTCTATTTTGGATGGAAACCATGGGAACAGTTGAAAGGACGGTTAAGCCCATCTGGATGACCAAGAGAGTTATCACCACGGCGATCACACCTGCTCCAATTTGATACTTGCGCTCCTCCAGTTTTTCTGGCTGGGGAACCAAGTGCATAAAGATTCCAATCACACGGCCGATTAAATAAACAACCGCAAAAATCGCCACATAGGCCAGACCTGCATAAAAAATTTCATCTAACTGAAACAAGTAGTGATTGGAATAAAAATAATTCACCGATTCTTGGGTGGGACTCGAAAAAGGGACCCATAGAGATAAAATCTTAGCCAAGCTCTTGTAACTAGCACCTGCAATCAAGAGGGCCAAGATGGTCACTAGAAAATAGTAGGCCTGCAGAATAATCCCTCTTGCAAAGCCAATATAAAAGCTCCATGCCAAAATCAATAAGATTAAGAAAGTTAACATGTATCTCCTCTTATTTAGATGATTTATCCTTTAAGTCGTCTAAAGCTTTGCGACGAAAATCATCTAGTTCTGTTTCCTTGTCGTCAAACTCAATCTCTCGATTCAGTTGCATAGACAAACTATTTACTGCCAATAAAATGGCGATGGTTTCATCGTCAGCCTCCGGCATTTGTTCTTTAATTGCTTGGTATTTTTCTCTTGCAACACGTTCGACTTCTTCCATAAACAAATTATCATGGTTGGTTGTTAAAGTGAGCGCTTTGTTTCCAAATGTAAATTTATATCTATTTAAGCTCGCCATAAAAATCACCTCACGGTATTATATCAAAAAAGGGGCGCTTTGTCAGTAGCAAAGGCCCTCTTCAAGGCGATTTTCTTAAGGGATTCTTTCTTTCTTTTTGCTCCCTCTCTCCCTGAATTTGTGGTACAATAGTGGTTATGGAAAGTATGACACTCACTCCAACACAGGAGCAAATCCTTGATTTTGTCCATACCTATCGCAGTTCTCTCACTCAAAGCAAGAACCCACATATGGATTATTTCTTTCGACTAGAGGGAGCGACCGTTTCGATCTACAAGTCTGGAAAGGTCCTGCTCCAGGGCAATGACCTCACTCCTTACCTGACCTTTTTCGGGCAAGATGCTGGGAACCTTAAGCGTTCTACTTCATCTGCACGACAAGATCTAGCCATGATCGGAACCGATGAGGTCGGAAACGGCTCTTATTTTGGTGGACTCACCGTTGTCGCATCCTTTGTGACACCTGACCAGCACGACTGGCTCAAAAAGCTCGGTGTTGGAGATTCTAAGACCTTGGATGATCGAAAAATTCAGCAATTGGCTCCTCTCCTTGAGGAAAATATCCAGCACCAAGCACTCTTATTGTCTCCAAAGAAGTATAATGAAGTGATCGCTTCTGGTTACAATGCTGTTTCGGTCAAGGTAGCCCTGCACAATCAGGCCATCTACCTTCTATTAAATACAGGAGTTCAAGCAGAGCGAATTGTGATTGATGCCTTTACAACTGCTAAAAACTACCAAAAATACGTAAAAGCTGAAAAAAATCAGGTCTCCCAAGCTATTGAGTTGGAAGAAAAAGCAGAAGGTAAGTATTTAGCTGTAGCGGTTAGTTCCATCATCGCCCGCAATCTCTTCCTTCAAAATCTGGAAGATCTGGGCAAAGAACTGGGCTTTAATCTCCCTAGTGGAGCAGGGCCTAAATCAGACCAAGTCGCTGCTAAATTGCTCCAGACCTACGGGATGAAAGCTTTGGATTATTGTGCCAAACTCCATTTTAAAAACACAGAAAAAGCAAAGAAATTACTAGAAAGATAAGTTATGTCAAAAAGAAGTTCAAAACATACATCTAGCTCACCAGTGGTGAGATTCCTTAAAGAATGGGGCCTCTTCAGTATCATTGTTGGTCTCATCATCGCCTCTCGCATTTATCTCTGGGCTCCTGTCAAGGTGGATGGCCATTCGATGGATCCTACCTTAGCTGATAGCGAGTACCTTCTTGTGGTCAACCATCTCTCGATCGATCGCTTCGACATTGTCGTTGCTAGCGAAAAAGACGACGACGGCAAAACCAAGGACATTGTCAAACGGGTCATCGGTCTTCCTGGAGATACCATCCAGTATGACAACGATACCCTCTATATCAATGGAAAGAAAACCGATGAGCCCTATTTAAAAGACTACATCGCTCGCTTCAAAAAAGATAAATTGCAATCGACCTACACTGGAAAAGGGTTCGAAGAAAATGGAGAACTCTTCCGCCAATTGGCCAATACAGCCCAAGCCTTTACGGTAGACAAGGATGGCAATACAAAATTCACCTTGAAGTTACTGGACAATGAATACCTCTTACTTGGAGACGACCGGATCGTTTCAAAAGATAGCCGTCAGGTCGGAGCTTTCAAAAAAGAACAAATCAAAGGGCAAGCCGTCTTTAGACTTTGGCCTATCTACCCCTTCAAAACGTATTAGTATAGATTAACAGACTGAGGCTGAGACAAGTATGTCCCAGCCTTGCTTTATAAAAAGGAAAAAATGATGGAATATTATTTTTCAGGCACCATCGAGCGCATTATTTTTGAAAATCCTAGCAGTTTTTTTCGAATTCTCTTGCTCGATATCAGCGATACAGATGCCGAAGATTTTGACAATTTTGAAATCATTGTAACGGGGACTATGGCAGACATCTTAGAAGGTGAAGACTACTCCTTCTGGGGAGAGTTGGTCCATCATCCCAAATACGGAGAACAACTTAAAATCAGTCGCTACGAACGAGCTAAACCCACTAGCAAGGGATTGGTCAAATATTTTTCCAGTGATCACTTTAAAGGGATTGGTCTCAAAACCGCTCAAAAGATCGTCGATCTCTATGGCGACAACACCATCGATAAAATTCTTGAGGCTCCTGAAAAATTAGAAGAAATCGCAGGCCTCTCCAAGAAAAACCGCTTGGCTTTTGTGGACAAGCTCCGTCAGAATTATGGAACAGAACGCATTCTCGCCCAACTAGCTAATTACGGAATTCCCAATAAATTGGCCTTTCAGATCCAAGATTTCTACAAAGAAGAAACGCTCCAAATTGTGGAGCAACAGCCCTACCAATTGGTGGAAGATATCCAAGGCATGGGCTTTAAAATCGCGGACCAATTGGCCGAAGAGCTTGGCATTGCCAGTGACGCCCCTGAACGTTTCCGTGCGGGGCTGATTCACAGCCTCTTTAGCTATTCTATCGAGACAGGAAATACCTATATCGAAGCCAAGGACCTCTTACGCTACACTATTGATCTCTTAGAATCTGCACGACCAGTAGAATTGGATCCTTCCACTGTCGCCCAAGAATTAGGACGTCTCATCGAGGAAGACAAGGTCCAAAACGTGGATACTAAGATTTTTGACAACAGCCTCTTCTTTGCGGAGGAAGGCATTCGCAGTCACATCGGTCGATTGTTGGAAAAAGGAAAGCAAGCTTCATTTGAAGCTGAGAAAATCAACCAGGCTATTGCGCAAGTTGAAAAAGATTTGGGGATCCACTACGATGCCATTCAAAAAGAGGCCATTCACCAAGCCATCCAAAACAAGGTCTTTATCCTCACTGGGGGACCGGGGACAGGAAAGACCACGGTTATCAACGGGATGATTAGTGTCTATGCCCAACTCCACCAGTTGGATCTTCGGAAGAAACAAGACCTGCCGATCCTCTTGGCTGCCCCAACGGGACGGGCTGCTCGGCGCATGAATGAACTGACAGGACTTCCGAGTGCTACCATCCACCGCCATTTGGGGATGACAGGAGATGATGACACCAGCCACTTAGAGGACTATCTGGACGCCGACTTTATCATTGTGGACGAATTTTCCATGGTTGATACCTGGCTGGCCAATCAATTGCTCAGCAATATCGCAACCGATACCAAACTCTTGATTGTGGGAGATGCAGACCAATTACCATCTGTCAGTCCTGGTCAGGTCTTAGCTGATCTCTTGCAGATCCCAAGCATCCCTCAGACCAAACTCGAACATATTTTCCGACAGAGTGAAGATTCGACCATTGTCTCCCTGGCAGGAGACATTCGCCAGGGTAAACTTCCCCATGACTTCACGGAACGAAAAGCCGACCGCTCATACTTCGAAGCTGGAAGCGAACATATCCCTAAGATGATTGAACAGATCACCTCTGCTGCCCTTCGCAGTCAGATCCCGGCTCAAGATATCCAAGTCTTAGCTCCTATGTACAAGGGCCAGGCCGGTATTGACAATATCAATACACTCATGCAAGACCTTCTCAATCCAGCTGTCAAAGATCAGGTCGTCTTTGACACGCCAGACTGCCAATACCGTGATGGGGATAAGGTCATCCATCTGGTCAACGATGCGGAAAGCAATGTTTTTAATGGAGATATTGGCTACATCACAGACCTTCTACCAGGAAAATATACAGAATCCAAGCAAGATGAATTGACCATTCAATTTGATGGCAATGAAATCGTCTACCCGCGCAATGAATGGTACAAAATTCGCTTAGCCTATGCGATGAGTATTCACAAATCGCAAGGAAGCGAATTTCCTGTGGTGATTTTACCCATTACTAATCAAAGCCACCGGATGTTGCAACGTAATTTGATCTATACCGCCATCACGCGCTCAAAGAGCAAGCTGATTCTCTTAGGAGAATACAGCGCCTTTGATTACGCTACTAAAAATACCGGTACTGCACGTAAGACCTACTTGGTGGAGCGCTTCAAGGACCTGGATGGAGGCGCAGACACCAAAGACTCTTCTTCAGCCGTTACCACAGCTTCTGCTACGGTCGAATCTGCACGAAGGAAGGAAGAAACTGTTGAAAGGAAGGCTGATCTTGACGAACCGACTGTCTATCGACTGACTGAAGACAATCTCCACACCATCTCGCCTATGATTGGACTAACAGAAGAAGAGATTGCAGCCTTTTTTGATATCAAAAAAGACGACTAGTGAATAGACTAGTTGTCTTTTTCTTCCTCTACCAGAGGCAGCTCAGTATGATCAACAAAGTTAGTCATGGTGACCCCCAAGAGGCGAATTCCCATATTTGTCGACTCAATCTCTTGGAAAATGTGACGCGCTGAACGATTGATGCGCTCAGCATCTCGCGTTGGCTCCGTCAGGGTGATGCGCTTAGTCAGGGTGGTAAAGTCTCCATAGCGCACTTTTAAAACCAAGGTCTTTCCTTGCTTCCCATGTTTTTCCAGCGATTGGGCCACCTTACTGGACAGATTGGCAATTTCTTCTAGAACATCATCTTCTCCATAGAGGAGCTTGCGGTAGGTCCGCTCTTTTCCGATCGACTTCCGGATTCGATGATTTTTGACAGGGCTATTGTGAATCCCTCGCGCCTTTCGAAAGAGATCATAGCCAAAGCGCCCAAACCGATCGATCAAGGTCATCTCCGGAATATCCAACAGATCGGCACCAGTATAGACCCCCATCTCGTGTAGGCGCTCCACTGTCTTTTTTCCCACCCCATGAAATTTGGCAATGTCCATCTGGCTCAGAAAATCCTCAGCATCCTCCGGCAAGACCACCGTCAAACCACGGGGTTTCTGATAGTCACTTGCCATCTTGGCCAAAAACTTATTATAAGAGACCCCTGCAGAGGCTGTCAGATGTAGTTCCTCCCAGATAGCGTGCTGGATCAAGCGGGCGATTTTGACAGCTGATTTGCTCTGAATTTTATTTTCCGTCACATCCAGATAGGCTTCGTCAATACTCACGGGCTCGATGAGATCCGTATACCGCCTAAAAATCTCACGAACTTGCTCACCCACTTCTCGGTATTTTTCATAATTCCCAGAAATAAAGATTGCTTTGGGGCAGAGTTCCAACGCTTCTTTGGAACTCATAGCCGAGTGGATCCCGTATTTTCGAGCTTCATAGTTGCAGGTCGAGACCACCCCTCTTCCCCCTGACTGTCGAGGGTCCTGGCCAATCACAAGCGGTTGGCCTTTCAAACTAGGATTGTCTCTTTCTTCGACAGCAGCAAAAAATGCATCCATATCAATATGAATGATCTTACGACTTGTATCGTTCACTAATGGAAATATCAGCATTTTTCGCCCTCCTTTTTCTATTATAAAAATAAAATTTCGGAATTGCAAAAATCGACATTCACCCAATTCTTGGAAATTGATGGAAATAATTTTCGGTTTTCAAAAATATAGTACAGTATAGTAATAATCGCTAAACTGTATTATAAAAGAATCTGCTATTTTCCGCGATTCTCCTTTGTGTAACCGATTTCTGTATGGTATACTACTAGTGTAAATGCAACAGATACAGTTGCTAGAAAGACAAATAGAGGAAAATACAAATGGTTGTTAAAACAGTTGTTGAAGCACAAGATATTTTTGATAAAGCTTGGGAAGGCTTCAAAGGTGAAGATTGGAAAGAAAAAGCAAGCGTTTCTCGCTTCGTTCAAGCTAACTACACACCATATGATGGAGATGAAAGCTTCCTAGCTGGTCCAACTGAACGTTCTCTTCACATCAAAAAAATTGTTGAAGAAACGAAAGCTCATTATGAAGAAACTCGTTTCCCATACGATAACCGTCCAACATCTATCGCTGATATCGCAGCTGGATATATCGATAAAGAAAACGAAGTCATCTTCGGTATCCAAAACGATGAACTCTTCAAATTGAACTTCATGCCTCGTGGTGGTATCCGTATGGCGGAAACTACTTTGAAAGAAAATGGCTATGAACCAGATCCAGCTGTTCATGAAATCTTCACTAAATATGTTACAACTGTAAACGATGGTATTTTCCGTGCTTACACTACAAACATTCGTCGTGCACGTCACGCTCACACTGTAACTGGTCTTCCAGATGCATACTCACGTGGACGTATCATCGGGGTTTATGCTCGTTTGGCTCTTTATGGTGCTGACTACTTGATGGCTGAAAAAGCAAACGACTGGAATGCGATCACTGAAATCGACGAAGAATCAATCCGTCTTCGTGAAGAAGTAAACCTTCAATACCAAGCACTTAAAGAAGTTGTTAAATTGGGTGACCTTTATGGTGTAGATGTACGTCGTCCTGCCTTCGATACAAAAGAAGCGATCCAATGGACAAACATCGCCTTCATGGCTGTCTGCCGTGTGATCAACGGTGCTGCTACTTCTCTTGGACGTGTGCCAATCGTTTTGGATATCTATGCTGAACGTGACTTGGCTCGTGGTACTTACACTGAGTCTGAAATCCAAGAATTCGTTGACGATTTCGTTATGAAATTGCGTACTGTTAAATTTGCTCGTACAAAAGCTTACGACCAATTGTACTCAGGTGACCCAACCTTCATCACAACTTCTATGGCTGGTATGGGGAACGACGGACGTCACCGTGTTACTAAGATGGACTTCCGTTTCTTGAACACTTTGGACAACATCGGTAACTCTCCAGAACCAAACTTGACAGTTCTTTGGACTGACAAATTGCCATATAGCTTCCGTCGCTACTGTATGCACATGAGCCACAAACACTCTTCTATCCAATACGAAGGTGTGACAACAATGGCTAAAGACGGATACGGTGAAATGAGCTGTATTTCATGTTGTGTATCTCCACTTGACCCAGAAAACGAAGAACAACGCCACAACATCCAGTACTTCGGTGCTCGTGTAAACGTGCTTAAAGCTCTTCTTACTGGTTTGAACGGTGGTTACGACGACGTTCATAAAGACTACAAAGTATTTGACATCGATCCTATCCGTGACGAAGTTCTTGAATTCGAATCTGTTAAAGCAAACTTCGAAAAATCTCTTGACTGGTTGACTGACACTTATGTAGATGCTTTGAACATCATCCACTACATGACTGATAAGTACAACTACGAAGCAGTTCAAATGGCCTTCTTGCCAACTCACCAACGCGCTAACATGGGATTCGGTATCTGTGGATTCGCTAACACTGTTGATACCTTGTCAGCAATCAAATACGCTACAGTTAAACCAATCCGTTACGAAAATGGCTACATCTACGATTACGAAACAATCGGTGAATACCCACGTTGGGGTGAAGATGATCCACGTTCAAACGAATTGGCAGAATGGTTGATCGAAGCTTACACAACTCGTCTACGTAGCCACAAACTTTACAAAGACGCAGAAGCTACTGTATCACTTTTGACTATCACTTCTAACGTTGCATACTCTAAACAAACTGGTAACTCTCCAGTCCACAAAGGGGTATACCTCAACGAAGATGGTTCTGTGAACTTGTCTAAATTGGAATTCTTCTCACCAGGTGCTAACCCATCTAACAAAGCAAAAGGTGGTTGGTTGCAAAACTTGAACTCACTTGCTAGCCTTGACTTTGGTTATGCAGCTGACGGTATCTCACTCACTACTCAAGTTTCACCACGTGCTCTTGGTAAAACTCGTGACGAACAAGTTGATAACTTGGTAACAATCCTTGATGGTTACTTCGAAAACGGTGGACAACACGTTAACTTGAACGTTATGGACTTGAACGATGTTTACGAAAAGATCATGAGCGGTGAAGACGTTATCGTTCGTATCTCTGGATACTGCGTAAACACTAAATACCTCACTCCAGAACAAAAAACTGAATTGACACAACGTGTCTTCCACGAAGTTCTTTCAATGGATGATGCATTGAGCTAAGATTCAAGCAAATCATATAAACCAGTCGGAAACGGCTGGTTTTTTTCATCCCATCGTAAGACTATTCTGAATTTTGAAAGAGTTTAACAGCTTGCAGTATAGCGTTTGACAGCGTTTTCTCCAAGTGTTATAGTAGAGCTGTAAATAAGATAGAAGGGGTGATCCTATGTTTTTAACATTTATTTTCGCTATTATTTGGCTCTTTATTCTGATTGCACTGATCTTTTTAGCAACCCTTCTCGTCCAGGATACGACCGTGCAGCATCACCACCCGAGTTAACGAATGATAAAGCTAAACGAATAGCTCTCTAAATGGAATTCATAAGGACAAGAAACAAACTAGAATTGTCAAATTTTAGTTCTGTCTCTCGTCCTTTTTTGCTATAATAGAAACAGATTATTTAGTAAGAAGGAAATTATGGAAGAGTCAAAACAGATCAACCAAGTGATCGACGTCCTGATGTTAGCTGGAACCCTCCTTATTGAGAGTGGTTCTGAGATTCACCGGGTCGAAGATACCATGATCCGGATCGCCCATTCACAGGGAATCATCGATTGCAATGTTTTAGCGATGCCCGTCGCTATTTTCTTTTCAATTGAAAACGCCAATGTGACGCGCATGAAACGGATCTTACGGACCAATTACAACATTGAAAAAGTCTGCGATGTCAACCAGATCTCTCGTCAACTGGTTTCTGGAGAGTTGGATCTTGACCAAGCCTACCAGGCCTTGAGCGAGTTGAAAAACAAGCGTGTTCCTTATACCAATCTCCAGTTGACCATTGCGGCAACCCTTAGTGCGCCTTTCTTCTCCATCATGTTTGGTGGAAATTTCTACGATGCCATTGGAGCGGGCATTGCAACTGTCTTTGCCTTTGCTTTTTCACTTGTCGTTGATAAATATGTGCGCATTCCTTTTGCCACTGCTTTTGCGGCCGCTTTTGTCTTTGGCTTTTTGGCTCATATCTGGACGCGCTATAGTGGTTTCCCTTCTAATACCGATCTCATCATTGCCGGCTGTGTTATGCCCTTTGTTCCTGGTATTGCCATGACCAATGCTGTCCGCGATCTCATGAATTACCACCTTAACTCTGGGATGAGTAAGCTCTTTGAGACTCTCCTCATTACTCTTGCCCTTGGTGCCGGAACGACCGTCGCCCTTGTCCTGATGAAATAGAACCATGAACTTAACTGAATTTTTAATCCAAGCAGTGGCCAGTTTGATTGCCATCATCACCTTTTTAATCGTCCTAAATGTGCAACGCTCCATGCTGATTCCTGGAGGTATTCTCGGTATG
Source organism: Streptococcus sp. OMI870 (assembly GCF_047460295.1). Taxonomy (NCBI): domain Bacteria; kingdom Bacillati; phylum Bacillota; class Bacilli; order Lactobacillales; family Streptococcaceae; genus Streptococcus; species Streptococcus sp. OMI870. The sequence goes on from NZ_JASHGM010000002.1 coordinate 310,090, forward strand.
GGGATTTGGCTCCTCTACTATGTACTAAAAGGGCCTACCAATGTCATCGTAGCAACTTTTATCGCGGCCATTGTCGGCTCTTGTATTAGTCAGATTTTAAGTATCGTCCTTAAGACACCTGTCGTTGTCTTTATGCTGGCTATTCTCGCACCCTTGGTTCCTGGATATATTTCCTATCGGACCACTTCCTTCTTTGTTAGTGGCCAATACCGGCAAGCAGTGACTAGCGTGAGTCTGGTTGTTATTCTCGCCTTGGTGATCTCCATTGGGATGGCTAGTGGATCTGTCGTTTTGAAACTCTACCATTCTTATCAACGCCATCAAAAAAGAAAAATGACCAATGCCAACTAGCATTGGTTTTCTAATTTTCATCTATGTAATCGCTTGCTTTATCGCTTAAAAGGAGTACAATAATAGTGGAAAAACAAATTCTTTAAAGGATGCGAGGTGCTGTATGATGGTAAACAAGTATATCAAGTATCTTCCTTGGATGATCCTAGGAGCCTTCCCCTCCTATCAATCAGCGACTTACTATGCCCGCAATTCATTTGACTTGTTTTATCTGACCTTGAACTTTCTGATTGTGTACATCGCTTTAATCGTCTTCTACGAAAAAGTTCTAAGAGACAAATGCAAAGAACTCTTCATACGGGTCATGAGTAACCCTAAAAAAGATAGCTAAGCATCAGAGTTGAAAAGTCATCTGAGGATGGCTTTTTTATAGATTCTCTATTTTTTATTTGAAACATTGCAAAATCGGTCCCGAGAATGATTTCCTTGCTGATCTAGCTTTTTCAAGGGAGTTTTACCCTTAAATATGGTAAAATAGTAAGGAAATATACTAGTAGATATCAAATTAAAAAGAGGTTAAGAATGACAATTGGGATTGATAAGATTGGTTTTGCGACGAGCCCTTATGTCTTGCGTTTAGAAGATTTGGCCGCTGCTCGGAATACCGATCCTGAAAAATTAAGCAAAGGTCTTCTCTTAAAAGAACAAAGTATTACACCGATCTCTGAAGACATTGTCACACTGGCTGCAACTGCTGCAGATGACATTTTGACAGATGAAGATAAAGAAGCGATCGATATGGTGATTCTTGCGACGGAATCTGGGATTGACCAGAGTAAAGCTGCTGCTGTTTTTGTACATGGTTTAGTAGACATTCAGCCCTTTGCCCGCTCTTTTGAGATGAAGGAAGCTTGCTATGCTGCAACTGCTGCTTTGGATTATGCCAAACTCCACGTTGAAAAATTCCCGCAAAGTAAAGTCCTGGTCATTGCCAGTGACATTGCTAAATACGGAATTGGAACTCCTGGAGAACCAACACAAGGGGCTGGATCAGTTGCTATGCTGATCAGTCAAAACCCGCGTATTTTAGCTTTTAATGATGACAATGTAGCTCAAACACGTGATGTCATGGATTTTTGGCGCCCAAATTATGCAACAACCCCCTTCGTGAATGGTCTCTATTCTACCCAACAATATCTGGATTCCCTAAAAACCACCTGGGCAGAATACCAGAAACGAACAGGTCTCAACCTAAGAGACTTCGCTGCTGTTTGTTTCCATTTGCCTTATCCAAAATTGGCCCTTAAGGGCTTGAAAAAAATCTTGGATAAGTCTCTGCCAGAGGATCAAAAGGCCCAGTTACAATACAATTTTGATCAATCTATCTTATACAGCCAACGCATCGGAAATATCTATACTGCATCTCTTTTCCTAGGCTTACTATCTCTGCTTGAAAATCAACCACAACTCAAAGCTGGAGATCGGATTGCCCTCTTTAGCTACGGAAGTGGAGCGGTTGCTGAAATTTTCAGTGCCAATCTTGTCCCTGGATATGAGCAGATGTTGGATTCTAAGCGGATGGAAAAATTGGATCAACGGACGGTTCTCAGTGTTGAGGACTATGAACGACTCTTTTATGAAGAAGTAGACTTAGACCCTAATGGGAATCAAGTTTTTGAGCCTGCTGCTCATCAAACTTATGCTTTGACAGAGATTAAAGAGCACCAACGCATTTACCAGAAAGTAGAAAAATAATGGCACGATTACCAGGTTTTGCAAAACTTTCTCCCACAGAACGCATAGAGGCCTTACTTAGGGAAGGTCTCTTATCTTGGGATGAAGCTCAAATTTTAAAAGAACAAAAGGGACTTCCGATCTCCATTGCAGATCAACTGACAGAAAACGTCTTGTCGACTTTTGACTTACCTTTTAGCCTCGCTCCTTATTTTCTGATCAATGGCCGCGACTACCTCCTTCCCATGGTCACTGAAGAGCCTTCTGTGGTCGCTGCAGCTAGCTTTGCGGCCAAACTCATTCAACGTTCGGGCGGTTTCACCACCCAAGTGCACCAACGTCAAATGATCGGTGAGATTGCTCTATCGGATGTTGAGGATGTAGAAGTTGCCAGCAAGCGTATCCTCGAAGACAAGGAAACCCTGCTTCAGCTCGCTAATGAGGCCTATCCTTCGATCGTCAAGCGTGGAGGTGGAGCACGGGATCTTTGGCTTGAACACAAAGGGGACTTTCTCATTGTGTACTTGGCGGTTGACCCAAAAGAAGCCATGGGAGCCAATATGCTCAACACCATGCTGGAAGCTCTAACGGATCGAATCCAAAAACTCTCTGGTGCTCAGGCCTTAATGGCGATTTTATCCAACTTGGCCACGCGCTCTTTGGTGAGTTCACGGTGTGCTATCGATTTTAAAGCACTGAGTCGTAATCCTAAGGAAGCGATCGAGATTGCCTACCGAATGGAGTTAGCCAGCCAGCTGGCTCAAGTAGATCCTTACCGTGCAGCCACTCATAACAAGGGGATTTTTAACGGGATTGATGCCCTGGTCCTCGCGACAGGTAATGACTGGCGGGCCATCGAAGCTGGAGCCCATGCCTATGCTGCGCAAGGCGGGCCATACAAGGGCTTAAGCCAATGGAAAAGTCAGCCGGAAGAAAAAAAACTCTATGGCGAGATCACCCTACCTATGCCAGTTGCAACAAAAGGAGGCTCTATCGGCCTCAATCCAACGGTTCAGATTAGCCATCGTTTGCTGGGGGAACCTACTGCTATCGAATTAGCAGGTATCATCGCTTCTCTCGGTTTAGCACAGAATTTCGCTGCCTTGAAAGCCTTAGTGACTACAGGGATCCAAGCAGGACATATGAAGCTCCAAGCACGCTCTCTAGCCCTTCTAGCAGGAGCCAAGGAAGAGGAAGTTCCCCAATTGGTCAACCAACTCCTTGAAAACAAACCCTTCAATTTAGAAAAAGCACAAACATTTTTACAAGAACTGAGAAAATGAAAGAACTAAGACCCACGTCTTAGTTCTTTTGTGTTTGAAAAAATTTTATTGTTTTAAGAATGGCAGATCGGGCTTTTTCTTGGTATAGAGCACCACTTCGATAAAGGTCCCTACTTGGACGGCAAAGAGCAGTCCGACGAGAAGATTAATCCGATGGTCTGTTTCATAAAATGGAGAGTTCCATAAGAAATGATTTGCTACTGTCGAGAGAACACACCAGAGTCCAAAGAGTTTTTCCTTTTGCTGGGTCACTTGAGACAACAAGAGGAAGACACCAACGGATACAACAGCTGTATAGAGGGCGTGTGAAGCTAACCCACCAGAAATACGGTTAATGGCCTCAGTGATAGCGGCTAATTGGCTGGTTTTTGTTTGGCGGGCAACGTACCCTAAATCCTCAATGATCTGAAAACCAAAACCAGAGCCCAAGCCCGCAATTAGAATCGCTTTTAGATCTTTTTTGCCAACCATCAAAACAACCCAAAAGGCAACCAGGGCCTTAAAGAATTCTTCTGAAAATGGGGCTGTCAAGGCATCCGTCCACTTGTTAAAGACAGTGGCATCCTTGATCACATGGCTATTTAGGATGTCAATTAAGCTATTTCCTGAAAAACTCAACCAGCCTGCTACGAAAGCCCCCCCAAACATAGCAATCCATAAGAGATAGGTTGGGACAGACAACTGCTTGGCCAAACGTTTTGAAAAGAGATAGAGTGGGATAATAATAGCAGCTAAAACAGACAAGTTCAAGACCAAGTCTCTGCCTGCAGACTGGCTAAATTCTTGTTGAGAAAGATGACCAAGTTCAAACTCCAAGCCAATTCCTGCAAATAGTAGAAAGAGATAGATCGAGGCTCTTTGAATTTTAGTCATCTTGTTTTCCTCCCTTTTGTTTCTTTGAGCGAATTAGGTAGATCACAATCGCTAGAAGGGTTGCTCCGAACAAGCCTGCTGCTAAAATGTAATCATAGTCAAAATCAACCAGATCAATCTGTTCTTCATAAGCAGCATCTTCTTCGTCATCTAGATCTTGCAGGGCACTTTTTCCGTGCTCATCTGCTACCTTTTGTTCTGCTTCTTTTCTAATTTCTTGCAAACGTTCGAAGGTTTTCTCAGCTCTTGCTATCCCTTCTTCTGTTGCCTTCTTACTCGCTTCTTCAGGCTGAGAAGCAAGGGCAATTTGTTCCTGATCACTCAGATCTTGTTCAACCATCCACTGAGATTCCAATCGTTCCATTTCAGTACGAATCGCCCCATCTTCGAATAAATCAGGATACTTGGCAACAAGGTCATTGATTCTTGAAATGGTCCAATACCAGGAGCGGTCATTGTAATGATCCCCTAATTCTTGGTAGGCTTGATAGGTGTTGAGAATATTGCCATAGTACGGTAGGTAAGGAGCATTCCGTGGACTGCCCATCGACAGCCACATGGTGCCTCCACCCGCACTTGCTGGAACCTCGTCTTTCAGTTGGAAGATATGGGCCTCCATGACATTTGGATTGGAGATGGGGTATTTATAAACAGCATCAAACTCTCCTTTTTTCGGGATGCCTTTTCCATCCAGCTCCATTTGATCCTGTGGTTTATATTTGGTTCCTTCCAAACGATTGCGTTGGAGATTCATGGCATCGCGGAGAGTTAATTTTCGATCCGTTTTATGAAGAAGGTCAAAGGACGCATCGTCATATTTAACAGGAGAGCTTGGGTCTAGAGATTTGATCCCCGACCAAACCCGCGAGCGATCCGCTTCTTGCAAAGGCGGATTATAGGATTGAGAAACATGGAATTTTCCATCCACTTCCTTATAGCTATTTGCGTCCTTGGCAACTGTTTCAAGATCTTTTGAGGCAATCGTACGCTCTGTATCTGATACATCTACATGACCTAAGAAGAAAGTATTTGGAAAGACTGCAAAGCGATCTTCTGGAAAGAGAATGGCCGCATATTGGTGACCGGATAGGATTTCCATATACCAGACGCCTTCTTTATCGGCAATGGTCACAATATTTCCTTCTGCAGCGCCTTTTTCTTCGACGATTTTAGCAATGAGTTCAACCCCTTCTCTTGCGGTTTTCACACTTGGGAGAACGATACTGGTCAAGCCCGATTCTGCGAGGCCATCCTCGACATAGGGATCCACTTTTTGGATCTTGTCATTTGCTGAAGCAGATACAGTAGCAGAAATGGAAACCCCATATTCATTGAATCCTGCTTCGTCAAAAATTCCCTGATCTGGGGTGACATCTGGGACTGCTGTATACTTATAGCTAATCTCTGGCAAGGGATATTGAAAACCGTTGGCGGCATCCTCAAAGATGGCACCTTTTTTATTGTAGACGCGCTCTCTGACCACAAAGTTTTTATTATGGTTGGGCTCTAAATCTTCGGTACGCCCTACCAAGGTCGAGCCGTCGGCCGTCAGTTTCTTTCCGATGATGAACCCCGTACAGGCCTCAACAGGTTGAGCAATCAACAAAAGCGGAAGCAAGGCTGCTACAGCTGAGCGAAAATAGTGCTTCTTCATCCTAAACTCCTTTTTTAAAATGTTTTTCCTTATTTAGTATACTCTTTTACGATCCTGTTTTGCAAGCGATTCCAGCAACCGTAAAGGATTCGTAAACTATCAGAATTTTTGAGGGAAAACACTTTTTCAAAAAAAGAAAGGATTGGCTCATTTTGCCAATCCTTAGAATATAGATAAAGTCAACTTAAAAACTTTCCTTAGGTGAGTACGGACGTCAGCGAACTTCTACGAAGTTCCATGACTTAGTTTTGAACCTAAGGTTTCAAAACTACCGAGTGCTTGAAATTATCATGTTTCAAGCACTTTTCTCACGGCGGAAAGTTTTCGTATATCATGAATCATTTTAAAAATTAGAACTCTTTTATAGTTCTTTGAAGAATAACTTAACCTATTTTACTTAAAAATTAGTTCCTATACGTTTAGAGAGTGGGACAGAAATCCTAGCCTCTTAATTGTTTTTGGATTGTCAAGCAAGACGCAGTGGTTGAGTGGGCTCTACTACGCTGATTTCATCAGCTCTTACAGCCCTACTCAACTGTGCGGAGGTGGGACGACGAAATCGAATTCTAACGAATGACCGATTTCTGTCCCACTCTCTTTCATTTTTTCTGTTGCTTCGCTTGCCACAATTTTCCATAGAGGAGATAGTCGACTTCTCGGAGCTCTTTCAGGTTCTGACAACCGAGCGCACAAAGGAGTAATTTAAGGTCTTCTTTCCATCCTTGGACAATAGCAATCACTTCTTCGATGCTCTTGGTCTCTACCATCTCAAGAAAAACGCGGGAAAGTCCTACGCCACGCGCTCCAAGGACCAAGGCCTTGACCATATCAAGAGGATGACGGATGCCACCACTAGCGAGGATCTCAACCTGATCTATCTGATCTTGTAACTGTAAGAGACACTGCGCAGTTGATTGTCCCCAATCATCCAGATAAGCGCGATTTCCACCACGACGATTCTCAATATAAGCAAAACTAGTGCCACCACGGCCAGAAATGTCAACGGTTTTGATCCCAGCCTCTAGTGCCAGCTGGACTGTTTTGGGATCCATACCAAAGCCCACTTCTTTCAGGACTACAGGCACAGGAAAGCCCTGCCCATAGCTCTTGAGATGGTCTTTCCAAGTGTGGAAAATCCGCTCCCCTTCTGGCATAAGCAACTCTTGCATCAGATTCACATGAACTTGAAGAAAGAGAGGTTGAAGCTCTTCCACTGTTCTTAAGCCCAAGTCTGGCTCTTTATCGAGGCCAATATTGGTCGCTAACAGAAGACGAGGGTGATCTGTTTTGACAGCGTACGATTGATCGCTCGGATCCTTCAGCCCTGCACTGTAAGAACCAGTCACAAAGAGAATCCCACAGGCTTGGGCTACTGCTGCCAACTTTTGATTGATCTCTTTAGCCCGTTTACTCCCGCCTGTCATGGCATTGATATAAAAAGGAAACTCCCAATCACGCCCTGCGAAATGGGTTGTCAAATCAATCTCCGCTAGACCCACAAGTGGGAGGGAACGGTGAATTAGCTCGATCTCATCAAAGCTATTATAGGAAGAGCTTTGCTCCAAAGCATAGCGAATATGCTGGTCTTTTCGATTTTCGCTCACGAATCTCCCATCCTTTCTTGGTAAATGACTTCAATATTCTTTTCCTTCCAGCGGTCTATCAAGGTCTGAGTCTCAACTGGGTCAAAACTAAGGGCGATTCCACAGTCGCCTCCTCCAGCACCACTAGATTTGGCACAGGCAGAAAGACCCTCTGTCGCTTCTTGCAGAACTTTCAGAGCTGGGGTATAGATCAAAGGGTTCAAAGACTTTAGGTTCTTATCGGCACGTTTGATACTGGTCTCAATTTCTTTTTGGTTCCCTTCACGGAGGCCTTTTTCAAGATTCTTCACTGCGCTCTGGCTCTCCTGAAGAAATTCTTCCTTGATCGCTCCCTTGACCTGACGGATCAAATCACTTGAAATCGCTGGTTCCTTGGTCCAACCAACCAGAAAATCATAAGCGATGGCTGGCTGGATCGAGCAGATCTGGTAGTCCCAATCCAGGTCTAAAACTTGTGTCAGGGGCTGAGAAGTCAAGACTTCATGCAACCAAGCCCGATCAAAGGATTGGTAATAAATCAAGTCCTCGTAGGCAATACAAGCCAAATCGCCCATGGAACCATTGTCCCCTCTTTGCACCAAGACCACTGCTGCTAGTCGAAAGAGCAGGTCCGGATGTAGGTCTAGTTCATACAGAGCGGCCACGGCCTTGATCACGAGCAAGACCACACTTCCGCTGGAACCAATCCCATACTTTTTCCTCTCTTCGCCCAACGTCCCTCTTAGGTGAAGATCAAACGGTTTAGGGGCTATCCCCTGATCTTTCAGCCACTTTTCCATGAGCTGAATGGTCTCTTGAATCAAGGCGTAGTCCTTATTTGGGGTCAAATCCACCTGGTAACCAAAGAGATCTGAGACTAGCTGATAGCTTCTAGATTCTTGGATAGTAGCTGACAGATAAATGGGAATAAACTGAATCACGGCTCCATAGCCAGGCGTTAGCACTGCGTATTCTCCAGCTAGATAGAGCTTGCCTCCAGTCTGTACCTGATACTTAGTCTTCATCTTGAGGGTCCTTTGTCTTAGATACGATGGTCCGATAGCGGGCATCAAATAAAGGTACCAGCTGATCCAAGTCTTCTTCTAAACAGAGAACCTTAACATTCGGCCCTGCATCCATAGTAAAGTAACAAGCATGGCCTGCAGCGCGAAGCTCACGGACAAAGTCCATAGCTTTATGGCTTTCTTCTGTCAAGTAGCTAAAAGCTGGAGTGGCTGTTCTAGTCGTCGCATGCATAGCAAGGGCATTGCGCTCTGTCAGATGACCGACCCGTTCAAAATCATTGGCAACTAGATAGCCCAGCATGTCCTTATAATCTTGTCGAGACTCTTCGATCCATTCTTTGAAATTAGTCGAAGTCTCCATGCAGCGTTTCATCCCTTCGCGGCTGGAAACAGGCTTTTGCTTGTCATTGAGGACCAGCATGATCATCGCGAGTTTTAGGTCTGTTTGGACCTTATAAATTTCTCCACTTTCTTTGTCCCAGGCTGCTAAAGGGCCAAAGAAAGACCGCGAAGAAGAGCCCGAAGCAAACTTGGCTTTTTGAGCTAATTCCTCCTGGGTCAAGCCCAAATCATAGTACCGATTACAAGCCTTGACGAGAGCAGAGAGGCCGCTCGAGCTAGAGGACAAGCCTGCGGCGGTTGGCATGTTGTTGCTGGTATCCACCCGAACAAATCCTGCTTCATCTGCTGGCTTCAAGCCATCAATCACAGCTCCAATTTTGGCTTGCTCAGCTGGATTTTGGAATTCCCCATCGATGTAAAATTCATGCGCAGTCGCATCTGCTGGCAAGGGAGAGAGACTGGTCTCTGTATACATATTCTCTAAGGTCAACGAAATCGAACTGGTCGAAGGGACCATCTGTTTGGCATCTTCTTTTCCCCAGTATTTGATAATCGCGATATTGGCATAGGACTTAGCCTTTACAGGTTTTCGATCCATGTATGGTGCGCTCCTTCTTTTTCTAATGCATGGGCAATGGTTTCTGCTTCACGAGAATCCTTGACGAGGGCAATCACACAGCCTCCAAGACCACCCCCACTCATTTTAGCCCCTAAGGCCCCATTTTCAAGGGCAACGGCGACCAGGTGATCTGCTTCTTTACAGCTGACACCAACGGCTCTCAAGTGGTCATGACAAGCTGTAAGAGCCTGCCCAAGGCCAATGAGATCTTTTTCTTTCAGAGCCGCTTCTACCTGCTGGGTCAACTGACCAATCTCATGGAAATGGGACAAAACTTCCTGCCCTTTAGCTTCAACCTTTTGAATCGCCTCACGGGTATTGCCGTGAATCCCCGTATCCGCAATCACCAAACTCGCTTTTATACCCAGCTCCAGCGGGTAAAAGCCGACATTCCGGATGAATTTAATGGCTTGATCGCTCAGACAAGTCTTGGCATCCAGACCGCTTGGATTCATATGGGCAATGGTTTCTGCTCGATTGACCAGGATTTCTAAGGTCTCATCGTCCAGCTCCTCTTGATAATAGTCAAAAACTGCACGAATAGCTGCGATACTGACCGCCGCAGAGGACCCCATCCCCCGTTTTTCCGGTACCATAGACTGAATCCGACAGCGAATCCGGGCCTCACGAATCCCGAGGTGCTCAAGAGACGCAAAAACCGCCATGGACAATGTGTCATCTTCAAACAAAATCCATGGACTGTCTGCCGGGATGATCTGGCAGATCACTTCGATATGATGGAGTGGCAGGGCAATAGCCGGATAACCATAAACCACCGCATGCTCTCCAATTAAGATAATTTTACTATGCGCCTTTCCGACGCCTATCTCTTTATGCATATTCATCTCGCTCTACTAAGGTCATTACTATTTTAATATAAATCAGCCAAAAAAGCGATGCTTTTGAAGGAAATCCAACCTAAGACGGAGTCCAAAAATGAATCACCCAGAAGAGCTCCTTCTTATGGACAGACAAGAAAAGGCCGGGATCCGTCATCCCAGCCATCCATTTCTATTTTTCACATTCTTGTTTGATCAAGTCCATCAAAGAGTTGCGGTCTAAGATCCATTGGGCCCGTTCGTCCTTCTCATAGGTCCGGTTAGACAAAAAGATCACAGCTTCCTGCCTCTTTCGATTGTACATGATGAAGGTTCCAGTATAGCCCGTATGATCCAACCAGTCACCCTCTAGATTCCATCCGAGAGCGCGGGTCTTGCCCTCTTCACGCGCAAAATTCTGAGACAAGTCACGCGCAAAATCATCCTTCAGATAATGCTCTAAGAAGCGCTCTAGATCAGCAACAGTTGAAAAAAGTCCAGCACTTCCCGCATGACAGCCCAATACTCTCGCTTTGGGATCATGAACACTTCCAGAAGCAAGGCCACGGACCGTTGGCACCGCCTTTTCGACCGGTCCAAACCGTGTCTCTGTCATCTTCCAAGGTGTAAAGATCAGCTCTTCAAATAAACGATCCAAGGGCTGGTGAAACCTGTCTTCTAACCAAAAGCCCAGCAGAAGAAAATTGACGTCGGTGTAATGAAAACTCTTGTCTTCTTTCAACTGCAAATTTTCAAGAGCTGTTTTCAACTGTCTCGCATCCAATTGATCCCGGTTGGGGATAAAAGGATCCAGCCCAGAAGTATGGGTCAAGAGTTCCCGGATGGTCGTCTTCTCATGAGCAAAACGCGGGTAAAACTCTTTAAAGGGACGATCGAGCGGAAGCTCCCCTTTCGCATACAAAAAAGCACAGATGGTAGCGACTCCGACGACCTTACTGACACTGGCCAAATCATAGACCAGGTCAGCCACTACTGACTCTCCTTTTTCAGGATCCGCTAGTCCCAGATAGTGCTCACTCCACTGACCCTTGCGGTAAAGCGCAAGAGAGGCACCTGGATAGATGCCTTCTTGGATTTGTTCGGTAATTTTTTCGATGATTGCATTCACGCTCATCACTCCATTCTTATTCTTCATAAGAAATATGGACCTGATCTTGATTGGCTTCAAACCAGAGTTCAATCTGGCTTGGATCCTTGGCAATCAAGAAAGTTCCCTTACGGTGCACAAAATCGACAGTTTCTCCCAAGCGTTCTTTCACGACTTCCACATCAAAAGATGCCAATTCGACCTTGATCATGCTCAAATCCCAAGTCACCTTGTTCTCCACTTGGAGATCTTCTCCTTGAGCTTCCTGCAAATGGATAAAGTGGGCCAAAGCTGGCAAGTTGCTATAGAACTTCTCAGCCTCAGCAAAATCGGCCACATTGACCTCAAGAAAGTCCACATCAAAGCTGGTCAAACCTTTGAAATCTTCTGGCACGTCAACAAGAGGCGCTTTCTCCAACGGTTCTAGGCTTTCAAGATTTTCTTCAGCATGCACGAAAATGGTATCTCCTTGAGGAGACACAACTTCAAAGGCGCGACCATTAGCTCCTTGGTAAAGGGCGCTTGTTTCTGGCTGGCGGGCCAACAAATAATCAATTTCTTGAGCTTGTGCCACTTTCACCACGATGCGACCCAATTTCTTTGGACCTTCGACCTTACGCGAACGCATACTCGGTGACTCTTCTAAGACAATTTTCTCTACTTTTGAGGCATCTCCTAAAGATAGGAGAGCTCCTTCTTCCACTAATACTTTCATTCCCAATGTCTCTTCATAAAAGCGTTGATTGACATTTCGGTTATTCACTTTCAAGACTGGGATCACTCTTACGATCTGATTTGCTGTCATACTTTCCTCCAAGCACTTTTTATTGTAAAAGATTTTCTGGCTTTTTACAAGAAATCTTGTGCAAAAAAGACAGATTTTTCAAAAATAAAAATCTGTCTTTCTTTTTTTAGTATACTGTTCGTGTATGGATCCGCCCGTTTGGAGCTTCAAATTCGTATTCTAAGTAATCCTGATAGGTCCCTGGTGCAATCACTCCACGCACATCTAATACAGCCGTTCCTGCCTGTCCCACAATGGAATCTGCTAACAGGCAGCAATTAGTAGACAGAACAAAGTAAGATTTAAAACGCGAAGAAGTAAATTTATATAGCTCAGCCCCTAAATCATATTTCAATTTGTAAGCGTAGGTCGGCTGACCGTCTTCCAGTAACCTCCTAGGTGGATCCCAAGGTTCTAACAACTGATCAATTTCAGCTAGACGCTTCTCTACTGCCTGATTCTCTTCTTCGGTAAGGGATAGGCTGTAGCCAAACAGCGTCTTTTGACTCTCTTTTTTACATAGTTCGATGTATGGTTCCTTATCCACTTTAAACAGTACGCCATCCCCAATCGTCCCAAATAGACGCTCTGAAAAGGGATCGTAACTTCCGTAAGAAATGACCTTCCCCTGATAACAAATATCTACATGCCCAATCGCTCCAAATAAGTTGCTGTCAGAAGTATGAACCAAAATTTCTAATTCCCTTGCCTCTTCTTCTTTTTTCACCAATCGATAAGGGCCTGTGTGTCCCGCCGAGCTCCCTTTTTGAAGAAACTGGTTAAACCGTTTTAACTCCTTAGCAGGGATAAAGGCTGCAAAGATAACCGGTAGGCTAATACGAAAGCGACGTTTTAACTCTTGGCCTTGTTGGTCTTTGTCAAATAAAATACCATCTCGAATATTAGAAATCCCCAACAAGACCAGATAAGCCCCCAAGAGGATAAATTGGAAGTGCCCATCTGAACCAGGTTCCAAGACAGTTGCTAGACCAAGCCCACCGTTTAAAAGCGCATCCCATAAATAGAGCCAGCCTCCTTTTACCCGATTGGCCTTATAAAGCCAAAATGTGATCCCATAGACAATGGCAGTCCCCAACTGATATGCCCCTAAACAAATCACAACTAAGTTTACGGGCAGACTACTCAGTCGATTCAACCAGCTCAAAGCAAGCGAAAGAAAAATAAACCAAATAGAGTGGCTATAGGAAATAGACTTGCGACGCAACATTAAGCGAAGAAGAAAGCTTCCTAGTCCATCAACTAAAAAGTAAATGGCTAATAGATCCAAGGAAAATTTGGTGAAGCCAACACCATTTCGAAAAATGAGGATCCCAAAAATGACAGCAAGAACCCCAAACAATAAGGTCCTTCTTCTTGCAATTTGTTCAAAAGATATTTTTTTCAATATTCCTTCTCCTTATAGACGAAAGGTCTTTAGACAAATACCATTTTATCAAGTATAATATAAAAAGTAAAGAACAAAGAAACTGATAAAAGGAGCAGCCTATGAAATACAATCAATATAGCTATCTATCTGTTGACCAAAAAGACATTCTTAAGGAACTAAAAGAAATTGGGTTTGACCTTCCCCTTCATCTTACAGAGAAAGAACTGTTTGAATGGTTTGTTCGCAAGGTTTATTTCACCTACAAAAATACAGATTATCCCCTCTCTAACCTAGTGGCGGATGCTGAAACAGATCTCCTGAGCTATTTCCAATCAGACCGCGAATGGTCGCCGGAGATTTTTTACACAGTAGCTCTCCAGTTGCTCGGTTTCCACTATTTTATTGATTTTGAAGATACGGATAGCTTCTTGAAAGAAGTCCAATTTCCGATTGAGTATGGAAACTTGGTTGAAAACCTCTATCACCTCCTCAATACTCGAACAGTCAAAGGGAATTTACTAATTGATCAGTTGGTCAGCGATGGTTTGATTCCTGAGACCAACCAGTATCACTATTTTAATGGTAAGAGCCTCGCAACCTTTACAAGCCATGATGCCATCCGCGAGGTCGTTTATGTCGAAAGTCGGGTTGATACCGACAAGGATGGCCTGCCAGACTTGGTTAAGGTCAGCATCATCCGTCCTCGCTATGAAGGCAAGATTCCAGCTGTAATGACCGCTAGCCCTTACCACCAAGGGACTAATGACAAGGCCAGCGACAAGGCCCTCTACAATATGAATGTCGACCTCGAGGTTAAAGAACCTCATACCATTCAAGTAGAAACACCTCAATTAGAATTGGTGGACCCTCTTGGTCAAGCTGAACTAGTCGATGAAGCTGAAGAAACCCTCACTCATATCAATTCCAGCTATACCCTCAATGACTACCTGCTTCCACGTGGCTACGCCAATCTTTACGTCTCTGGAGTGGGGACAAAAGATTCGCAAGGGCTGATGACCAACGGAAATTACCAACAAATCGAAGCCTACAAGAACGTTATCGACTGGCTCAATGGCCGTTGCCGGGCCTTTACAGATCATACACGCAAGCGTCAAGTCACAGCTGATTGGTCTAATGGAAAGGTCGCAACGACAGGGATCTCTTACCTTGGAACTATGTCTAACGGTCTTGCGACCACTGGTGTCGATGGTCTTGAAGTCATCATTGCGGAAGCTGGTATCTCTTCTTGGTACAACTACTACCGCGAAAACGGCCTCGTGACAAGTCCTGGTGGCTATCCAGGTGAAGATTTCGATTCCCTTGCCGAATTGACCTACTCGCGCAACCTTCTAGGTGGAGACTATTTGCACCATAATGCAGCCCACCAAGCCGATCTAGACATCGTGAAAAAAGAGCTGGACCGCGCTTCTGGGGACTACAACCAGTTCTGGCACGACCGCAATTATCTCTTACATGCTGATCAGGTGAAGGCTGAGGTGGTTTTCACCCATGGTTCCCAAGACTGGAACGTCAAACCCCTTCACGTCTTTAATATGTTCCAGGCTCTTCCAGCAAGCATCAAGAAACACCTCTTCTATCACAATGGTGCCCATGTCTACCTCAACAACTGGCAATCCATTGACTTCCGAGAAAGCATGAACGCCCTCCTCTCTAAAAAATTGCTGGGCTACGATTCAAGCTATGAATTGCCTACTGTCATCTGGCAGGACAATACAGGAGAACAAAGTTGGACTTCCTTGGATGATTTTGGCAACCAAACAAGTCAGCAAACCTTCTCCCTGGGAGACGACGAAAAAGTCATCCAAAACCGCTACGAGACAAAAGATTACGAGCGCTATGGCAAGGCTTATCCGACCTTCTTAACGGACCTCTACCAGGATAAGGCGCAACAGGTGACTATTGACCTGCCAATCGAAGAAGACCTACACCTCAATGGGAAAGCTCGCCTTCACCTGCGGCTTCACTCCAGCACCAATAAAGGCCTGCTTTCAGCACAACTCTTAGAGCTTGGAAGCAAGAAATACCTCCAACCCTATCCTGCTGTCTTGTCGGTCCGTACGCTGGATAACGGTCGCTACCATATGCTAGACAATTTGACTGAGTTGCCTTTCAAAGAAGCTGGCCAACGAGTCATTTCGAAAGGTTATCTCAACCTCCAAAATCGTCATGACCTCTTAGAGGTTGAGGCTGTGACGCCAGGCGAGTGGATGGAATTTGACTTTGATCTTCAACCAACCATCTACAAGCTCGAAAAAGGAGCGACCCTTCGCCTGGTCCTTTACACAACGGACTTTGAAATCACTGTGCGCGATCAAACCGATTACCAACTGACCATTGATTTAGCACAATCCAGCCTCCATCTTCCTGAAATGACAGAGACCCGCTAATCGTGGTCTCAAGGCTTGCCCTTACTCGGCTTCATTTGACAGCTTAGCCTACTTATGTTACTATCTAATAGAGTATTTCATAGAAAAAGATATTAGAGGAAGTTATGGCGATTGAAAAAACTGTCAGCGAAATTGCTGAAATTTTAGGAGTCAGCCGCCAGGCGGTCAATAACCGTGTCAAGGCGCTGGCTCCAGAAGATACCCAAAAAAACGAAAAAGGGGTTACCGTTGTAACCCGTAGTGGCTTGATCAAGCTCGAAGAAATCTACAAAAAAACTATTTTTGAAGATGAGCCAGTCAGCGATGATGTGAAGCAACGCGAATTGATGGAAATTTTGGTGGATGAAAAAAATTCTGAAATCGTCCGTCTCTACGAGCAACTCAAAGCCAAAGACGAGCAACTCGCTAAGAAAGATGAACAGTTGCGCGTGAAAGACGTTCAAATTGCTGAAAAAGACAAGCAATTGGACCAACAACAACAATTGACTTTACAAGCAATGAACGACCGCGATACCTTGAAACTTGAACTCGAACAAGCCAATGAAAAAGTTCAAGAGCAAGAAAGCAAAGGTTTCTGGGCACGCGTTTTCCGTCGATAATCTGGGGCTGGATCCTACCAGTCCCTTTTCTTTTCTACCACAGGAGATTTCCAATGAAAATATTAGAAGATTATATCGCCTTCGATCTCGAATTTAACCAATACGAAGGTGCCTATCAGATCATCCAGGTGTCTGCCGTGCGTTTTACGGACGGTAAAGAAGTCGACCACTATGACTCCTACGTCTACACCGATAAGCCTCTAAAAAGCTTTATTAACGGCCTCACTGGCATAACTCAGGACAAGATTCAAAATGCTCCACAACTAGAGCAGGTTCTCGGCGAATTCAAGGCCTTCGTTGGAGACCGCCCCTTGATTGGATACAATGCCAAAAAAAGCGACCTTCCCATCCTACTTGAAAATGGCTTGGATTTAGAAGAGCAATACGCTGTCGATGTCTTTGACGAAGCCTTCGAACGTCGTCCATCTGACCTTCATGGCATTAAAAATCTCCAACTCCACACCGTTGCAGAATTTTTGGGAGTTGCAGGAAAATCACACGATAGCTTAGAAGACGCCCGCATGACAGCTCTTGTCTACCAACAATTCCTCGAATTTGATCAAGGCCGTACCCTCCTTGAAGAGCAAGAGAACTTCTCCATCAACCCCTTTGGAGGCTTGGACTTATCCGGATTTTTTGATGAATAAAAAGAGAGAGTGGAACAGAAATCGGTAATTCGTTAGAATTCAATTTCTTCGTCCCACCTCCGCACAGTTGAGTAGGGCTGTAAAAGCTGATGAAATCAGCGTAGTAGAGCCCACTCAACCACTGCGTCTTGCTCGACAATCCAAAAACAATTAAGAGGCTAGGACTTTTGTCCCAGCCTCTTTTGAGTTGATGAAACTTTTTTTGCTTAAAATGGTAATTTCCCTGCGAAAGCACCGAGTTTTTTCTTGGTTGCCGCATCAATTTCTTCAATGGCAGCATTGATGGCTTGCACCGTCATATCAGAAAGCGTTTCTGTATCTTCTGGGTCGACCACTGCAGCGTTAAAATCGATGGAAATAACCTTCTTATCACCTGTAAGAGTCGCGACAACCAAATCCTGAGCAGATTTCCCTACAAATTGAGTTGCAGCTAATTCTGCTTGACTTTGCTCCATTTGCTTTTGCAATTTTTGAGCTTGCTTCATCATATTTTGCATATTCATCATAGCAATCACATTCCTTCCAACTTCTGAAATTTACAGTTCATTATACCATTTTTTAGACGCTTGGAAAAGCCTTGGACACATTGTCATGAAAAGCTCCCTTCTCTCTAGATTGATTTTGATCATTCTCCTAGAAAATAAGAGAGACCCTTCTTGAGCCTCTCTCAGAAAATAATAAAATGTATTAGGATAAAATCATCGAAGCCACAATTGAACTAATGAAGACATACAAAATTCCTGTGATCCCTATTGCCAATCCTGCCATAGCACCAGCCACATGACCATACTTAAATGCCGTCCCTGTTCCTACTGCATGTCCTGTTCCGCCAAGGGCTAAACCAATAGCTACTGGATCTTTTATTTTTAACAGTTTCAATATCGTTGGACCCAAGACACTTGTTAATAATCCAGTTGCTACAACTACCACAAGAGTGATGGTCGTAAGCCCCTGCATTTTTTCAGTAATTCCAACAGCCATTGCCGTCGTAACCGATTTTGGAAAGAGTGAAATAGCTAGAAAATACTTCATCCCAAATGCTTTCGCGATCAAGGCTGTAAAAATGGTATTCACAACAACTGCCAATGTCGAGCCGACTAGAATACTCCGTACATGATGCTTCATCAAATGGAAACTTTTATAGAGAGGAATCCCCAAGGCGACTGTTGATGGGCCAATCAACTGATTTAACAGGGAACCACCGACATAGTAATCTTTATAAGAAATTCCTGTCATCAGTAAGAATG
Source organism: Streptococcus sp. OMI870 (assembly GCF_047460295.1). NCBI lineage: Bacteria > Bacillati > Bacillota > Bacilli > Lactobacillales > Streptococcaceae > Streptococcus > Streptococcus sp. OMI870. The sequence goes on from NZ_JASHGM010000002.1 coordinate 328,492, forward strand.
AAATCACGATTACTGTGGCCACTAAAAGTGGCGTTGTGATAGGATGAGGAAATCTGCGAAAGATTAACATCCCAATCAAATAAGCCCAAATAGATAAGACAATCCCAAATAAAGGATTACTCGCAAAATTAGCCATGCTTGCGTCCCCCTTCTGGATAATCACCCTCCAAACGATTTTTTATAAAACTAACCACGATTGCAATTAAAACCACATTGATGACCAAGGCTCCAAGTAGAATCAACATGATCGGAAATAGATAAGGCGCAATCACATGAAACTTATCCATAATACCAACAGCAGGGGGCAGAAACAGAATCGTCATATTGGCTAATAAAAAATTTCCCACCATATTTACATGGCGCATGCGCAAGAGCTTAAATTGCAGTAATAAAAACAAGATCAACAACCCGATCATACTTCCAGGAATTGGTAAGCGCAAGCCTTCAGAAATGATTTCACCAATTAATGAAATCGTAAAAATAATCGTCAGTTGAACATATAATTTCATCTCCATCTCCCTTTTTATATCATGTCCAGTAAAGATTCAGATCCTTTTGCCTCTATTGACTTAAAAGCAACCATCCACTTGTCCCCTATCAGTTTACTATTTTTCAGAAAATTTGCAAGTATATTTCTAAATATTATCACTCCTTTTTCAAATTGCTAGTGGCTATTTTGATCCCTACCATCCATTTTATGATACAATGAAAGCAAAAACGGTTCAGCTACCAAGAAAGGAGCTACATGACTCACTATCACACCATTGTCATCGGTGGTGGTCCAGCAGGTATGATGGCGACCATTGCCAGCGCCTCTTATGGCCAAGCCACCCTTCTCATCGAAAAAAATAAAAAGCTGGGTAAGAAACTCGCTGGTACCGGAGGAGGCCGCTGTAATGTTACGAATAACGGGACCTTAGACGATTTGATGGCTGGTATCCCTGGAAATGGCCGTTTCCTTTACAGTGTGTTTTCTCAATTTGATAATCATGATATCATCCAATTTTTCACCGATAATGGCGTCAAGCTAAAAGTCGAAGATCATGGCCGGGTCTTTCCTGCTAGTGATCAATCTCGCACCATTATTCAAGCTTTAGAGAATAAGATCCTGGAGCTAGGTGCTAGCATTGCCACCAACTGCGAAGTGGTCTCCGTCACCAAACCAGAAGACGTCTTTATCGTCAAGTCTGCTGAAAAAACTTGGACAGCTGACAAGCTGATTGTCACAACTGGGGGCAAATCCTATCCTTCTACCGGCTCTACTGGCTACGGACACGAAATTGCCCGCCACTTCAAACACACCATCACCGATCTCGAAGCGGCAGAAAGTCCTCTTTTGACAGACTTCCCACACAAGGCCCTCCAAGGGATCTCTCTGACAGATGTGACTCTTAGCTATGACAAGCACATGATCACCCATGACCTGCTCTTTACGCATTTCGGTCTTTCTGGCCCTGCAGCCCTTCGGATGTCTAGCTTTGTCAAAGGTGGGGAAATCTTAACTTTAGATCTCCTTCCAACCACTTCTTCTCAAGAGTTAAAAGATTTTCTAGAAGAACATCGAGAAAAGTCCATTAAAAATAGCCTCAAAACCCTTCTTCCTGAACGGTTAGCTGATTTCTTGGTGCAAGGATTCCCTGAAAAAGCTAAGCAACTCACTCCTCCTCAGACAGAAGAGCTCATTCAAAAGATCAAAGAGATGCCCATCTCTGTCACTGGTAAGATGTCTCTAGCCAAGTCCTTTGTGACCAAGGGCGGCGTTAGCCTCAAAGAAATCAATCCTAAAACCCTAGAAAGTAAGCTGGTTCCTGGCCTCCACTTTGCCGGAGAAGTCCTCGATATCAATGCTCATACAGGTGGCTTTAATATCACATCTGCCCTCTGTACCGGTTGGGTCGCAGGAAGTCTTCATTACTGATAAATCATTCTCCATACTTTTTTCTCCACCTATTGAAACAAAATTTTGAAAAAATCTTTACAAGTTAGTATTTACTTGATAGAATGGATTGGTATAAAATTTATAAAGGAGATTATTAGAATCATGGATTTTGATTTTAGTGTTAAACTCATGACTGAGTTTTTCGGTACGGCATTGCTACTGATCCTCGGAAACGGTGCTGTTGCAAACGTTGAATTAAAAGGAACTAAAGGTCATCAAAGCGGATGGCTTGTCATTGCGATTGGATATGGGATGGGTGTTATGATGCCAGCCTTGATGTTTGGTAATGTTTCAGGAAACCACATTAACCCTGCCTTTACTCTTGGACTTGCGGTTAGCGGGCTCTTCCCATGGGCAAATGTTTTACCATACATCGCCGCTCAACTTCTTGGAGCTATGTTTGGACAATTGGTTGTCGTTGTAAGTCACCGTCCATATTATCTCCAGACTGAAAATCCTAACAACATCTTGGGAACATTCTCAACGATTTCTAGTTTGGATAAAGGAACTCCTGAATCACGTAAAGCTGCTACCATCAATGGTTTTATCAACGAATTTGCAGGATCTTTCGTACTTTTCTTTTGTGCACTTGGATTAACCAAGAATTTCTTCGGAGCAGAGGTTGCTGGTCTAGCTCAAAAAGCTGCGGCTGAACAAGGAGGAGTCTTTAATGCTACTTCAACAGCAGCCAAATTGGCTTTGTCACAAGCACATGCTTCAGGACTAGGAATTGCCCACTTGGCTCTTGGCTTCCTTGTTATGGCTCTTGTTACGTCACTCGGTGGTCCTACTGGACCTGGTTTGAACCCTGCACGTGACTTTGGTCCTCGTTTGGTCCACGCCTTCCTTCCAAAGTCTGTCTTAGGAGAGCACAAGGGTGATTCTAAATGGTGGTATGCTTGGGTACCCGTTGTAGCTCCTATTCTTGCTGCTATCTTAGCTGTACTATTGTTCAAAGTTATCTACCTTGCTTAATCTAACTAGTAAAAAACGAACTCGATTTTCCATCGAGTTCGTCTTTTTATTGTTCTTTGGTTAATGAAAAGCGGAAATCATTGTATTTAGTATAGTCAAATTCTGTATTGAGATCCGTTGTGAAAACAATCGGTGTATAGTGTCCGTCTTCTAAGACAAAACCAGGCTCAAATCGGAAGTTTGCTCCACCTAAACCTGTGATCCCAGGGAGTAAGGCATCAGCCCCATCAAAGCCTTCAACATTCCAATAGTAGATATTTCCAGTTGCTTGGACGGCTCTTGCCGTATAGGTCGCTGTCCGAGTCGGTTCGCTATCATTTTTGAAGCTTACCACTGTTGTTACATCCCCATTGGCATCCACTGTCATTTTAATCGCATCCGCTTGTGGACTAGATCCTACCCAAGTTCCTACCAGTTCTGCAGGGACCGTAGCAGAAGCATTCTCGGTCTTACTAGAGTCTTTTGTAGCTGTCTGGCTACTGGCTTGAGTTGAAGAGCTAGCTGTATCTTTTTCCTGAGCAGAAGATGCTGCACTCTTTTTGCTATTACTTTTGGCTTTTTTCTCTACCTTACTGGTAGATGCTTTTGCGGATGAGGAAGCTGTCTTTTTATCCTTAGCACCACAACCACCGAGAGCTAGACCAAGTGAAGCAGCCACTAGAGCAGCGGTACTCCAACGGAAGATTGATTTTTTCATACGATCACCTCTTTATCTTTCTGACTCCCATTATACTCCAATTGTTACAAAAATCAAGTTTTTTTGTAACAATTGTAATTTTTTTGTAACATTTTCCCATTTAAAATGCCAATCGTAATAGAGCGATCAAGACAATTCCAAACAAAACGGTTCCCATAAGGTTTTTGTAACGAAAGGCTACAAAGAGACTGGGAATGGTCACCATGAGATCCAACCAGTGGAACTGCGGGAGGTTTCCAATTTTCCCCTCTACTAAGCTTGATAAAACCAAGGCAAAGATAATGGAAATGGGCAGGTATTTGAGAAAGCGGGTCACAGGAGCCGGCAGTCCCTTGTATTTGACTAAGAGGAAGGGTAAGATCCGAGGAATCCAGGTAACGAGGGCTGAGGCCAGAATGGCCATGAAGATAGAACTATTCACGCGCATCACAAACCACCCCCACAAAACAGCCGATCAAGGTCGCAGCTAGCACAGCAAGCGATTGCGAAACAAAAAAGAGGAAGAACAAGAAACTCACTGCTACTGCTAAGAGCACCATTAGCATGGTCTTGGTCTTTTCTGTCAGTTGCATTCCTTGAAACTGGGCTGCAAAAATCCCAATAAACATAGCCACTAAAGCAAAATCAAGCCCAAAAGCCTTTGGATCAGGTAGGAGAGATCCTAGAGCTGTTCCGATAACCGTCGCACTGATCCAAGCCCCATAGCCTACTAGATTGTTCCCATGCATCCAAGGAACTGTAATGGTATCCGTCTTTAACTTCTCACTCAAGTAGACCCCGTAACTCTCATCTGTCAACAAACTACCAATTCCAATATTATGAACCAGGCTAGCCTCCTTAAAATCAGGGGAGGTATGCAGACTCATCAACATATTCCGGAGATTGATCAAACACACGGTCAAGGCTATATTCAAGATCGAAGAGTGGGCCGCAATCAGAGAGATCATCGCAAACTGGGCCGCCCCAGCATAGACTAGAATACTCATCAAGGCCATCTCCAAAGGAGAAAGATAGGGAGACGCCACCACACCGCAAGCCAGGCCAATACTGATATAGCCTAGAGCTGTCGGCAGCGCATCCCTCACCCCCTGCCAAAAATCTTTTTCCATACTCTCACTCCTTGCTGAATCATTGACCTCTATTATAACACAAGAAAAAAGCTTGAAAAAGGACCGATGAGAAATCCAACTACACTTAATTCCTAACCCTTAATTTGCTTTCCAATTGTATATGATAGATAAAATAGTAAGTGTTACAAAAACGATCATAAAAATGATGTAGAGAACGAGATAAAGAAGAGCTAACTTTTTATACAGTTTATCTTTATTACAAAAACATTCAACATAAGACTCTTCTGGATTTTGAGGATTATACCAGACAGTCATGGTAGATCCTTTAGGAAAGGCTTCTTCTAAAACGTTTGTATAGGATACCATTGAGTTTCTAGAAATCACTAAATTTTCACTTAAAAGATCCGGTGTATCAGCTACCGCCTTTCGACTCATCCAAGGGGCAGATTTCACTACAGTCCAACGATATTCTAATTGTCTCTTATATGTTATTCCATCAACAATATATTCTACAATGGGTGGAATCACTTGTTTTGCGTATGCATAGCCAACAACAATACCTTCAACCCGCTCTGTTGATAGGTTTTTCCTTCTTGCAAAACGCTTAGAAATGTAGGAATAGATGAAAAAAACAGTTAGGAAAAAGATCGACCCGCCCCCTATTACAAAAAGAAGTATAATATATACTGGCATTTTTCTACCTCCTATTTTAAAGAATTTTAATAGCTGTCAAATCTTTCTTACTCACTATTTCTCACTTCTTGAGATATGATCTCTATCATATCAGGCCATTTGGATAATTGGTAATCAAATTTAAACATAAATATCACTAAAAAACTAATGAGCAAAAAGACGACTGCAATGGTTGCATTTCCGATGACAAACAAAAGAATAGCGGGCACAGTTAGGAACCTAAAAAGATTGACCAGAAATGTAAAGTACACCTTCCGTCTCTTTAATGCCTTGATTAACTTCTTGCACTGATCCTCATCCAACTTGGAGGTCTGTAATTTCAGGCTTGCATGGTAATATCGAATGATCCACGCAGCTAAGAAGTAGGAGATAACACCTAAAATCGGAATCGTTCCAACTCGGACCAACTGATTGTCAAATATTCCAACCACCGCTAATCCATCCGAAATTTTATGGATAATAAATAATGTAATAGGGAGCAGTAGATAAGACCAGTAGTTAGGAGAAGATGTCTCTTCTAGTAGGACTTTTTTCTCCCAATCAAAATGGTAATTCTTGTTTTCCCATATTCCTAAATTAATCATTGTTGCCATAATAATCTCTTTTTCATTCTCCTTGTATATTTTCTAAAAACTCTATCAGTATCAATATGAAAAAGATTTACCGTTATAATACTGTTGAATCTCGTCGAACTGAGAGATTTTCGTATCTTTATTTTCTACACTCAGTTCTTTAGGCAGATAGGCATAATCGTACACAGAGGAACCTAATGTAAGAAATTCTGTTTCTAGATCTATCAGTTCTTTCCCATTCGTAATCACACCATTCTCAGAATTGATCACTTTATAAGCAAAACCTTCTGGTTTTGAAAAGAGGTTAAATGCAGTCGGATAGGATGCTTTTAAATTGATATTACCTTTGTAAGATTCATCCTTCCAAAAACCATTATAAAAGGGATGAACTCCAGCAGTGTAGCCTTTACGGGTAGATATTGAGAGATACACTCTATTTTTCTCATTCACGTCTTCTTCCGTTATTTCTTTATCAATTTTAAGGGTTTTAAGATTAAGTAAGAAATAACGTGGCTGAGTTTGCTTCATAATTTTAATGATAGCGTAATCATTCCCATTCATTTTTCGAAGAGTTGGAAAAGATCCATAGAGTTCGAAATCATCATTTTTTACATACTCCACCATCATCTTCCAAAGATCGACTTCCTTTCGTTTCGCCTTACTCCCTGTCAAATCATAAATCTCTAAATGGGCATATTCATCCGACTTCATTTTTTTCGATGGAATAATACCTCTTACTCTGTTTCTTTGTCTAACCAAATAATTAGAGTTCACCTCAACCCAATCTGATGAATCGGGAGACTTCAAAGATTTCTTCCGTTCTTTTTCATCAAACTTCCATTCGACCACAAGCCCATTTTTAGCATGGATAAATTGAAAGTCTTTAATGTCGGATTTCGCATTATAGACCGAAAATTCGTAGGACTCTTTACTCTTATCACTTTTTTCAATTTTCTTTTGTGATTCGCATCCTGCAACCAGTAGCAAACAGACCGCAAAGACAAGCATCGTGCCAATTCTATATTTAGATCTCTTTTCTTTTTTCATCTCTATTCTCTCTTCCACCTCAGTTTTATTCCCTCTATCATACCGAATTTTCTTTCGACTCGCAAATCCGCTACTAGTTGGTGAGATTCCAGCAAAAAAGCCATTGGACCTTACACATCCAATCGGCTCCTTTATCTTATTCAATTCCCTCAAAGGCTAGGCTTGGTTTGGCATTAAGATCCAAGCCTGCGAAGTTTTCTTTGTTCCATTCACTAACACTGGCATAGGCAATCATCCCTGCATTGTCCCCGCAGAGACGCAGAGGTGGGATGATGACCTTAACATCCGTGATGTCAGAAGCCAGGCGTTCACGAAGGCCTTGGTTGGCTGCGACCCCACCCGCAACGACTAAAGTCTTGACTGGATATTTCTCCAAAGCCTTCTTGGTCTTGGCCATGAGAATGTCTAAGACGGCTGCTTGAAAACTCGCTGATAGGTCCGCATTAGAGAGACTTTCTCCTTTTTGCTGGGCATTATGGTGCAGATTGATAAAAGCTGATTTGAGCCCTGAAAAAGAGAATTCCAGATTGTCTTCCTTGATCATAGCCCGTGGGAAATCATAGATATCAGCCCCTTGGTGGGCCAGCTGATCAATCTCACGTCCTGCTGGATAGGTCAAGCCCATCACGCGCCCGACCTTGTCATAAGCCTCACCAACCGCATCATCACGCGTTTCCCCAACAATCTTATAATCACCTGCCTCACTGACGTAGACCAGCTCTGTATGTCCTCCACTCACCAGCAAGGCTAAGAGCGGAAATTCTAAGGGCTCCACGCTTTGAGCGGCCATCAAGTGTCCTGCCATATGATTGACAGGAATCAAAGGGAGGCCGTGCGCCCAGGCAAAGGCCTTAGCCGCTGCTAGGCCGACTAACAGAGCCCCAACCAGTCCTGGACCGTAGGTGACAGCCACAGCTGAGACATCAGCTTCTGTTATGCCGGCTTCTTCCAGAGCTTCTTTAATACAAGCGGTGATGACTTCCACATGGTGACGAGAGGCTACCTCAGGCACTACCCCACCAAAACGCTTGTGACTTTCGATTTGACTGGCAATGACATTGGATAAGAGTTGGTCGTCATTTTTCAAGACAGCCACGCTGGTCTCATCACACGATGTCTCAAAAGCCAAAATATATCTATCTTTCATTCGGGTTCCTCTTCATGATCACGGCATCCTCTATGGGATCGTGATAGTAGTTTTTCCTCCGTGCAATTTCTTCAAAATGCATTTTTTTGTATAGGCCTTGGGCCGGTTGATTGGACAGGCGCACTTCTAAGAAAATCTCTTTTTGGTCCGGCAACTGCGCGAGTAACTGCTGGGCTAGGCCTTGACCCTGAAAGGCAGGCTTGACCGCAATCTGCAAAACCTCTGCTTCATAGAGAGTCTCTTGAATGGCGACAAACCCAAGGACTTGCCGCTCCTCATCCAGAGCTATGAAATAAGTACTTGATGCCTGCTCTAAATCGGCTTGGATCTGCTCCAACTTCCAGGGGCTGTGGCCATAGACATCTTCCATCACAGCAAGAATGGCGGCTGCATCCTGGACGCTCCCTTTCTTGATTGTTCCTTTCATCATAGACGCTTGATGTAGGAGGTCGTTGCTTCCGTGTGGTCTTTGAGCCAATTTTCCTCTGCTTCGACCCGTTTCAGATAATTGGGAACAAAATCATGGAGGCTAGCAGACGCTTGTTTGAGGCCGAGACGTCCGATTTTCACTGCATCCGGCAGGGTTTCAGAGCAAGTAGCCTTTGGCAGATGAGCTTGGATCTGTCCCTCAAAAGCCGTGACCTCTCCGACAAAGGTGACCTGCTTACTCGTTGCTGCACGCTCTAGGACTTCCTCAAATGGAAAATGCCCTTCTGGTGCGACCAGCTGATCTCCTTGGTAAAAACCCGCATAGACATTGTTCCGACGGGCATCCATCACAGGCACTACTAAACCTTCTAGACCATCTGGCACTAGGGCTAAGAGGCTCGAAACCCCAACCAATTCAATCCCTAAGGTATGAGCCAAGGTCTTTGCGGTTGCGACTGCAATGCGCAGTCCAGTATAGCTCCCAGGGCCTTCTGTCACCACGATGCGGTCCAAGTCCTTGGGTGTCAAGTCGATTTGTTGCATCAAAAAATCGATGACCGGCATCAAGGTGATACTATGATTCTTTTTAATGGTTAATGTTGTTTCTGCAAGTAGAGTCTCATCTTCTAAAATCGCTACAGAAAGAGCCTTACTCGAGGTATCAAATGCTAATAATTTCATTTCCTACTCCTCTTGAACTGGATTATATTATACTACAAATTCCCTTCAAATCCCAGCGAAACTCTCCCTTAAAGCGCAGGATTTTCATACACCAGACCCCTCAAAAGCTTGCCTATTATAGGACTTTGTCTCTCTGTCTTTTCCAGTCTACCTTTTACTTACAGGCGAATTTATGATATAATGATAATTAATTGTATCGAATCAGGTCTGCTAGTTGCGAGTCGGAAACTCTAGTGATTGCACTCCTTCGCAACCAATAAAATGGACCGAAATAACGAAAGGAAAATTACTTCATGATTTACAAAGTTTTTTATCAGAAAACAAAAGAACGAAACCCTCGTCGCGAAACGACACATGCACTTTATCTTGATATTGATGCACCAAACGAACGCGAAGGACGCATCCAAGCACGTCAATTGGTTGAACAAAACACCGACTTCAACATTGAATTTATCACACCACTTTCTGAGCAACACCTTGCTTACGAGAAAGAGTCAGGTGCCTTTGAACTAACGGAGTACTAATCCATGGCTTATACCTTAAAACCTGAAGAAGTTGGTGTATTTGCCATTGGTGGACTTGGAGAAATCGGGAAAAATACCTACGGGATCGAATACCAAGATGAAATTATCATTGTCGATGCTGGGATCAAATTTCCAGAAGATGACCTCCTTGGGATCGACTATGTGATCCCTGATTACTCTTATATCGTTGATAATATCGATCGTGTCAAAGCGGTCCTCATTACCCACGGACACGAAGACCACATCGGTGGGATTCCTTTCCTGTTGAAACAAGCCAATGTCCCTATCTATGCTGGACCTTTAGCGCTTGCCTTGATCCGTGGAAAATTAGAAGAGCATGGCCTTCTTCGCGATGCCAAACTCTACGAAATCAACCAAAACACTGAGCTTCAATTTAAAAATCTTAAAGCAACCTTCTTCCGTACGACCCACTCGATTCCAGAACCTTTGGGAATTGTGATTCACACCCCACAAGGAAAGATTGTCTGTACCGGAGATTTTAAATTTGACTTTACACCTGTTGGTGAACCAGCCGACCTCCATCGGATGGCGGCCCTTGGAGAAGAAGGCGTTCTCTGTCTACTTTCAGACTCTACCAACGCGGAAATCCCAACCTTTACCAACTCTGAAAAAGTGGTTGGCCAATCCATCCTGAAGATCATCGAAGGCATCCATGGACGCATCATCTTTGCTTCCTTTGCTTCGAATATCTTCCGTCTCCAACAGGCAGCTGAGGCTGCTGTCAAGACAGGTCGTAAGATCGTGGTCTTTGGACGCTCCATGGAAAAAGCCATTGTCAACGGAATCGAGCTTGGCTACATCAAGGTCCCTGCTGGAACCATTATCGAGCCAAATGAGATCAAAGACTATGCGGCCAATGAAATCCTGATCATGTGTACAGGAAGCCAAGGAGAGCCGATGGCAGCCCTCTCTCGGATCGCCAACGGAACCCACCGCCAAGTGCAACTCCAACCAGGAGACACCGTTATCTTCTCTTCTAGCCCGATTCCTGGGAATACAACCAGTGTGAACAAATTGATCAATACGATTTCTGAAGCAGGTGTCGATGTCATTCACGGGAAGATCAACAACATTCATACATCTGGACACGGGGGGCAACAAGAACAAAAACTCATGCTCCGCTTGATCAAACCAAAATACTTCATGCCTGTCCATGGTGAATACCGGATGCAGAAGATCCACGCAGGACTTGCGCGTGATTGCGGAGTAGAAAAAGACAATATTTTCATCATGAGTAATGGTGATATCCTCGCCCTTACAGCCAACTCTGCTCGTATCGCAGGAAGCTTTAATGCCCAAGACATCTATGTCGATGGAAACCGCATCGGTGAAATCGGAGCTGCCGTTCTCCGTGACCGGAGAGACTTATCCGAAGACGGTGTCGTGCTTGCTGTTGCAACTGTTGACTTCAAGTCAAAAATGATTTTAGCTGGACCAGATATTCTCAGCCGCGGCTTCATCTACATGCGTGAATCAGGGGATTTGATCCGTGAAAGCCAACGCATCCTCTTCAATGCCATTCGTATCGCCCTGAAGAACAAGGATGCCAATATCCAAACTGTTAATGGTGCGATTGTCAATGCCCTTCGCCCATTCCTATACGAAAGTACGGAACGTGAACCCATCATTATCCCAATGATTCTCACACCAGATGACGAAAATTAAAAAATAACCAGTTGAGGCACCTGTCCCAACTGGTTTTATTCTTGCATTTTGAAAAGCAAAGAAGAGGCTGGGACAAAAGTCCTAGCCTCTTAATTGTTTTTGGATTGTCGAGCAAGACGCAGTGGTTGAGTGGGCTTTACTACGCTGATTTCATCAGCTTTTACAGCCCTACTCAACCGTGCGGAGGTGGGACGACGAAATCGAATTCTAACGAATTACTGATTTCTGTCCCACTCTCTTTGCTCTTGTTTCTTAATAAAGATCTAGATAGTTGTCTACTTCCCATTGTGATACGAAGGTAGCGTAGCTTGCCCATTCAATTCGTTTGGCTTCAAGGAAGCTGGTGTAGATGTGCTCACCCAAGGCGGCTTTTACCACATCATCTTCAGTCAAGGCTTTCAAGGCATTGTGAAGGGTAGAAGGTAGATCTGTAATTCCAGCTGCTCTGCGTTCTTCCGGTGTCATTACATAGATATTTTCTTCGATCGGAGCAGGTGCTTCGATTTTGTTTTCAATACCATGTAGTCCAACTTCAAGCAAGACTGCCAAGGCAATGTATGGATTAGCCATTGGGTCTACGGAACGCAATTCCAAACGAGTTCCCATCCCACGTGAAGCTGGTACACGAACCAATGGGGAACGGTTGCGTCCTGCCCAAGCGATGTAAACGGGTGCTTCATATCCTGGAACTAAACGTTTGTATGAGTTGACAGTTGGGTTGGTCACAGCCGTAAAGTTGTAGGCATGTTTGATCAAGCCACCCAAGAAGTGGTAGGCTGTTTCTGACAATTGCATCCCACGTGGATCTTCTGGATCAAAGAAAGCATTCTTGCCATCTTGGTCAAAGAGAGACATATTACAGTGCATACCTGATCCAGCAATTCCAAATTTAGGTTTAGCCATAAAGGTTGCGTACAAACCATGTTTACGAGCAATGGTTTTTACAACAAGTTTAAAGATTTGGATCTTATCACAAGCACGCAACACTTCATCATATTTGAAGTCAATTTCATGCTGACCAACGGCCACTTCGTGGTGACTGGCTTCTACTTCAAAGCCCATCTTGGTCAAGACATTCACGATTTCACGACGAGTGTTATCTGCAAGATCTGTTGGAGCCAAGTCAAAATAGCCACCTTTGTCGTTTACTTCAAGAGTTGGATCTCCATTTTCGTCCAACTTGAAGAGGAAGAATTCAGGTTCTGGACCAAGGTTAAAGGACTTGAATCCAAGCTCTTCCATATGACGAAGGGCCCGTTTCAAATTACCACGTGGGTCTCCTGCAAATGGCTCCCCTTCTGTCGTATAGACATCACAGATCAAGCCAGCTACGCTACCATTTTCATCTCCCCAAGGGAAGACTGTCCATGTATCCAAATCTGGGTACAGATACATGTCTGACTCGTTGATGCGGACAAATCCTTCGATAGAGGAACCATCAAACATAGCCTTGTTTGACAGAACCTTATCCAGTTGCTCATCGGTAGCTGGAATTTCGACGTTCTTCATCGTTCCCAAAATATCTGAAAACATCAAGCGAATAAAAGTAACATTTTTTTCTTTCACTTCACGGCGAATATCTGCAGCAGTAATTGACATTTTTGTCTCCTTAAAATAGATTACAAGCTTATGAAATGATCAACGAAATTGACCATATGGCGATGGGGAAGATGTGAAGCGACTCTGTTGAACAATATCACGATGAAGAGCCTTACGAATCTCTTCTTGGCTAACCACCTTGTTTTGCTCTTGCTCTTTTTCCGCATATCTCTTCTTGATATCCGCAATATTTAAGCCATCTGAGATATAATCTTTAATCTCCAACAGGCGATCCATATTGTCCAATGAATACATGCGACGATTGCCTTCCGTTCGATCAGGAGAAATTAACCCTTGATCTTCATAATAACGAATCTGGCGAGCTGTCAAGTCGGTCAGCTTCATAACACTTCCAATCGGAAAGACTGCCAGCGAGCGTCGTAATTCCTTTTCCTTCATACCATTCCTCTTTCTATTCTATTATATCGAAAAAAAAATCTATGTCAAGATTAAATGTTACATAATCTCACATAGGTTTTTTGTACTTCTTAAGAAGGTCACGAATGCGATCCACATCTGAATTAACCAAAATCGCAACGAAGACTCCGATAAAGGTTTCAAAGATGCGGGCAAAAACATATAGGAAAGTTTCTCCTGTCGGAATCGAGAGAGTAATAATCAACATGGCTGAAACACCACCGATGATTCCAGCTTTGTTGTTCATAGCGACATTGGTCATAATGGTTAACATGGTCGCAATGGGCACAAAAATCAGGGTTACCCAAAAAGCATTGTGGAAGAGGATCTTAATCATAAAGAACAGCAGAGCATAAAAACCACCGATGCTGTTGCCCATGACACGCGAAGCTCCGAAGTGAACACTCTTATCAAAATCTTCTCTCAAACTAAAGACAGCTGTCAGTGCCCCAATCTGCAAGCCCCGCCAGCCAAAGATCCCAAAAATCAATAGAACCAGAAAAACGGCTATCCCTGTTTTGAAGGTTCGCATTCCCAATCGAAATTTGGAACGGTCAAATTTATGTCGTTTAAAGTAATCCATTGTCCCCTATCTTTCTATCTCTTTTATTCTAACATATTTCCAGAAAGGTTCAAGCAGGGAAATGAAGATCGACTAGCTTCCTTCTACTCTACAAAGTCATCTTAAAAACTTTCCTTAGGTGAGTACGGACGTCAGCGAACTTCGAAGAAGTTCCATGACTTAGTTTTGAACCTAAAGTTTCAAAACTCCCGAGTCCTTGAAACAAATGTTTCAAGCACTTTTCTCACGGCGGAAAGTTTCTGGATTTTCTTGATTAATTTCAAAAATGAGATCACATTTTATTTCGATACAGAATCACTTATCTTATATAAAAATTAGTTTGTATACATTCTAAAAAAAGCACCTTTCGGTGCTTCTTCTATGGTTCATGAGGAACCGTCTTATTTTTCAGTCAAGGCTGCAAGTCCTGGAAGAACTTTACCTTCAAGAAGTTCCATTGAAGCTCCACCACCGCGTCACAAATACCTACACTAACACAAAAAGGTGACAGAGCCACCTTTTTGTTAACGTTTCAGTTTTGTTCCTTTTTCTACAAAATCAGGATTTTGTAGAGACTAACGGGCTGAAATTATTTTTCTGTAAGTGCAGCCAAACCTGGCAATACTTTACCTTCAAGGAGTTCCATTGAAGCGCCTCCGCCCGTACTAATCCATGAGAACTTGTCTGCACGTCCAAGGTTGATCGCTGCGGCAGCTGAGTCACCACCACCGATGATTGATTTAACACCTGGTTGTTTCACGATAGCGTCCATCACACCGATTGTACCAGCTTGGAAGTCAGGGTTTTCAAATACACCCATTGGTCCATTCCATACAACTGTTTTAGCACCAGTCAAAGCTTCGTCAAATTTAGCGATAGATTTAGGACCGATATCCAAACCAAGGAATCCTGGGTCTACTGCTTCACCTTCAGTGTCTTTCACTTCAGTGTAGTCAGCAAATGCGTTCGCTTCTTTTGAGTCAACTGGCAAGATCAATTTGCCGTTTGCTTTTTCAAGAAGAGCTTTAGCCACATCCAATTTGTCTTCTTCTACAAGTGAGTTACCGATTTCGATCCCTTGTGCTTTGTAGAATGTGTAAGTCATCCCACCACCGATAAGAACTTTATCAGCTTTTTCAAGCAAGTTTTCAATCACACCGATCTTGTCTGAAACTTTTGAACCACCAAGGATAGCCACGAATGGACGTTCTGGAGCTTCAACTGCTTCTTGGATGTAAGCAATTTCGTTTTCAAGAAGGAATCCAGCAACTGCTTTTTCAACGTTTGCTGAGATACCAACATTAGATGCGTGTGCACGGTGAGCTGTACCGAATGCATCGTTTACGAAGATACCATCTCCAAGTGATGCCCAGTATTTACCAAGTTCAGGATCATTTTTAGATTCTTTCTTGCCGTCAACATCTTCGAAACGAGTGTTTTCAACCAAGAGAACTTGTCCATCTTCAAGAGCGTTAATCGCTGCTTCTAATTCAGCACCACGAGTAACACCTGGAAGGAAAGTAACGTCTTGACCCAATTTAGCAGCCAAGTCAGCAGCTACAGGAGCAAGTGATTTACCTTCTTTATCTGCTTCTTCTTTCACACGTCCAAGGTGAGAGAAAAGAATTGCACGTCCACCTTGTTCAAGGATGTACTTGATAGTTGGAAGAGCTGCAGTGATACGGTTGTCGTTAGTAATCACGCCATCTTTTACAGGTACGTTGAAGTCAACACGAACGAGAACTTTTTTCCCTTTCAAGTCAACGTCTTTAACAGTCAATTTTGCCATTGGATATGACTCCTTCTATTTTTTATACATGATAATTATATCACAAAAGCTGTAAAAGAGGTAGAAAAACCCAAGCTTTTCCCCTCTAATTGACAGTCCAGCTCAGAGACCCTATAATAGGATAAAAAAGGAGAACAAGATGAAACAAGGATTATCCACTCAACAAAGAGAAGCCGATCAAGATTTAAATATCCTAGCACTTCTCACCTTTCTTCCTCTAATAGGCTTTCTAGCTTTCCAGGAGCCGATCATCAGCTTCAGTCGAAACCCAGACCATTCTCTCTGGATGCGCTTATTCGTTCTCTTACTTTGTCAATTTTCTATAGCGGGCTTGGGAGCTAGCGTCATCCTGATCTATCGCCAGGAAGGTATACAGAAATATGGATTAGTCGGAAAAGAAATCTTCCCAACACTCCTTCAAACAGCCCTGTTTGCCTTACCTCTTCTTATTTTTCTCATGGCTTCAGGCCAGGTACACTCCTATCTTCCTTTTCAATCCATCCTCCTAACTAAAGAAGTCTTAGCTAGTCCCTTCCCCATCAATTTCTTAGGTTATCTCTTCATTTCTCTTATATGGGGATTCTGGGAAGGCTTTCATTATGTCTTAATTGCCCAAAAGATCAACCTCCGCTATCCTCAGAAAGAAAAGGGGATGTGGAATCTTGGAGCCTTTGTTTGCACCTTGATCTGCTTGCTCGTCCACAGGATGATCGGCCGTGACTCCTTGTTACTCCTTCAAGAAGCGACTGTATTCATTCTAATTTATGGAATGCTCCAAGTTCATAGACGTACAGGAAATGCTTCGGGCTGTATTCTGATCTTTTTCTTCCTTTGGAATGCCTTTTAAGATTGTTTAAACAAGATCAAACCTCTCTTGACAAGTACAGAAGAGGTCTTTATATTTTAGTCAGCACATCCAAAAGATCATCGCTAGAGTATACTTCTTTCTATCCAGGAACCTCCTTGTTAGAAGAATCCCTTCTCACCTTTTAGGAGCATGCTCTATACTTGTCTTTGTTGGAACTAGTTTTGAAACTCCCACCTTCAGCAGAGCAGGATACGCTCTGTAGAAGCACATTTCCTTCATCTGTATTGAAAAGCTCTAAGCAAGAATACGAAAATCTAATCGATTCCTCACTTTCAATTCATCTAGTCTTATGCCATAACTAAAAAAGAAAAAAAGAGGAGGGAACCCTCCTCTCTTCATACACATGAATTATTTAGCAATTTTTGCGAAGTATTCAAGAGTACGAACAAGTTGTGCAGTGTAAGACATTTCGTTGTCATACCATGAAACAACTTTAACCAATTGTTTACCGTCAACGTCAAGAACTTTAGTTTGAGTTGCGTCAAACAATGAACCGTAAGACATACCTACGATATCTGAAGATACGATTGGATCTTCAGTGTAGCCGTATGATTCGTTAGCTGCTGCTTTCATAGCTGCATTTACTTCATCAACAGTAACGTTCTTTTCAAGAACAGCTACCAATTCAGTAACTGAACCAGTTGGAGTTGGAACGCGTTGTGCAGATCCATCCAATTTACCGTTCAATTCAGGGATAACCAAACCGATTGCTTTAGCAGCACCAGTTGAGTTAGGAACGATGTTAGCAGCACCAGCGCGTGCACGACGAAGGTCACCACCACGGTGTGGTCCGTCAAGGATCATTTGGTCACCAGTGTAAGCGTGGATAGTAGTCATCAATCCTTCAACAACACCGAAGTTATCTTGAAGAGCTTTAGCCATTGGTGCCAAGCAGTTTGTAGTACATGAAGCACCTGAGATAACTGTTTCAGTACCATCAAGAACATCGTGGTTAGTGTTGAATACGACTGTTTTAACGTCATTTCCACCAGGAGCAGTGATAACAACTTTCTTAGCTCCACCTGCATGCAAGTGTTTTTCAGCAGCTTCTTTCTTAGCAAAGAAACCAGTTGCTTCAAGAACGATTTCTACACCGTCGTTAGCCCAGTCGATTTGTTCTGGATCACGTTCAGCAGAAACTTTAACGAATTTACCGTTAACTTCGAATCCACCTTCTTTAACTTCCACAGTACCGTCGAAACGACCTTGAGTTGTGTCATATTTCAACAAATGTGCAAGCATAACTGGATCTGTAAGGTCGTTGATGCGAGTAACTTCAACACCTTCTACGTTTTGGATACGACGGAAAGCAAGACGACCGATACGACCGAAACCGTTAATACCAACTTTAACTACCATTCGTGATTTCCTCCTTATGAAAATCAAAAAATTTTTTGTGAAAAAAGTAACTTGACACAGCGCCAAACATCTTTTAACAGTCTCTATTATATACTTTATTGCATTAAAAAGCAACTATTTCCCCAAGAAAAGCACGATTTATCGCAGAGTATATCCTATTTTATTAAAGTTTTTCACAAAGTTCTCGGTCATAGAAAAAATCTTATTTTCATCCTCAAACCTAATTTAATCTTTAAAAAAACAAAAGCCCTTCCCTAACTGGGAGGAGCTTTTGAGTTTAGATGAATTATGCTTCACCTTTAGCTTTTTTAATGATTTCTTCTTGTACTGATTTCGGTACATCTTCGTAGTGGTCAAATACCATCATGAAAGTACCACGTCCTTGAGTTGCAGAACGAAGGACAGTAGCGTAACCGAACATTTCAGCAAGTGGTACATAAGCGCGAACGATTTGGCTTGCACCGTGTGCTTCCATACCGTCAACACGTCCACGACGAGCAGTTACGTGACCCATAACGTCCCCAAGGTTTTCTTCAGGAACTGTGATGGTTACAAGCATCATTGGTTCAAGGATAGCTGGTTGTGCTGATTTAGCTGCTTCTTTAAGAGCAAGAGATGCAGCGATCTTGAAGGCAGTTTCAGATGAGTCGACATCGTGGTATGAACCATCATAAAGCTTCGCTTTCACGTCAACCATTGGGTAGCCAGCAAGGACACCGTTTGCCATAGATTCTTGAAGTCCTTTTTCTACTGCAGGGATGAATTCACGTGGAACCACACCACCGACGATAGCATTTTCGAACTCGAATCCTTTACCTTCTTCGTTTGGAGTAAATTCGATCCAAACATCACCAAACTGACCTTTACCACCAGATTGACGTTTGAAGAATCCACGTGCTTGTGTAGAAGCGCGGAATGTTTCACGGTAAGATACTTGAGGAGCACCAACGTTTGCTTCAACCTTGAATTCACGTTTCATACGGTCAACAAGGACATCCAAGTGCAACTCACCCATACCAGAGATAACTGTTTCACCAGTTTCAGGGTTTGTTTCAACTCGGAATGTTGGATCTTCTTCAGCCAATTTTTGAAGGGCAATACCCATCTTATCTTGGTCTGCTTTAGATTTAGGCTCAACCATCAATTGGATAACTGGTTCTGGAACTTCGATTGACTCAAGGATAACTTTTGCTTTCTCATCAGTCAATGAGTCACCAGTTGTAGTATCTTTCAAACCAACAGCTGCAGCGATATCTCCAGAGTAAACTGTTTCGATTTCCATACGAGTGTTGGCGTGCATTTGAAGGATACGTCCGATACGTTCACGTTTACCTTTTGTAGTGTTCAATACGTAAGAACCTGAGTTCAAGACACCTGAGTAAACACGGAAGAATGTCAAACGACCTACGAATGGGTCTGTCATGATCTTGAAGGCAAGCGCTGCAAATGGCTCTTCGTCAGATGCTGGACGTTCCACTTGTTCGTCTGTATCTGGGTCGATACCTTTAATCGCTGGGATATCAAGTGGGCTTGGAAGGTAGTCAAGGACTGCATCCAACATCAATTGAACCCCTTTGTTCTTGAAGGCTGAACCACACAATACTGGGAAGAATTCAACGTTGATAGTTGCTTTACGGATACCAGCTTTCAATTCTTCATTTGTGATTTCTTCACCTTCAAGGTATTTCATCATCAAATCTTCATCAGTTTCAGCAACTGCTTCGATCAATTTTTCACGGTATTCTTGAGCTTGTTCAAGGTATTCAGCTGGAATATCTTCTTCAAGAATATCAGTACCAAGGTCGTTGGTGTAGATTTCAGCTTTCATCTTGATCAAGTCGATG
The DNA here is from genome assembly GCF_047460295.1 of Streptococcus sp. OMI870. Classification (NCBI taxonomy): domain Bacteria; kingdom Bacillati; phylum Bacillota; class Bacilli; order Lactobacillales; family Streptococcaceae; genus Streptococcus; species Streptococcus sp. OMI870. Next base: position 348,390 of record NZ_JASHGM010000002.1, read on the forward strand.
ATTCCACGGAAGTCATCTTCTGAACCGATTGGCAATTGAATTGGGTGAGCATTTGCTTGAAGACGGTCATGAAGAGTGCTTACTGAGTAAAGGAAGTCAGCACCGATTTTATCCATCTTGTTGGCGAATACGATACGAGGAACTCCGTATTCAGTTGCTTGACGCCAAACTGTTTCTGTTTGAGGCTCAACACCTGATTGTGAGTCAAGAACGGTTACAGCACCGTCCAAAACACGGAGTGAACGTTGTACTTCGATAGTGAAGTCCACGTGTCCTGGTGTGTCGATGATGTTTACACGAGTGTCTTTCCATTGAGCTGTTGTCGCAGCAGATGTGATCGTGATCCCACGTTCTTGCTCTTGCTCCATCCAGTCCATTTGTGACGCACCTTCGTGAGTTTCACCGATTTTATGAATCTTACCAGTGTAGTAAAGGATACGCTCAGTTGTAGTTGTTTTACCAGCATCGACGTGAGCCATGATACCGATATTACGAGTTTTTTCAAGTGAAAATTCGCGAGCCATGAGGTTTTGTTCTCCTATATTTTTTATTTCTATACTATTATAACATGATTTAACAAAAACGGATAGGCAGGACCTACCCGTTCTCATTGTTTTCATGATTTGTTGGTTTCAACTCGTTGGTGAGTTGAATAGAAGCTAAGAGCTGACCGAGCTAAATTGAACCCGGGCTAAAAGCTCGGAAAATAGATAAGCTTTCCTAGAAACTTTAATTCTGCGTCAAGCTTCCTAATTTTCAGTCGCTTTTTTAACGCCCTTAGTATCTTAATCTTACCAACGGAAGTGTGCGAAGGCACGGTTAGCTTCAGCCATACGGTGAGTGTCTTCACGTTTCTTAACTGCTGCACCAGTGTTGTTCGCTGCATCCAAGATTTCTTTTGCAAGGCGATCAACCATTGTGTGTTCACCACGTTGACGAGCGATGGTTACCAACCAACGAAGTCCAAGTGTTGTACGACGTTCTGGACGAACTTCAACTGGGACTTGGTAGTTAGAACCACCGACACGGCGAGCACGTACTTCAAGTACAGGCATGATGTTTTCCATAGCTGTTTCGAATACTTCAAGAGCATCGTTTCCAGTAGCTTCTTTAATTTGTTCGAAAGCTCCGTAAACGATTGAAGCAGCTGTACCACGTTTACCATCAAGCATAACGCGGTTGATAAGACGAGTAACTAATTGTGAATTGTAAAGCGGATCTGGCAATACATCGCGCTTTGGAGCTCTATTTTTACGACTCATTTCTCTTTATCCCCTTTCCTTATGCTTTTGGACGTTTCGTACCGTATTTAGAACGGCCTTGTTTACGATCGTTAACACCTGCAGTATCAAGTGCACCACGGACGATATGGTAACGTACCCCTGGAAGGTCTTTTACACGTCCACCACGAAGAAGAACCACGCTGTGTTCTTGCAAGTTGTGTCCGATACCTGGGATGTAGGCAGTAACTTCGATCAAGTTGCTCAAACGTACACGAGCGAATTTACGAAGGGCAGAGTTCGGTTTTTTAGGTGTCATTGTTCCAACACGAGTTGCAACACCACGTTTTTGTGGTGAAGAAACGTTTGTTTGAACTTTTTTATGACTGTTGTAACCAACGTTCAAAGCTGGTGATTTAGATTTTTCTACTTTTGATTTACGCGGTTTGCGAACCAATTGGTTAATTGTAGGCATCTACATTCTCCTGTGATTTTTTTATTTTTGGTGATGATACACTTGGTGACAGCTACCATCTGTGTGTACTTTTGCAACATTTGTCAGCACGTCCCTGTACACTCTTGAGAGACCAAAAGTAAAAAGTACCGTCTATTATTATAACATGACGGCACTTTGATTGCAAGATATTTTTTTATTTTTTCAAGAAGTTAGGAAGGTTGATTATTGTCCTGTTTCAACTACTTCTTCTACCCCAGCATCTGCAACTGGTGCATACTGTGGTTGTGGTTGTATTGGGACTGTCGCATTGCTTACACCCGATTCTACGTTCGCATTGACATTTGCGTTCGCATTTGAATTCACATTGGCACTTGCATTAGCATCCGTTTGATTTTGCTGTGTAGTTGCTGCATCGCTTGTATAGGTAAGACCATAATAGTTCGCGATGTACTGGATACGAGCCTCAAGTGATTGCTTTTGAGTCGAATCTTTTACTTTCTTCACAGCAGTCTGGGCAGCATTTACAGACTCCTGACTTGGAGCCGTTTCCATTTGAACGACTGCTTTTTCTGCCGCTTCGATATTTTTCTTATCTTCCTTCTTTTCCTTTTCTTCCTTTGTTTCTTTTTTCACTGGAAGGGAACCTGTTTTTTTAGCAGGTTGGATCTCTGTCGTCACTTGGGCTGCTGTGTTCTTTTTGACTGTATACAAACCAGCGACTAAAATAAAGGATAGAGACAGAACTGTCACCAAGCGAATCCACAAAGGGCTATTATCAAATCGATCTAAAATTCTTTTCACTTTTTGATCCTCCTTTGTTCTTCTTAATCAAAGATATTCCCAATTTCGACGTTCAATTTGTTTTCTTTCACATCGATCTTGGTCACGCGCAATAAGGATTTGTGCTCAAAGAATTCACGGTCGGTTGAAGCATTATCCGCAAAGACTGCCACTCCTGCTAATTCAGAATCGAATTCAGACAAGAGGCTGACCATTCCGTTAATCGTTCCACCACCTTTTAGGAAGTCATCAACAATCAAGACCCGACTTCCTGCTTTTAGGCTACGTTTTGAAAGGAACATTTTTTCAATACGATCTCCACTGGAACCTGATACATAGTTGACACTGACGGTTGATCCTTCTGTGATTTTCAAGTCACGACGAACAATAACAAATGGAACATTCAAGACATTTGCAACTGCATTGGCTAGGGGAACCCCTTTAGTCGCAACAGTCATAACAGCATCGATCTTCTTATTACGGAAGGCTTTGGCAATGATGCGACCGATGCTATTTAAAATCTTTGGATTGCTCAATAGATCGGATAAATAAATGTAGCCACCTGGAAGAATACGATCACTTTCAGACAGCTGTTTACATAAATCTTCAACGATTTCTTTAGATTCCTCATCGGAGATAGACGGTGTAAAGACAACTCCTCCTCCAGCTCCTGTAATGGTTTCAATATTTCCGATCTCCATCTCTTCAAAAGCCCGTTTGATAATCACGATATCTTCTGAAATAGAGGATTTAGCCGACTCGTACTTTTCCGCAAAAGTATTGAGACTCGTTAATTCATAAGGATGATTGATCAAGTAATTAGAAATTACGACCATCCGTTCACTTCTTCTTAATTTCATTTTCTCACCATGTAGTTTTTTCTACCATTATACCATAAGAAGCGAAAAAAACGAACATTCTGATTTACAGAAGGCCGTTTTTCCCTAATTTTTTTCTTTTTTTTGGAATCATTTCCGTATTTATCTCTATTTTTACTGATCGATATTCGGTTTATAGAAAGATCGGTTTTCCATAGCGAAGATTTTATTTGTCATCTCGCCAGGTCCAATTAAGCCAAGAGCTGTCGTCATCATCATCATTTCTGCATCCAAATTATCGATCATATGAATAATCTCTGCTTCCATGATCTTGGGGCGAACAGGGCTACCGTATTCGAGCAAGCCATGGTGACTCAAGATCACATGGCGAAGGACAATCACTTCTTCTTTTTGGTCATCAATTTTTAAGTCTTGTAAGACCTTGGTGATTTCTTCATCGATCAGCGCAATATGGCCAATGAGGTTGCCTCGAACAGTGTATTCTGTATTTTCAGGTCCCGTCAACTCGATCACTTTGGCCAAATCGTGTAACATAATCCCCGCAAAGAGCAAGCTCTTATTCAACTGAGGATAAATATCACCGATACTATCTGCCAAGCGGACCATGGTCGCCGTATGATAAGCAAGGCCTGCTTCAAAGGCATGGTGGTTGGTCTTGGCAGCTGGATAGCTATAAAACTCTTTCTCATATTTTCCATAGAGGGCACGGACAATCCGTTGCCAGACTGGATTTTCAATTTTGAAAATCATGTTTGACAGGTATTCATGCAATTCCTTAGGATCTACTGGTGGTTTTTCCTTGAAGTCTGCAGGATTGTTGGGTTCTCCTGCTTGTGGCAATCGCATGTTCAATTGATTGACCTGCGGAGTATTATTGTAGACTTCTCTGCGCCCAGACATGTGGACCACACGACCTGCTGTGAAGCTCTCCACATTATGGGGCTGAGCATCCCACAGTTTTCCTTCAATCGTGCCGGTCTCGTCCTGAAAGACGAAGGCTAAGTAATTCTTACCGGCGCGCGTCTGACGCACTTCTGCTGACTTGATCAAATAGAATCCTTCAAACAGCTCATCTTTTTTCATTTGGCTAATTTTGACCATCATCTTCTCCATCTTCTATGTATATATCTAGTCCCAGCAGGTCCTCATCACTTTCGATTTGGCGGAGCGTCCGCTCGATGGCACTGGTCCGTCTGGTTAGTAAATCATCAATATTATTGGAAGCATTCTTTAAATGCCGTTGGGTCTTGGCGAGAACACCTCCAAATTTATGGAATTCTGATTTGACAGATCCCAGTACTTTACTGATATCATCTGCACTCTTTCGAATATTAAGCGTCTTAAAGCCAACAGACAAGGAGTTCAAAAGGGCAGATAGGGTGCTTGGACCAGCCACTAAAATTTGTTCTTCCCGACGCAAACGATCGAAAAATTCAGGATTTCGAACCACCTCTGAATAGAGTCCTTCAGTCGGTAAAAAGAGAATCCCGAAATTGGTCGTCGCTGGTGGAAAGAGGTATTTTTGTTGGATATCTTTGGCAAAACGCTTGATACTAGCCAAAAGAGCCTTGCGGTAACGCTCGATCTCCTCTTTTTGCCCTGACTCATACGCCTCTTCCAGACGATAGTAGTCTTCCAATGGGAACTTAGAGTCAATCGGTAGATAGACTGGCTCCTCTCCTTGTCCCGGAAGCTTGATGGCATATTCCACGCGCTCACTGGACTGAGGAACTGTGATAAATTCCCGCTCATACTGGGTTGGCGTCAAGATATCTTCAATGATTTGGCCCAGTTGCAATTCGCCCATGATTCCACGAGTCTTAGTGTTGGAGAGAACTTTATTGAGGGTTCCAACATCCCGTGCAACTGACTGCATTTCTCCCAGCCCTTTGTTGACCGATTCCAACTGTTTCGAAACGGTCTCAAAGGAGGTCTGCAAACGGTGCTGCAAGGTTTTCTCCAATTTTTCTTCAACCGTTTGGCGCATCTGCTCTAGCCTCACTTCGTTGGACTCTTGAATCTGGCGCATGCGCTCATCTGTCTTGTCCCGATTTTTGGTAAAGTGCTCGTTCATCTCAGCGCGCAGGGCTGTCGTTTGCTGGTGGATCTCCACCCGCATCTCGGTCAAGCGATCTGTCAGGGCAATCTCTAACTGCTGGTTGGCAATTTGACTCGCCTGTCTTTCTTTTTCAAAACGATAGTCTAACTGGTCTGACAAATGATCTTCATGGTCTTCTAACATCTCTCGTAGATCGGGTTGTGTAGCATCTGATCGTTGGAAAAGATAGATGAGAAGTCCCAGATTAAGCAGGCCAATCAGAAGCAAAATGATATTCATATTAACCTCTGTCTTTACTATAAACAATGACAAGATAGCCCCGATCAAGACTCACTTGAATTGCTTGATCCAAAAACTCATTGGAACCATACATAGCCTTCAAAAAATAATTCTCTGCATGGAGCGGATACTTGGCCCCTGTGATCTCTAAACGACCTTCTCCAACAGGCATAAAACCAACATAGGTCATGGTTGGATCTGGCTGGATCTCATGAGAGCCCGCTGGTCTGAAAACTAAGCGATTTTGCTCATCGACTAATTGAATCTGCTCCATATAGGGAGCTAGGTCTGGATCGGTCGGCAAAAAGATATTAGACAAGAAGTGATCCAAGCGACCACCAAAAGCACCGTAAACTGTGACTGCAGCATCTGGATAGTCTTCAAAGACTGTTTTCAAGGCCAATTCCAAATCCGTATCGTTCTTTTCAGGGACGGATTGAACAACTTGCTTGGCTTGGACCTGGATCTTGCGCAAATCAACCTCAGAGACGGAATCGAAATCCCCTACAGCTATATCTAAAGACAAACCTTGTTCCAGTAGCTTCAAACAGCCCCCGTCAACACCGAGGTAAATATCTTGATTTTTTGGCAAGAGAGAGGAATCTCCACCTGCCACTACGACAATCTTAACCATTGATGGCATCTCGGAGGATTTGCACCCGCTCATTGACATCGCCATTAAAGACATAAGAGCCCGCTACAAAGACATTAGCCCCGGCTTCTTTTGCTTGGGAAATACTTTGGCCATCAATTCCGCCATCGACTTCGATATCAAAGTCTAAGCCTTTCTCTTCACGAAGAGCCGCTAATTCGCGCACCTTGTCCATTGTTTCTGGAAGAAAGGCTTGGCCACCGAATCCTGGATTAACGGTCATGACCAAGACTTGATCCACCAAGTTCAAGACGTGTTTGATACTGTCTACAGGAGTTCCTGGATTAATCACAACACTAGCTTTCACACCGGCTTGACGAATTTTTTGAAGAGCTCCGTGGATATGAGGAGTCGCTTCCACATGAATGCTGATGATATCCGCACCTGCACGGGCAAATTCTTCGATATGGTGTTCGGGATTGGTCACCATCAAGTGGCAATCAAAGACCAACTTGCTATGCGGACGCATACTCTCTACTACTCCAGCCCCAAAGCTAATATTTGGCACAAAATGACCATCCATGACATCGATATGAGCATAGTCAGCTCCAGCTGCTTCTAAGCGTTTCAACTCACTTTCAAAATTGGCATAATCTGCACTCAAAATTGAGGGTGCTATTTTCATTGTTTTCATTCTTCTATTGTCTCCTATTTTGGCATTTTTTTAGAAACCTTTTTGTAGGTTTCGCGACGGTTTTCAATCTCACTTAGAAATTGCAAGTAATTTTCAAAACGAAAAGTCGCAATCTCTGCTGCTTCAACAGCTGGTTTCACTGCACAAGCAGGCTCATGCGTATGAGTACAGGTACGAAACTTACAAGAGTGGCTCACATCTGAAATCTCTGGAAAAGCTTGATTTAAATCTTCACTGGTTGTCACTTCATAATCAAGGGATGAAAAACCAGGGGTGTCTGCAATCTTGCCACCATTTAGATAGTAAAAGCTGACAGCTCGGGTTGTATGTCGACCGCGGCCTAAACTATCTGAGATTTCACCCGTTTCAAGTTCTAAATCCGGAGCGATTTTATTGAGCAAGGTTGATTTTCCGACACCGGTCTGTCCCATAAAGACAGTGGTTTTATCTGTCAAAAGTGGCAAGAGTTCCTCAATCGACAAGACAAAGTCATAGCCAATAGCCTGGTAGATTCCTTGGTAATAGTGAATAGGCTCCAGATTTTCTAGCAAGTCTAGTTTGGAAATATAGACAATGGGATGAATTCCCTTATGCTCCAAAAGGACCAGGAAACGGTCTAAAAGATTGGCGTTGAAATCCGGCTCCTTAGCTGACATGATGACTACTGCCTGATCAATATTGACAATCGGAGGACGCACGAGGCTATTTTTTCGAGGCGCAATGCTCAAGATGTATCCTTCTGAATTCTCTTCAGCTGAAAACTCCACCTGATCCCCCACATAAGGAGTCTGTCCTTTTTTCCTAAAATTTCCACGAGCCCGTGTCTGGTAAATGTGACCGTCTGACTCTACATAGTAGAAGCCAGCCAAGGCCTTGACGATTGTTCCTTGCAAATCGCACTCCTTTGAGATTAATACTATCTATTATACCAAAAAATGAGAAATAAGGCTGGATTGCTTGATAAGAAAATCTGCCAGCATTTCCCGTAACAGGTTGTAGTCTCATATTGTTTATGGTTTTCCTGTTAGGGACTTTAATGTGATTCCTTTTTTTCTTTGGTATTTTTCCTAAAAAGTGTATAATAGAACTATGCGGAGGTGGTGGAACGGCAGACACGCATGCTTCAGGCGCATGTGCCCCTTCGGGCGTGAGGGTTCAAATCCCTTTCTCCGCATCTTGGAAAGGTGGCCCAGCTTGGTACGGCACCGGACTCGAAATCCGGCAAGTGGATTTTCTTCACGCGCGGGTTCAAATCCCGTCCTTTCCTTACGATACAAATAAGAGAGTGAGACAGAAATCGGTAATTCGTTAGAATTCGATTTCGTCGTCCCACCTCCGCACAGTTGAGTAGGGCTGTAAAAGCTGATGAAATCAGCGTAGTAGAGCCCACTCAACCACTGCGTCTTGCTCGACAATCCAAAAATAGTTGAGAGGCTAGGACTTTTGTCCCAGCCTCTTATTACTTATAAAACTTCTTTGAGACTTTCCTTAGGTGAGTACGGGCGTTAGCGAACTTCTCCGAAGTTCCATAACTAATTTTTGAGCCTTAAGTCTCAAAAATTCCGAGAGCCTAAACTACCTTTTATTTAGGCTCTTTTCTCACAGCGGAAAGTCTCAATTTATACCCGATATCATTCGAAAACACATAAAAATATAGTACTTCATAACACACTTAGGACTGAGAAAGAAGATTACGAACCTATGTCTTTTCTATTATTTTATTCCTGCTTCTAGAAGACCATCAGCTAGACGGGCGAAGTCTTCTAGGCTAAGGGCTTCTCCTCGTACAGAAGGTTGCAGGCCTGCAGCTTGGATTCCTGCTTCCAGTATGGCTTTGATTTCTTCGGTCTTGCCAAAGCGACTGGTCAAGTTGTTCCAAAGAGTCTTGCGACGGTGGACAAAGCTAGCCTTGCTGACAGAGAAGAAGAAATCTTCATCCTTGACTGCCACTGCTGGTTCCGGGCGACGCACCATCTTGAGGATGGCAGAATCGACGTTTGGCGCTGGCACAAAGACGGTGCGAGGCACGATAAAGGCTACCTTAGCGGTCATATAGTATTGGACTGCAATGGACAAAGACCCGTAAGCCTTGGTATTAGGTTCGGCTGAAATACGGTCTGCCACCTCTTTTTGCATCATAACCACAAATTCTTGGAAAGGAATCTTGGATTCGATCAAGTGCATAAGGATGGGAGTCGTGATGTAGTAAGGAAGATTAGCCACTACCTTGATCGGAAGCTCTGGATTTTTGAACTCTGCGATGTACTGGTTGAGGTCTACCTTGAGGATGTCTTGGTTGACAACTGTGACATTATCAAAATCCCGCAAGGTATCCGCTAAGATAGGAACCAAGCGGTCATCAATCTCAAAGGCCATGACTTCTGCGGCATTTTCTGCCAAAAACTCCGTCAAAGCTCCAATTCCGGGACCGATTTCAATGACATTGACTTGCTTATCAATCTCAGCAGTATCCACAATCTTTTGAAGGATGTTGGTATCGGTCAAGAAGTTTTGACCGAAGGATTTTTTAAAGGTGAAGCCATGGCGTTCAAGGACTGCCTTGGTCACGCTATAATCTGCAATTCTCATTTTTTCTCTTTTCTAATCCGTTTAGTGTGAGATATACTATCTCTTTTTTCTCCGAAGGCTAATCTAACAGTCTTCTACAAAGGCATTTTGCTCCGCTTGGTAGACATAAGCTTCCCCATTATTATCTAAGACAGTCTCCAACAAGGGCTCCATTTCCAAGGCGTCTTCAAGACTGATGATGGTAATCTTAGACGGATCGTCCAAGTCTTCCTGGGACTCATAACCTGTAAAGAACTGCCAACCACTATCTTGTGGATGATGAGGTACATCGTGAATCGCCCAATTAATCTCACGTCGTAGGAAGCAATCCTTGGTAATCATGGCTCCTTTTTGTGTATCAAGATTCAGCGGAGGAACCATCAGGCTTGCAATATGTTCCCGTGCAAAATCCAGCTCATCTCCAAGCTGGATGGAAGTAATATAAGCGGGTTGATTGGTTAAACGTCCTTTGAACTTCCCATCGTGGATTTCAGTGAGTTCGACCCACATACGCTCTGCTCGACACCCATTCTCCAAGACTGTATCTAGCACAAAGATGAGGCGAACCTGGTCCCCAAGTTTCAATTGGTTGATTTCTTCTTGGCTCGGAATCAAAAAATGTCGCGGGTTCTTTTGGTGCTCTGCTTGAACATTCTCCAAAGAAAAGCCTATCTCTTTTTTCTTATCTTTAAATAGGTCGAACAATCCCATCTTCTACCTCTATCTCTTTTTTAATAACTGGCCATCGTTTCTTCGACTTGCGCCAAACAAATTCCAAACAACTCCAAGCGTTTGAGCAATTGCTTGCCATTACAGTAGCCGATACGCAAGGCTTCGCCTAGATATTCCCGTCGTTTGCGACTGTCACTGCCCATCAACAGACCAAGACGCATCAGGTCAGTCTTGGTAATATCGAAAAAATACTCATCTTCATAGGAGCCCACTAGTCCAGATAGGGCCTTTTCTAAGTCTTCAAAGCTGGCATGCTCCACTCCCAAGGAACGCCCCTTGGTTTTGGATTTTGGTACTGCTTCGCCACGATTTAAAAAGGCATGCTTGGCTTGCGGAATTTCTTGCATGATAATCTTACGAATGCGCTCCCCATTGTAATCCGGATCCGTAAAGACAATGACTCCACGCAACTCTTGCAAGATAGCAATTCGTTCTAGGTCATCCTGGTCAATCGCAGAGCCTCGGGTTTCATAAGTATCTACTTCATAAAACCGACGGAGATTGGCTGTGTCGTCCTTACCTTCAACGACGATGACTTGAGGGATTTTTATTCTATTTATCACTATTGTCCTCCAATTCAATCATAACCTGACAAAGTTAAAAGAACGATTTCCTCTGGAAATACCAACAAGCGAACACTGCCAGTCACGGCACCCGATTCTAAAAATAATAATTCTCCATTTTTTTCTTTTAAAGAATAAATAAGCGGTCGTTTTTCTTTAATTTTTTGGCATAATTTCTGAAATCTTACCTCTAATTCAGGATCATTGTTTATTAAATATTTGAAAAAATTCAGCAAGCTTTTTTCTGCGATTAGATTATCATCATAGCTGATTTCTCCTAATTCATTTAAAAGCTGGATTGTATCTGGCAGATTTTTCAAACTATATCCAAGGATTTCAAAAGTGAGAGGAGAAATCAAAATCTCACATACATTCATTTCTTGTAGTAAGTTATTGAAAGCAATAGTTGATGTTTTATTAATCCTTGCCAGCATATCTTCGGAAATACCTCTAAAATAATATATATCATTATTTTGTATATCAGACAATCGTTCACTCCTATTCATCCATGTTTCTCAGACCAAACAAATTTCTCGCATTGGCATAGGTAGCTTGAGCTACTTCTTCACTAGTCATTCCACGAAGCTCTGCAATAAAGTCTACGACATAACGGGTGTAGGCTGTTTTATTTTCTCGGCCTCGCTTAGGAACTGGAGCTAAATAAGGAGCATCTGTTTCGACCAAGATTTTGTCCAAAGGTAACTCTTTGGCTGCCTCCTGAGTGTCTGTCGCTTTTTTAAAGGTTACCACTCCCGAAAAAGAGATCATCATTCCCAGATCCATGAAGCCTTTAGCGTCCTCCAAAGTCCCTGAGAAAGAATGCATGATCCCACCGCGTGGACCCACTCCTTCACTCTTGATAATGGCATAAGTGTCTTCTAGTGCATCACGGGTGTGAACCACAAAAGGTAAGTCCAGTTCCTTAGACAGCTGAATCTGACGACGGAAAACCTTTTCTTGAATGTCTTTTGGTGCCGTCATCCAGTGGTAGTCCAGACCAATTTCTCCTAGAGCAACGACTTTTGGATGTTTCAACTGTTCCAGTAGATAGGCCTCTACCTCAGGACTATAATCGGCCGCCTCAGTGGGATGCCACCCAAGCGTCAGATAGAGTTCTGGGTACTGGTCTGCCAATTCTAATGCTCGCTCAATGGTCGGTTTGTCAAAACCAACGATATTGTGAGCTACAACCCCCATTTCCTTGGCTAAGTCGAGTTCTTCTTGTTCTTTTCCTGCGAATTCTTCCACATTGAGATGGGTGTGGGTATCAAAAATCTGCATGATCTTCCTTTTCTTCCGATTTTTTCTTCTTTCTATTATAGCAGAAAGCGCCTCTAAATTCACTTTCGGACAAAACAAAAACCAGTAGTCTCGAGTTTCTACTGGTTTTTAGTTTTTTATCTGAATTACGCAGCCAAAACTTTGCGTCCTTTACGACGACGAGCTGCCAATACGCGACGGCCATTTTTAGTTGCCATACGGTGACGGAAACCATGTTTGCGCGCACGACGAAGTTTACTTGGTTGATAAGTACGTTTCACGATGAATACCTCCTCATAGATTTTGTATTCGTTTAGCCGGCTAGTTGTGATCAGTTACTAAACATACTTTACTATTCTATCTGATTCGACTCTATTTGTCAATAGCTATGGCAAAAATGTTGCAAATATAGGCTAGACAAGACTTGCCTATCCTTGACGCGTCGCTAGATAATAGGGTTCTAGTGCTGTCATCGCGCTCTGGAGTTGATCCAAGACATCTTCGATAGATCCTACCTCAACTAAGGGAATGTCGTATTTGACCAGAACCTTGCGAACTACTCCATCTGCTACTGCTTGGAGAAGAGAGAGGCGATTCTTTTCTATTCCTTCGATCCTTCGACTCTCTCCATTTTCTTGAGCAAGATAATAGACTGGCTGAGAAATGGGAAGGGTGAGAACCTTGTGTTGCTTTTGAAGGCTCTGCTCATCTTTTTTTCGCTCGATAAAGCTCACCTCTAAGGAAACACCAAAATCAGCTGCATCTCCATAGAGCCTCAAGGCATACATGGGCTCTGCCAGAGTCCCTTCTCCTTTTAAATAGGCCCAAAAATGAGGCCTTAGGACCTGTGCCTGGTTCATCCACTGGCTGGTTCGCTCCTGCTCTAAGTAAGAATACCGTTTTTGAAAGGCTGATACTAAATCCGTAAATTCCTTACGAGCCGCCTGTCCCATTGCGCGGTACCGTTCCATCTCTTGGGCTAACACTCCTGCCTTTTCTGGTGACTGGTATTTGATTCCTTGAAGCTTTAAAAACTCTCGAATCGCTGCAAATGCCATCTGTTTCCTTTCTACTCCTAACAAAAAGAGAGAGCGGTTCTATCCCGTCCCTCTCTCATGGGCAATAATAGCTAGATTATCCTTCGATGTCCACAACTACATAGCGGTTTGGTTCTTCCCCTTCAGAATAGCTAGTGACCCCTTCCATCTTGGAGACAATTCGGTGAATGATTTTACGTTCACTATTGGACATTGGATCGGTCTGTTGGGCTTGGCCATCCTCGAGGGCCCGTGTTGCTAACTTCTGAGCATAGCTTTGGAGAACTTCTGCACGATGCTCTACATAGTCATTGACATTAATGGTAATGTAAAAATTCTTTGAGTAGCGGTTATAGAGATAGTTTTGTGCCAAGAGTTGAAGAGCTTTCAAGACTTTACCATGGTAACCAATCACGCGCCCTGGCTCATTGGTATCGATCTGCATATTGACCGTACGACGGTTATGGCTACTTGAAAGCGTTGCATCGACATCCATCTCATCAACAACAGTTTGAACATAAGCAGTTACATCTGTAACAACTTCTTCGATGTCGTAGTTTTCTTCTACTTCAATACCAAGATTTGAGAAATCAGACTCGTTTGCTTCTTTTGCGACTGGTTCTTTAACCTTCTCAAGAATATGTTCATGCCCTTTTTCTTCCAGAACGGTGTCTGCTTCTTTATCATGTTTGAGGATTTCTGTCTTGATTTCTTCAGAGACAACTTCTCCTTCTTCTTCGACCTTTTTGATCGCTGCAACGACACGTCCTAAATCAACTGTTGCTTCACTTACGGTCTTAACCGGTTCGTTCTGCGCGTTAATTTCTTCTGGTACACCCTTTACAGCTTGTTGATTGGCTTTGACAACTGTTGTTTCTGCAATCGGTTCAATCTCTACTTGGGCTGGTTTTTTACCAAATAAGCCAAGAAAACCTTTCTTCTCACGAGCCACAACCGTAATATGTGCCTTCATACGGGGAATATCTAATTCGTTCAAGCCATTTTGGATAGCTTCTTCTACAGTTGCTCCGGTATATAGGACCATATGTCCACCTCTTTCTTATTTTCTTTTTTTCTGTGCTTTCTTTAAGGCACGACGTTTTTGTTTTTCTATTTCTCGAGTAGCTTGCTCTTTTGCTTCACGCTCTGCGATAATCTTGAATGGGTTGTTCAAGAGATAGGTTTGTCCGACTTGGTAAGCATTTGAAGTCACCCAGTATAGAGCAACCCCGCTGGCTGAGAACAAGGCGAAGAAGAAAATCATCACAGGCATCACATACATCATGGTTGTCGCACTCCCGTTACGCTCTGGCAGGGCTTTATTGGTCAACCAACTGCTGAAAAATGTGAAGAGGGCAGCAAGAAGAGGCAAGATATAAGTCGGGTCAATCGCTCCAAGGTCCAACCAAAGGAAGTGACCGACTTTAAGGAATTCCACACGGCTCAGCGCTTGGAATAGGGCCATCAAGACCGGCATCTGGATCAAGAGAGGAAGGAAGGCTGAAGATGTTTTGACACCTTTTTCCTTATAAAGGGCCCGCATCTCTTCAGAAAGCTTGGTCCGACTATCTAGATCCTTGCCAGGATACTTGGCTTGCAATTCCTTGAGTAAGGGTTGAATTTCCTGCATCTTGCGGGTTGAATTCATTTGATACTGGAAGAGAGGCAAGAGGACCGTCCGAATGACAATGGTAAAGACAATAATCCCAACACCGATACTGCCACCAAACGACAAGAAGCGGATGGCTTCTGCAAAGAAGTAGACGAAGCGTTCCCAACCACCTGTCGATTCGGCTGTCACTTGAGAGGTCCCACAAGCTGTCAAGACCATTAAGGCCGCTCCTAATAATCCAATTAACTTCAGTTTCTTTTTCACATTATTCCCTTTCTTGGTAGACATGCGCTAATTTTAAGACATGTACGAGATTTTTCTCTACTTGATGGAAGTCGAGCTCCTCCACTCCTTTACGAGCAATGACGACAAAATCATCGGTCGTAAGGCAGGCTTGGTGTTTGATTAAAACATGGCGAATCAAACGTTTGATGCGATTTCTAGTCACAGCATTTCCCAGTTTCTTACTAACAGACAGGCCGACTCGAAAATGCGGTTGGTCTTTGCTCAGACGGTAAATAACGAATTTCCGATTGGCAACATTTTGACCACTTTTAAAAATAGCATTAAAATCTTTGTCACGTTTGACGCGGTAGCTTTTTTTCAAACCTCCACTCCCTCTATTAAATTTATTCTATTATACCACATTTTCAAAAAAAACCAATCTCCCTTAGGAAATCGGTTGCTACTGGAATACGGATAAAAGCAATGGCAAGGTATAATAGAGATTGAGCAAGATATGGCCTAAAAGCGGAGAAAGAAGCGCCTTGCTCCGATAATAAAGAGTCCCAAAAATAAAACTCGGCAAGAGATAAATCATAAAAGCTCCTAGCGAAAAAGGATGATGGACAAAATGTAGCCCACTGTAGATGAGGGCAGGGAGCCAAATCTCTGCATAGATGGGCCAACCTTTAAAATAGGCATTTACCAAGGCCCCACGAAAGATCAGCTCTTCTGTCACAGGCCGGATAACGACCATCGCGACCACTAGGATGACCACCCCTGTCGGGCTGATTTCTCGAGGAAAGAGACTCAAAACGGCTGCACGCCCCTGAACAAAACCACTGATAAAGTAGTCCAACCAATAGACCAAACAAGCCGCAAAGATAGCTTCCAGCAAGGATTGAAGCGAGTTCTTCCCCCATGAAAACTGGGACTTCTTGGAAAAACGGTAGACCAAAAATCCTGTAAAAACTGCATAGATGGTCTCCAAGCCAAATAAGGTCCAATAATAACTATTTGCGCTCGCTAAGCTATTAGAGACATATTGGGCCAAGGGACGAAATTGGGGCCGGATATAAAAATAAAACAAGAGGAGAAAGAGGGGGTAAAGCAGAGAGAGCTTTTCTTTAATAAATTTCATAGATACCTTTCCTAGAGCATGACAGATCGTATAGTGCATCTTACCATAATCATAACAAGGTTTCAACGAAAAAGGATGCCGTCCTAGTCTCTAAGATAAACCACATATCCCCCCAATACAGCGACTAAAATCAAGAGACATAGAAGAGTTTCCATCCATACAAGACCTGTCAAAAAAGGAATCTGTAGCAGACCTTGAGCCATTTTCAGAGAGGTCGCTGTGATAACGGTTGGAAAGGTAAGAGCTGAAAAAGCAGGTTGAAAACCTTCTTTAATCATTCTTGGCAGGCGCGTCAAAACAAAGAAATAAAACCCTTGCGAGGCAACCACCATGATCAGTAAGAGCCAGGTAGGAAGGCTTGCTCCACCCACACGAACCAGGGCTGCTAAAAGAAGAGAAAAGGGAGCACAATAGATACCTTCTTGTCCCAATAAGTGGCTCGGTAAGGGATTGCTTTTCAAATCCTGATAGATAAGCGGGTACAGACACAAGGTCAAAATAAAGCCAAACCCCAGGGTAAGATAGGCTAGCTCCATCACTCCTACCACCGGATAGGTCAAGGCAGCCACTGCAATACCCACATAGAGAACCGTCCAACTCGGAGTAGCTTTGGCCCTTGGTCGCGCCATGACATGGGTCTTAGTAAAATAGAGAATCAGACACAGATCCAAAAGGAAAGCGAACCACCATACCAACTGAGATAGACCTGTAAAGCTAGGAAAGAGACGAAAAAGATAGGTCGATAAAATCATCCCGGCCATGGGAAAAGTGGCCATCCCAGATAAAAGAGTGGCTTGTTGGAGTTCTATCTTGCTTTCTTGCCAGCGAATCACATGATAAACTAAAAAGAAAAACCAGAGCAATAAACCTGTTAGACTGAAGGCATGACCCAGAAGGGGTAGCGAGTCTGCAAGAAGGTTTCCAGCACCACCCAAACCTAACAGACAACCTGAAAATACTAAAGGAATCTTTTTCATCTTGATCTCCCATCATTTTGTCGCTTTCAGTATACCATAAAGGAGAGGGATGCATGATAAAAAAGAAGTTGGAGAATACCAACTTCTTTTAGAATGTAATCTACCTGTTTCTTACATAATACAACCTAAATGATACTTAAAAATTTAAAAAGATATCAACTATTAGGCTCACTTAGACATCTACTGAAACTTTCCGACGTGAGATAAGTGCTAGAAACATTCTTGTTTCTAGCACTCGGGAGTTTTGGAACCTTAGGTCCAAAACTAAGTCATGGAACTTCCTCGAAGTTCGCTGACGTCCGTACTCACCTAAGGAAAGTTTATAAGATGACTCTATCTACAATTTGAAAGAAGTTGGAGAATACCAACTTCTTTTATCCATTCTATTAGAAACTAGGCCTGTACGACCATCATATAAAGAAACAAGGATAAGAGAAAGACGATACTAACAACCAGGGTCGCTAACTTAAGCCCTCGGTGGGAGCGCCAATAGCTTGGTTTTCCTAAGTTACTGGTTGCATCTGTTGACAAGGACTGTTGTTGACGCGGTTGCAGCGTAATGAGGACTACTAGCGCCAACGATAGGAACGCGACGACAATCGCAAATACCATTTCCATATTAGGATCCTCCCAACACTCTCAAGAGGGTAAAAATAACTCCCAGCAAAATGACCAAACCAATGACCACATTAAAGATGACATTGATTTTTTCAGAACGCGTCGTCTTTTCTTTCTCGGCTGGACGGCGTTTAAGAGACTCCATCCGGCCTTCTACTTCTTTGTAAAATAAATCTTTCTTACGATCACTCACTGTGTCCACCTATCCCTTCTTGCAAGCGAGCTTTGAAATCAGCTGGCTCGATGCTACTTGATTGGGCAATTTGTTGTGCCACTGCTTCTCGATAGCTATCAACTGATTGGTAGATTTCCTTGATACGGGCTACCATATCTGCTTCTTTTCCTTGGTCAAAGATATTAGCTTGCGCTAGGAAGTGGCGATCATGCAGAGTGTGACTAAAGGCAAGAATAACTTGCTGGTGTTCAAAGGCCTTGCGGACAATTCCTTGCACTTCTGCATAGTGATTGATATCTAGATAAATACTAGAAACCTTGAGCAATTCTTTGATCCGTTCTTGGCTGATGTTTTGATACAAGACCACATTTGGATAGCGGACCATGGACAAGAGACTCGCAGACATCTCTGTCAAAGCCGCTACACGGAAGGTCACATTCGGCAAGTTTTCTACTAGGTAGGTCAAGGCTTCGATCTGATCCGAGTTAGTCAAGACAAATGCATCTTTGCGGATATCATCTTTCACCTTGAAGTCATACAGGTAGCCAAGAGGAGCAAAGTAGGCATGCTGGTCTTGTGAGGTCAACTGCAATGCGCGATGGTAGGTTGCATTTTGTGGAATCAAGATCTTCTTGGTCCGGATTTCTGGGCTATTTAGAATCAACTGCATGTTGCCTGGAAGACTATCATGAAGAGGTTCTTGCCATACCAAGACGTCGCGCCCTTTGATCCCTTTATTGCCCAACTGAAGACTAATGCTAAAGGAGGTGGCAAGGGTATTGTAGACCAATCCATCCAAATCAAAACCACGATGCTCTAGATAAAAGACAAAATATTCTAAACGATTCTTGAAAATTCGCATAGGTTGATGGTCCAAGGTCAAGATCAAATCCCCTGTTTGGTGATTCTCTGTCAAGCGCTCGATATCCCCTTCAAAATAAGTGGTTACCAATTGCTGGCCTTGATCGCCACAGGTTGTCACGGCAATCTTACGACCGTATTGGTCATAGCGCTCGATCATGACCACTTGCCCCTTGTCATCCAACCACTCCAGGCGCTCAACGATGCGTTTATAGGAAGCAGCATGGTAAGCAATCCGAGCCTTTTCTTGACCATAGTAGGTCACTTTTCCCGAACTGTTATCCCCAGAAACTTCCCAGAAATCAGGCACTGGTACTTCATTAAAGTAGCGACCGCGCTTCTCCCCTTTTGGTTGACCCAAGAAATAGATGAATGGCGATTCAACACCGTCAGACAGGAAACCGTTTGGCTCTAAAACAACAGTCGGATGGTTAAAGCCAGACTCTCTCATAGAGTGGAGCAAGTCTTGGCTTTCACGAGAATAGCTATCAAATACGTTCAGCATGTGTCACCTCTTCTATCAATTGTGCCCAAGCTTCTTCTACTCGGCTGGTCAAAAAGTCCTCTGCACGCGCATAAGATGCTTGACGCATGCTGGCTAGGTCATCTTTTTTGTAAAGCTGGATGATTTTTTCAGCAAAGGCAGAAGCGATATGGTCTACTACTTGGTCTGCTGATGGTGGAATGAGATAGCCATTTTTCCCTTCTGTGACAAAGGTTTGGTTGCCATAAGGAACATCAAAACCGATAATCGGAAGTCCAGAACCAATCGCCTCCATCAAGGTCAACCCAAAGCCTTCGCTGGTTGACGCTGACAGGTATACTTCATAATTCTTATAAATTTCCTCTAGATTGGCATGCCCTTTGAGGTGGATATAGTCTGCCGCCCCCAATTCATCAATCAGAGAACGCAATTTGCCTTCTTCTCCACCTTTTCCATAGATGTCAAAGGACAGCTCTGGCAATTCTTTTTTGGCACGAACCACTGCTCGCACCAACCAGTCAATATGCTTTTCAGTCGCCAAACGAGAGGCTGTGATGATAGAAAATGGGGTGCGCTTCTCGTTTTGCGGCAAGCTTGCAAGACTACCAACTGGAATGGTATAGATGGCCGGCTGATGGTTGGTGTATTTGGCAAACTGCTCGGCCAAGATTTCTTTTTGGCGGTCGGTCGCAACAATAAAGAAGTCCACCTTGTCTGCATTGGTAAATTGGTACTCGTAGTAGTTGTTCCACAGGATATACTGATCGTCGACATTATTGGCACTGAAGTGCTCTGCATGAACGACCACACCCAGGCGGGCCTTTTGCGCTTCTTCAAAGATAGGCTGACCGATGTTGGTTTCCCGATCCAAAATCACCAGATCTTGTTTGGTCAATTGAAGAGTTTGCATGAAGTAGCGGATCAATTCTTGGCGACCAACCAGATAGCGATCTGGGAAACGATAAACCTCTCGGCCATCTGCCATCTGCATGCTGTAGGCAACCGTCCCGTCTTCGTTGTAAAAACGGCGCTCAATCAAGTTAGCTTGGTTGTTCTTAGGAATGAAATACTCTGTACAATAGCGGGTATAGGAGAAATAATCCTTTCTCACCAAGATTCCTCTAGACACATACTCGCAGCGTTCGACATAGGGACTGTTTTCAGACCGCAAGTAGCAGGTCAAAAAATTGTCCTGGTCCTCATAAAAGAAGCGCTTGATCTTGCCGTCGACTTCTTCACGAGTCGGTTTCCCGGCAAATCCTGCTAAGACCTGATCAATGGTATAGGTGGTTGGTGCAATCTTAATATCTGTAAAATGGCTGTAGAGCCAGATGATTTCATCATTTTTAAAACCGATATTTTCTGTCAAATGCTGGATATTATCGGCTAGAATCATATCCATAAAAACAAATTTAGCTGGTTGATGGATATTGCGTAACAACTGGGCCCGGTAGGCTTGGGCGTACTCAACACCACTACTGGCCCAACCGATTCCAAGGTTGATATTGTATACTGTCATAATGTCCTCTTTTATGGGAAATGCAAGACAATTTCCCCTTTTTTATTGATTTCTACTCGACTCAGTAAAAGATTGCGGACCATTTGCTCTTTGGCCGCTCCTTTCATTCGATCAAAGGATTGGTAGGCTTCTTGGAAAAATTCTACCAAAGGATTTTTCTGACTGGTGTATTGACCAGAGAGAGCCATCCGCAATTGTTGCAGATAGTCTACCTGCTCTACCCAGTTTTCATCGATGGCTTTTAAGATGGCCATGCGTTGGAACTGTGCGATCACCTCATCGGTGCCTAAGACCTCATACTTAGCCTCTAACTCACTTTTAGCGATTTCCCACAAGAAATTTTCTTTTGCTTTCTTGCTACGGAAGGTTTGGTGGGCCTTTTCAGGATCCACCTGGTAGCTGACATTGTCTAAAATATAGCGATAAAAGGCTACTGGTTCCTTGTATTCTTTTTTGTGGACTACGCTTAAAAAGACGGAACGAAGCGCTTTTTCAACGATAGCATCCAAGCGGCCTTCTTGCTTGATCAAACGATCGCGCTCTTCGTAAACAATCGCACGCTGAATGTTCATGCTTTCCGCAAATTCTAGCGTCATCCGACGACTAGCCTGACCAGAACTTTCACTAGCATTTTGAGCTCGTTCCACCAAGTTTCTATACTTGCGCTTGGTCAGGGACTTAGCTGCTCCAATTCGCTCATCCACATCATAGTCTTGATAAGTATCCTGGATCCAGTCTGGCCCCCAGTTTTTCATCAAATCATCTTCTAAAGAGACAAAGAACTTGGTCAAACCAGGATCTCCTTGGCGACCTGAACGCCCTCGAATTTGAAGGTCAATCCGCTGGTTCATCATCCGCTCAGTTCCGACAACCACCAAGCCACCTAACTCAGCGACTCCTGGTCCCAACTTGATATCAGTTCCCCGACCGGCCATTGAGGTCGCTACGGTCACGGCACCTTTTCGGCCAGACTCCTTAATGATCTGGGCCTCTCGAGGAGCATTGTTGGCATTGAGAAGATTGTGTGGAATTCCTTCACGCAAGAGAAGATTCGAATAAAGAATCGACATTTCAACCGATCCGGCAAAGACCAGAATCGGATTACCTTTTTCGTGGATTTTCTTCACATAGTCCAAAGAAGCCACGATTTTCTCTGGCAAGGTTTGATAGATTTCATCCGGCAAATCCTTACGGATCTTCTTGCGATTGGTTGGAATCTTGATCACTGACATGGCATAGGTATCGAGAAATTCTGCCTCAGCGACCTTCCCAGTCCCCGTCATGCCTCCCAACTTCCGAAACATCTTAAAGAGGTTTTGGTAAGTAATAGAAGCCATAGCCCGTGTTTCTTGGGTGAGTTTGAGACCTTCTTTGGCTTCAATCGCCTGGTGGAGTCCTCCTTGCAAGCGGGTCATTTCCATCAAGCGACCCGTCGCCTGGTCTAGCAAAACAATCTCAGGTTGTCCTTCGACATTAGGATGGATGACATAGTCCTTATCCTTAATAAAGTTTTTATTGGCCTGCAGGGCTAGGCTGATATGGCGGACCAAGTCACGGTATTGGGGATCATAGAGATTGGGAATGGCAAGAAAAGCTTCTGCTGCATGAGCTCCCTTTCGAGTCAACCAAACCCGTTTCTTTTCTTCGTCAAACTTGAAGTCTTCCCCCTCTTTGAAGGTTTGGATCAGAGTGTCAATAATCCCATAAAGGTTGGACTGGACCCGAGGAGAACCAGAAATAATCAAGGGGGTCTGAGCACTATCTAGGAGCACCGAATCAATCTCATCGACAATGGCGTAATTGAAGTCAGCTAAAAATTGTCCATCTGCAGAAGCGGTCAAATTCTCTGTTAGATAGTCAAAGCCCAGACTGGTATTGGTCGTATAAATGACATCTGAGCGATAGATCTCACGTTTGACTTCTGGATCTAACTCTTCGTCTTCAGATTGTTTTAAAGGTACGCCGACCGTCAAACCTAAGAAACGATAGACCTGTCCCATTTCTTCTGCATCCCGAGTTGCCAGATAGGTATTGGTCGTAATAACCATAACCCCTTTGCCCTCTAGAGCATTGAGATAAACTGGCATAGTTGCCGTCAAGGTCTTCCCTTCACCGGTATTCATTTCAGCGACATTTCCCTGATGCAGGACAATCCCTCCCATGACTTGCACGTCATAAGGAAACATACCCAAGACCCGTTTATCGGCTTCACGCGCAACAGCAAATGCTTCTGGCAAGAGATCATCCAAGGTCTCGCCCTCTGCTAGACGTTCCCGAAATTCTGCAGTCTTCTCCTGTAGTTGTCGATCCGTCAAGCGGGCCATGTCATCCTTCCAGCTATTGACTTCTTTTAAGATTTTTTTGATGTTTCTTAATTTAACGTAATCCAATGTGATCCTCTTTTTTTGCAGTGATGTTCGTCTATTCGAGAACTTCTGCTCCCTCAGACGATATTGGTTGAATAGTAAAATAGTGGAAGGTAAACTCTTGCAAGCCTGCACTGAGCAAGCGTACTTCATAGGCGTAGGCTTGATCTGGATAGGTAAACTGCAAGCGACCTTCTGCGGTTACGCGACGGCCAACGACCTCTCCAAAACGATCTTTGAAGACAATTTCTACCATAACGGTATGGGAGGGAGTCGCTTCCATCGTAATAAGCAGTTCATAATCCTGCTCTCTTTTAAGCAGAGGCAGACTAGGAATTTGACGCGTCGCGCCAAAATTTGTCTGCGAATGCCAGGTTTTCAATACTTGACCAGATGGCATGAGGGGGTTCTGAAAGTGAACGCTCCCTTGGGCAGTCGCTTGAATAGTTGACCCCCAAAGATAATCTGCCAGAACGGTATCGCCCCAGTAGACGCGTCTGGCTTCATTTTCTTTTATTTGTATCATTGGTTTCTTCCAAAGTCTCTTTCCATGATTTCTTTGTACTGGGTCGCAAACCATTCAATGATCGGACCACTCGCGTCGTTGTGGCGACCGGCACGGCTAGTACTGATAATACGAACCGGCAATTCATATAAGGCTTCTAAAATATCTGGATAAGCCTGCTGGTCGTAGTCATCATCTCTCATATAGGCAAGTGCCAAAATTGTATCCTTAAAATCTGCTTGTTCAAACCGATCCCAGAAGCGTTGATTGAGCTGACCAATGCCTTCTTGTGATACTTGGCCGATGATCAACTGCATCATATCTAAGGACGTTCCAAACTCATCTGGACGTTTAAATTTCAGGTTAGCAGCGACATCCCCCAGGTTGACAATGGGTTTTCCGACTAGGATGGCATGTGGGCAATAAAGGGCCCCATAATAAAGCGCACCAAAGGTCCCCATGGACAAACCTGAAAAATTCATCTCTTTAGGCTCAAAGCCGAGCAGATCCAAATGCTGATCAATAAAAGCTGTAATTTGATTTTCCAGCTCTTCTGATCCCATGTAGAAAGATCCACCTTCCAGTCTTGGGTCAGAAAAGAGAATAAAGGGACTGCCCATAGCACGCAACATCCCAAATCCTTCAAATCCTTCGGCCGGACGATACCCAGAAAAGTAAATGTTTAAAGGTGGCTTCATATCGCCCGGATGGAAATAAGCAAAAATCTCTTGGCGCTTGTGGTCCCGAAGAGTCTGAGCGCCTACCGTCATCCCCCCTAAAGGACCATGGGACAAGCGTTTGTGTAAGGCTCCAATCGTAAGAGTTCCCTCTCCTTTTGCTTCTAGTGAGAAGGCTAGGTAATAAGGCTCTGCTCCATCCAATTCTAGTGGTTGCAGCATCTCTTCTTCTGAAAAGACCGCATCTTTGACCCAATCACCCAAAGCTCCATAGCGGTAAAATTGGATCCGCAATTGCAGCTGACAGCTTGGATCTTTTTCGTATTCCAACCAAAAATTGATGGGGCGGCTAGCGTCATACACATAATTGTAAACCCACTGGGCAATCGGCGTAAACTCTTCCCCGTATGCTCCATCAAGCTTGAGGAAATGTTGCCCCAAGACTGTTTGCTGACCAGCAAAATCAGGTCTCACTTGCAGATCACGAACTGTAAAGGCATCCCCATATTGATTGTCGTATAAAAAGCGGTCTAAAACATAGAAAAATTGATGCTTGTTTGAGAAATCCCAGGGTCTCGCTTGTTTAAGCGTTAAGAGATGGACTAATTCTGCAGAAGGCGCCTCTAGCTTACGCCTTTCGTCATAAAAAACGGTATAAGGCTGAAAATAGGTCAGGTCTTCTCCTAAAGCCAACAAATCTTCTGGATTCTCTAGGATCAAGGCTTTAAATTTAGAGATTTCCTCTTCTTCCATATAGTCTTTGAGCGATGGAAGAGCGGTGGCCTGAAAAAAGTGCCAGCCAAGTCCAGCAGGAAGTTCCATTTGATCCCGCCAGCTACTTGAGCCGATTTGGAGAATATGGGGTATCTGTAGTTTTTTATCCATGACGTTCTTTCATCCATCCTTCCCATTTCTCGATCAAGCGTTGACCGGTGTATTCTTGAATTTTTTCGATTGAATAGACCAAGGCCTCATTCCAGGGCTTCAATTCCAATAAAAAGTGAGTCAGGGCCTTCTCTAATTCCTTGTCTCCCTTAGACAGGACATAGCCATTTTTTAAATGATCCACATATTCTGTTTGAACACGATTGACCTGTGGAATCCCCGCAGAGATCCCTGCAATCTGCGTATAGAGGTTAGGTTCCTCACTCAAATCTACGATCAAGCGTGTTTTTTCCAACTCCTGAATAATGTCATTTTCATTTGAAAAATTCTTGACCACAAAACGGTAGTCCGGTGCGTCTTGTACAAACTCCTTATCAATAATCTGGTTTTCTCCAAGCACTTCTAGCTGGGCTGGCGACTGAACAAGATTCAAGTTCTGCTCACTAGAGATCAATTCCTCTAGTTGCTGTTCTACTTCTTTGACCCGCTCTGGTGCCCCATTGTAAAATGCAAAGACGACTTCAAATAAGGGATGTTGCCCCAAAACTTCCAAGATTTTTTTGAGCTGGTTCTTGGTTGGAAGCTCGTTCTCCTTGATATAATAATAAATCTTTGATTCCTTACGCTCTTGACTAGAGCCCAAACGGAGGCGAGAGTCAAAAGAGGTAATCCGATGTGTTTTTTGAGCTAAGCTAGGGGAAAAGACCGAAATCGCTTCTTTGGTTTTTTCACTGTCCGTAATTAAAAGCTGGGCATCAATCATATCAAAATAGAGGACAAAGTTTTCTGCAGACAAGGGCTGGCGATCCCCATAGAAAGAGAGGGCCTTCTTAACACCACTCGCTGTATCTTGTAAAAAAGCAAGATTGGCTGGATGAGCTGCCAAGACCAACTGATCTCGCCCTGGAATCAAAGCCATCAAGTGTTCCTTCATTTTTTCAGAGACGACTTCCCCAATATTGGCATAGCTTTCTTTTTTGAATGCATGGAAGAAAGCTTCATTGACCATGACAGAGCGATTTTCTTCAATCAACATCTCTCTCAAAATCCACTGCCCATCAAAACGCAGGTACTCATGGAAATAAGGTTTCCCCTCATTGTAGTAGAGTCTGCTAGAGATAAAGCCACGATCATCCATGTAGTCAATATAGATGATTTCCTCATCCTTATAACGGGTCAAGGAGAGGATATTCCCATCCACTCCCATATCAATCTTGGCGAGACATTTGCCTTTTCGAAAGGCTATGGCCAAAAAAGGAGTATAGGAAAAGATAGTCCCACTAGGCCATTCCATATCCTGAAGCTGGAGTGGGCGCATGGACAACTCAGATGGGACACCTTGGATCCCATCAAAAATGGAGATCACATCTGTCTCTAGTATATCTTGGCGGTGTAAAAAATAACGCAGTTGGGGATTGTACTGTGGTAACAATAAAACCCGATCCATTTCTGCTTCTTGAAAAATACGAACTTGATTAATGGTATCGTCAAATTCAATGGACTCGCGCATCCAGTACCAAGGGGTAGCTGATTGCTGCCAGATGCGGTCCGTTCCATACCAGGCTGGTACAAAATAATACATGGTTACTCCTAGAATATTCTTGTATAACGTTGGTTGACGCGAAGGGCACGAATTTCTTCTCGGATATTGTAAATCATTCCGACAAACATGAGGAAAGTCCCTGGGATCATGGTCAAGCGCAAGAGCTCCTTATCCCATAATAAGAGAGAAAAAGGAAGCGCCGTAAAGAGAATCAGATACAAGGTCCCAAAAACTGTCAAGCGGAGGACAATACCATTGATGTAGCGACGTGTATCTGCTCCCGGATAGACATGGTCGATATATTCCGAAGCCTTCATCATCTTATCTGCAATTTCTTCTCCATTTACATTGACAAAGGCAAAGGCAAAAGAAAGCAGGGCAATCATGAGAATGTAAAGTAGAATCCAGATGGGGTCTCCCATCACCAAACGCTTGGCGAGCTGAGCAGCCCATTTAGCATTGGAATCCATCGACAAAATCAAGAGCATGGCATACTGAGGAATCGACACCAAGGTCATGGCATACATGAAGGGCATTCCCCCAGCCGGATTGAGCTTGATATCTAAAAAAGTATAGCTTTTTAGGTTGTTGTGAATCCCTAATTTATTGACAGGAATTTGATACTTGGAATATTCCACTAAGACTGCAACAAAGACAAAAATCAAGAGGGCAATCACACCCACAATATAAGCGATCTCTGGAATATTATTAATATTTGAAATAGTCTTCATCACGTCTTCTGGAAGGTACATAACCATCCCCGCCATCATGATCACAACAGAACTTCCAAGACCCAGAGCAGCATTTAGATCTGAAAGCCAGACCAAAAAGAAGGCTCCAGCTACCATAATCATCGTATTAACTGCAATGACGAGTCCAGGGTTCAACCCTGTCTTCAAGGGCAGATACATGGCCACTGCCAAGGACTGGACGATGGCAAGCGCCAAGGTCACATACATCTTTCGCCGCTCCACAATTTCCGAGCTGGTTTTTTCAAGATTAAAGCGTTTTGAAACGGTAAACATCCGCCACAAAATCATGGAGGACATCCAAGGAGATAAACCGATCGAAAAGATCGACATCCCGCGGAGATTTCCACCCATCACAGCGCTTGAGAGCTGTAGACCAGTTGTCGTCCCCTCATTAAGTTTCAAGGCCTTTGATAAATCAACAAAAGGCAGAGAAATTTTACTTCCAAAAACATAAATAAAGACGAAAAAAATCGTCCAACAAAATCGCTTTCCTACTTCAGATCGTTTTAACATTTCTTTTAAACTTTCTCTTCGTCATTTTGGCTCCACCGTCTTGGGATTAGCCTATACATAGGTGCTTCTTAAGCATCTTATCTCAACTTATTTTACCATAATTTGCGACGTTTCCAAACTCATTTGTCACTAATATTTGATAATCTTCCAATTTCGCTATTTGGTACCGCATCCAACAAAAAATTCTCCAGATGTTTGTCTGAAGAATCTTGTTTGATTGGCTGTTATTACCCCAAGGCCATGATGGTATCGACGAATAATTTCTTTGTGAAATAGCCATTGCGGATCAAATAAGAAGTATAGTGAGCTTTTTGGACCATTTGGGCATACGCTTCCTCTGTGCAGTCTTGAACCAAACGATTGGCTTCTTCAAGATTGGATGCTACAAAGCCAAGCCCTTTTTCTCGAATATAGTCTGCATTTGACAAATAGTCTGGCACGACTACCGGAAGACCTGCGGATAAGTAAGTCGATAATTTGTAGGAAATATTTTCTTTGTAGTAATCTCGCTCATCCTCGGGGTTCTCTGAATTTCCCCAGACCAGCCCAAAACCACCCTTAGAAAGCTCCAAAAGCAACTCTTGCTTGGTTCGCCAGCCTTCAATATGGACCTTGGAATAATCAACTCCTTCAACTGGTTCTGCATAGACATGAAGGGGTGTATCATATTTCCAGTCGATGATATGAGGGAAACGCGACGGATTCCCTGAGAAGATCAGTTTTTTCTCAAATTGCGGGGTATAGAGATCCAAACTGTGGGTCAAATCCCACAACTTTTGTACCACATATTTTTTAACTGTAAGCCCTTCTGATACTAGACGATGGTACATTTGCTCTGATGGAACAACGACCAGATCACTCTGATTGTACATGTCGATATAGTTGGGTATCAGGTAATAATTACTCTCAAACATAAGCGGTGGGACATCGTGGATAAACATGACCAACTTGGTTTGAAGGAGTTTTAACTTATCAACCAAACGGCGGTCCCACTCAATCCCATTCCAAGAAGGCGATTGAACGAAGACGATATCCCCAAAAGCAACGCCTGCTAAAATCCCATCCATTCGCGAGTTCAATTCACTAGCTGGTTCATTGCTATGATCATAAAAGTAGATTCCTAATTCATTGACCCCAAGCTCGCGAACGACATTCATGATATCGTTTTGGGCCATCAGGGCTACACTTTGCGAAGATTGCCCAAATAGATTTGTAAAATGGATTTTCATCTCTTTCCTCTGACTCTTCTTTTTTTATCCCATATTTCCTGAAGATATGAAGGCAAACTGAGCTTTTCACAAAGCAACCTTTTTCATACCCTTCACCGAAAACTTCCTCATTCATTATAACATATTTCACAACTTCTTAGACATTCTAGATCAATAAAAGACCGGTTCATTCCGGTCTTTTAAGGTTCTATTTGCCATCTTTTTTACGAATGCCTAACAAAGTTAGTCCAGATAGAAGGAGGGAGGCCCCTATTGCAAGGATACTAGAGGAAGCAACGACTCCTGTCTCTGGGAGAGCAGGTCCTGAAGAATTTGCCACAGGCGCTGGGCTTACATCTGATGAGGACTCTGAAGGACTTGTCCCAGCAGAGAAACTTGACGCATAAGATACACGGATCCATTCAGATGTTTCATGCGATTGAGATTGGTTCACTGTTGACGATGTGCTTGTGGAAACTGAGGCACTCGTCAAAGATGATTCAGACACTAACATCGACCTTGAAAGGGATTGGCTCGTTGAAAAGAGTGAAATAGATTGACTATACGATTCAGATTTCGATGCTACAGACTCTGAATGAGATGTCCATCGCGAATCTGACTGACTCTCAGAAACAGATTGAGAGAGTGATTCGGACTCTGAAACCTGCGATTCAGATACAACATTCGATGTCGAAGCTGATTCAGTTGCAGATACAGATGATTGAACCAGCGATTCTGACTGGCTAGCTGAAACGGAGGCCTGAACCAACGAGTCCGATTGACTAACCGACACAGACTCCTGAACCAGCGATTCGGATTGGCTGGCTGAGACTGACGCTTGAACTTGCGATTCTGATTGACTAGCTGATACTGATGCTTGGACCTGTGATTCTGATTGACTGGCAGAAATCGATTCTTGAACTAGAGATTCTGATTCACTAGACGATACAGATTCCTGAAGCAAGGATTCAGATTGACTCGTTGAAACGGATTCTGACAGTTTTTTACTCATCGAAATAGATTGCGACAAGGAAACTAGTTGGGAAACTACCTCCTCCGATCCGACTGCCGATGTTGACTGAGACTGAGAAATAGACTTCGATGTCTCTTCAGACTCAATCTCGGATATGGATTCTGAATCAACTTTAGATTGTGAAGCTGACTGGCTAGCTGATACAGATGCGTGAACCAGCGATTCTGATTGACTAGCCGAAACTGACTCCTGAACTAGCGAATCAGATTGACTAGCAGAGACTGACGCTTGAACTAACGAGTCTGACTGACTGGTGGAAATAGATGCCTGTACCAATGAATCTGATTGGCTCGCTGAAATAGATTCCTGAACCAACGAATCGTATTGGCTAGCTGAAACGGATTCCTGGGCAAGTGAATCTGACTGGCTCGCTGAAATAGATTCCTGAACCAACGAATCGGATTGGCTGGCTGAAACGGATTCCTGGGCAAGTGAATCTGACTGACTCGCTGATACAGACGCCTGAATCAGTGATTCCGATCGACTGGCTGAGACTAACGCTTGAACTTGCGATTCTGACTGACTGGCCGAAACTGAGGCCTGGACTAACGAATCCGATTGACTAGCCGAGACAGACGCCTGAACCAACGAGTCTGACTGACTTGCAGAAACAGATTCTTGAACCAACGAATCGGATTGACTGGCTGAGACAGATTCCTGTAGCAACGACTCTGACTGACTGGCTGATACAGACGCCTGAACAATAGATTCAGATTGACTTACAGAGACTGACGCTTGAACTTGCGAGTCTGACTGACTGGTGGAAACAGATGCCTGTACCAATGAATCTGATTGGCTAGCTGAAATAGATTCCTGAACCAACGAATCGGATTGGCTAGCTGAAACCGACTCTTGTACCAAGGACTCTGATTGGCTCGCAGAAACGGACGCTTGTACCAAGGAGTCTGACCGACTAGCTGAAACTGAGGCTTGTACCAAGGAATCAGACTGACTTGCAGAAACTGAGGCTTGGAACAAAGACTCGGATTGGCTAGCTGAAACCGATGCCTGAACCAAGGAATCAGACTGACTAGCTGAAACTGAGGCTTGAACCAGTGATTCAGATTGACTAATCGAAATAGATTGCGACAAGGAAATCAGTTGAGAAACCACTTCTTCCGATCCAACAGCCGATGTTGACTGCGATTGAGACACAGAAATTGATTTGGATACCAAATTAGATAA
Source organism: Streptococcus sp. OMI870 (assembly GCF_047460295.1). NCBI lineage: Bacteria > Bacillati > Bacillota > Bacilli > Lactobacillales > Streptococcaceae > Streptococcus > Streptococcus sp. OMI870. The sequence goes on from NZ_JASHGM010000002.1 coordinate 379,746, forward strand.
GGATACCGACTGACTCAACGAAACAGATTTCGAGGCTTTTTCAGACTCACTCTTAGATGCTGATGCGGCTTTTGATTGCGAGTCTGATTGACTGACAGAAACAGATTCTTGTATCAAGGAATCGGACTGACTAGTTGAAACCGACTCTTGTACCAAGGAATCTGATTGGCTTGCCGATACAGATGCCTGAACCAAGGAATCGGACTGACTTGCTGAAACCGACTCTTGTACCAAGGAATCTGATTGACTCGCTGAAATTGATTCTTGGACTTGTGATTCGGATTGACTTGCCGAAACCGAAGCTTGAACCTGTGACTCTGACCGACTTGCTGAAGTCGAGGCTTTAATTAACGATTCAGACTGACTGGCTGAAATCGAGGCTTGAACTTGCGATTCGGATTGACTCGACGAAACCGAAGCTTGAACCAACGATTCTGACTGACTCGCAGATGTTGAAGCTTGAACCTGTGATTCAGATTGGCTTGCAGAGATTGAAGCTTGGACCAACGACTCGGACTGGCTGGCAGAAACTGATTCTTTAAACTGTGACTCAGATTGGCTTGCTGAGATTGAAGCTTGGACCAACGACTCAGATTGACTTGCTGAAGTCGAGGCGTGAACCTGTGACTCAGATTGGCTTGCTGAAATCGAGGCTTGGACTTGTGATTCGGATTGACTTGCCGAAACCGAAGATTGAACCTGTGACTCTGACTGACTTGCTGAATCCGAAGCTTGAACTTGTGACTCAGACTGGCTTGCCGAAACCGAAGATTGAACTTGTGACTCAGACTGGCTTGCCGAAACGGATTCTTGAACCTGTGATTCAGATTGACTCGCTGAAACGGACTCTTGTACCAGCGATTCAGATTGGCTTACGGAAGTCGATTCTTTAATTAACGATTCGGATTGACTTGCCGAAACCGAAGCTTGAACCTGTGACTCGGACTGACTTGCTGAAATCGATGCTTGAACTCGCGATTCGGATTGACTCGACGAAACCGAAGCTTGAACCAACGATTCTGACTGACTCACTGAAAGCGATTCTTGAACCTGTGACTCAGATTGGCTCACTGAAAGCGATTCTTGAACCAAAGATTCAGATCGACTCGCCGATTCTGAGGATTTAACTAAGGATGTCGATTGGCTCGTAGAAAGCAATTCTTGAGCCAACGATTCAGATTGACTAAGGAAAATTGATGTTTGAACTAAGAAATCAGACTGGCTCGCGGAAAGTGATTCTTGAGCCAAGGACTTCGATTGACTCGCAGAAAACATAGCTTGAATTAAAGAATCAGACTGGCTCGCAAAAACCGAGGCTTGAACCAAGGATTCTGACTGACTCGCAGATAGTGATGCTGGGGCCAAGGATTCTGACTGAGATCTTGAAATAGACTCAAAGGTTGGTGACTCACTCTCAGAGATGGAAGATGAAGTTGAAAAACTTTGAGACTGTGAGGCAGACTCAGATGCCGTCATCTTCCGATAATAGTAGTTCACACTCGTCATTGGATTAGCATAATAGTTATCTTTAATCGTATGCTTGAAACGAGAGAAGCCATCGGCTCCTTGAGGAGTCGCATCTTCCCCTACAACCATCGTTGTATTTTTTGAAAGGGACGGTGATTTTGGAACAGCTGTGAATGGTTTTGGAACCGTGTACGCTATTCCCGTCTTTTCATCAGTATAGGTCACTGTTTCATTGGCGGAAAACCAACCTGTTACGTCCAGTTCAAAGTTATGTTCATCCACACGTCTTGGAGTAACGTTTAGGAAATAATCCTTATTTTTACTTTCAATTTTACGCGTTCCACCTAAGTCAGACAATTGGCCTGGAACGTCGTGTTTAAAAGTTTTTTCATAAACAAGAGTATACTTATCAAATACTGGTTCATTTCCTGTATCCCGAGAGGTCAATGTATTTATTTTAGAAGGATCCAAGACGTAATAGCGAAGAATGTAGTCCCCATTTTGATTCGTTGTGACAACTTCACTTTTGATAAAATGCTCACGCGCATTTCCGTACAATTCTACACGTCTATCTCCAACCTTACTATTATCAAAGATCCCAGTGGTCGCATTTTGAGAAGTACTTACTACTGGTACCTGAACATAACCTGCAATATCACGCGCATTTGAAGCCGTATACTGTTGTCCCTCAATCCCAGATTGCCTGTATTCAGCAAGGATCTCTTCTTCACCAGTTGGTTTATACAGTCCATTTTGCCATTTACCCTTTGGATCCACCAAACGATACAAGGTAGACTGTTGAGACCACATGGTTGGCACTTTGACCTGGAAGAATTCATTTAACATTTGACCTTGATGTGAAGGATCCATGACATTATAGATATCTCGGAGCATAACACTTCTGACTGGAACCATAATACTAGGAAAAGATTGTAGGGTCACATAAGGAGGTTTACTTGCGTCTCCAAAAGAATAGATAAAGTTGTTGCCTGCTGGAGAATCGGCAATCAAGACTTCTTTAGGAAGTCGCATAGGACTATTCAATCTCACATTGGGTTGGAATGTTTGAGAAAAGACTTCTGATCCATCTGATTCCTTTACAATTCGGAAATAAACATTCTTCGGTTCACGAATATCTGGATTTGTTTCGCTACGATCAACAGATAGTGTCGCATAGTAGCCTAAGGATTTCTCATTTCGGTCAACAAATTCCCAAATTGCAAAAGTATAACGGTTCAAATCGTGATCTTTTGAATACTTTGCAAGCTCTTCTGGAGTTAACAAAGCATTTTTATCTAGGTTCGGGTCTTTGGCAACATTCGAGGTTGGTAGTGGCGCATCTACCACATTGGCGCCATGGCGATCATCCATCTCGGGCGAGATGGATAGATCTTCATCACTACTTCTAGCCTCTTCACTAATTGGAGCCAATTGAGCTGAGATAGCTGGTTTCCCATTTATATTGGAATTTCCCACAAAGCCTGCAGCCGTTAAGGTGGTCATCATCTCATCAACTGCTTTGCCCAAGCGATCGCGTTGCTTGGCATAAGCTTGCGCACCAGCATTTGTATGGACCAAACGATAGCTAGTAGTTACTTCCGATTGTAGCTTATTGATAACTGCTTCCAAAGCTGCCTTACGCTCAGGCACAGATATCTGAGTAGCGTATTTCCCTGCGATTTGTTGGAGCAACTCTGCTTCAGAAGCGTTTTGTTCCAATAGGGAAGCTTCATCTGTAGCTGCTGGTTCATCTACCGCTGATTCTGAAGCTAGAACTTGTGTCGATTCACTAGAAACGCTTTCAAAACTGGTAGTTTCTTGCCCACTGATGGAAATAGAAGTCGATTCACTCATAGAGAGCGAATGGCTAGCCGTTTCAGAAAGACTTGTAGAGGTTGATAGAGAAGCAGATGCAGAATCTAGCGAGGATGTCTTTGAAAGAATGACGCTATCTGCTTCTGCCAATGTCTCTTGTTTCGTTTCAGACACAGTTGGGGCGAGAGATGCCACTTCTTCTGCTTGAGCCGTCGTAGCCACAACAGCTCCTCCAAATACAGTACCCACAGCAACCAAGCCTTTTAATAACTGTTGGCCCTCCTTATGAAGACGACCGCCATCTTCTGGAACTTCGGCAATGACCATCTCCTCTACTTGCCCTCGAACCACACGAAAGAGTCCTAGAGCAGCAGTTGATGCTCGAAGCCAATTTTTTCCTGATTTAATTAATTTGAAGCGTACGACACGATCTGTCTCACGAAAGTTTCCTTTTGAACGCTTAAATTGCATGATATTCCCCTTACATTGTAGTCATTATTTATTATACAGGAATACTACATAGATTCAAGTAATTTGCTACAAAAAACTTATTTATTATTGTTTTTGTTTTCGAATTTTTTACAAGAAATTAAAAACACTTCATTCTACTAGTAAAAAAGTGAATCTCCTATGAGATTCACTCGAAAAAATGATATTTCCTACTAGATCAGTTCCCCTTCTTTTTACGTCGGGTCAGTCCAGCAATTCCAGCTAACCCTGTAACAACCCCAAGAAGAGCTGATGTCACAGTTCCTGTTTCGCCAGTATTCGGAAGCGCCACAGATTGGCTGTGTTTTTGTGAACCACTTGCTGATTCTGATGAAGACAATGATTCTGAACCAGAAGCTGATTGTGAACCACTACCAGATATTGATACTGATTGTGATTGACTCACTGAAACCGACTCAGATGTCGATACTGATTCAGACGTTGAAACTAACTCGGACGTTGAGACTGATTCTGAACTTGAAACCGATTCTGAAGTAGATACTGATTCAGAGGCTGAAACTGATTCTGAGGTTGAGACCGACTCAGACGTTGAAACTGATTCTGAGGTAGAAACTGATTCTGAGGTAGAAACCGACTCAGACGTTGATACGGATTCGGACGTTGAGACCGATTCAGAAATTGAAACCGACTCGGATGTCGACACTGATTCAGACGTTGACACCAACTCAGACGTTGATACAGACTCGGATGCTGAAACCGATTCAGAGGTTGATGCAGATTCTGAAGTAGAAACTGATTCGGACGTCGATGCTGATTTAGAAGTCGATACTGATTCAGACGTAGACACTGATTCTGACGCTGATTCTGACGTCGACGCTGACTCGGACGCTGATAATGACTCAGACGCTGACAATGACTCTGAAGTAGATACTGACTCAGAGGTTGACATTGATTCAGAGGTTGACACCGATTCAGACGTTGATACTGATTCTGAGGTAGAAATCGATTCAGACGTAGACACTGATTCAGAGGCTGACAATGACTCGGATGTCAACACCGATTCAGACATTGAAACTGATTCGGATACAGAAACCGACTCGGATGCTGAGACTGATTCAGAGACCTCGGATGTTGACAGCGATTCAGATGTCGACACGGACTCAGATGTAGAAACAGATTCTGAGGCTGATACTGACTCGGATGTTGACAATGACTCAGACGCTGACAATGACTCTGATGTCAACACCGATTCAGACATTGAAACTGATTCGGATACAGAAACCGACTCGGATGCTGAGACTGATTCAGAGACCTCGGATGTTGACAGCGATTCAGATGTCGACACGGACTCAGATGTAGAAACAGATTCTGAGGCTGATACTGACTCGGATGTTGACAATGACTCAGACGCTGACAATGACTCTGAAGTAGATACTGACTCAGAGGTTGAAACTGATTCAGATGTTGAGACTGACTCAGATGTTGAGACCGATTCTGAGGTTGATGCTGATTCAGACATCGATGCTGACTCTGACGTTGAAACTGATTCAGAGGTTGAAACCGATTCGGAAGTCGATAATGACTCAGACATCGATGCTGACTCTGACGTTGAAACTGATTCTGAGGTTGAAACCGATTCGGAAGTCGATACTGACTCAGATGTTGACATTGATTCAGATACAGAAACTGATTCAGACATTGATATAGACTCAGATGTAGAAACAGATTCTGAGGCTGATACTGATTCAGAGGTTGACATCGATTCAGACGTAGACACTGATTCTGAGGCTGACAATGACTCGGATGTCGAGACTAACTCAGATGTAGAAACTGATTCAGAGGTTGAAACTGATTCAGATGTTGAGACCGATTCTGAGGTTGATGCTGATTCAGAAGCCAATACTGATTCAGACATCGATGCTGACTCTGACGTTGAAACTGATTCTGAGGTTGAAACCGATTCGGAAGTCGATAATGACTCAGATGTTGAAACGGATCCAGAAGTCGATACTGATTCTGATGTAGATACCGATTCAGACGTTGAAACCGATTCAGATGTCGATACTGACTCAGATGTAGAAACGGATTCAGATGTAGAAACAGATACTGACTCTGATACTGATTCAGATGTCGATGCTGACTCAGATGTAGAAACGGATTCAGACGTTGACATTGATTGACTTACTGACGTTGAAACGGATTCAGATGTAGAAACTGATGCTGACTCTGACGCAGAAACTGATTCAGATGTCGATACCGATTCAGACGTTGAGATCGATTCAGATGTCGATACTGACTCAGATGTAGAAACTGATTCTGACGTTGAGACCGATTCTGAAGTCGAAGCTGACTCAGATGTAGAAACTGATTCAGATGTCGATACCGATTCAGACGTTGAGACCGATTCAGATGTCGATACTGACTCAGATGTAGAAACAGATACTGACTCTGATACTGATTCAGATGTCGATGCTGACTCAGATGTAGAAACTGATTCAGAGGTTGAAACTGATTCAGATGTCGATACTGACTCAGATGTTGAGACTGACTCAGATGTTGAGACCGATTCTGAGGTTGATGCTGATTCAGAAGCCAATACTGATTCAGACATCGATGCTGACTCTGACGTTGAAACTGATTCTGAGGTTGAAACCGATTCGGAAGTCGATAATGACTCTGACGTTGAAACTGATTCTGAGGTTGAAACCGATTCGGAAGTCGATACTGACTCAGATGTTGAAACGGATCCAGAAGTCGATAATGATTCTGAGGTAGATGCTGATTCAGAAGTCGATACTGATTCTGATGTAGAAACGGATTCAGATGTAGAAACAGATACTGACTCTGATACTGATTCAGATGTCGATGCTGACTCAGATGTAGAAACGGATTCAGATGTAGAAACTGATGCTGACTCTGACGCAGAAACTGATTCAGATGTGGAAACAGATACTGACTCTGATACTGATTCAGATGTCGATACTGACTCAGATGTAGAAACTGATTCAGATGTGGAAACAGATACTGACTCTGATACTGATTCAGATGTCGATGCTGACTCAGATGTAGATACTGATTCTGACGTTGAGACCGATTCTGACTCAGACGTAGAAACAGACGCTGATACTGATTGACTTACTGAAACTGAAGTGGATGCAGATGTACTCACTGATTCAGATGACGATACTGACTCACTCAATGAAGCAGAAGCTTCTTCTGAGGCTGACTCAGATGCAGAAACTGATTCGGAGGTCGATTCTGACTCAGACGTAGAAACAGACGCTGATACTGATTGACTTACTGAAACTGAAGTGGATGCAGATGCACTCACTGATTCAGATGACGATACTGACTCACTCAATGAAGCAGAAGCTTCTTCTGAGGCTGACTCAGATGCAGAAACTGATTCGGAGGTCGATTCTGACTCAGACGTAGAAGTGGACTCAGACGCACTTACTGATTGACTTACTGAAACTGAAGTGGATGCAGATGCACTCACTGATTCAGATGACGATACTGACTCACTCAATGAAGCAGAAGCTTCTTCTGAGGCTGACTCAGATGCAGAAACTGATTCGGAGGTCGATTCTGACTCAGACGTAGAAGTGGACTCAGACGCACTTACTGATTGACTTACTGAAACTGAAGTGGATGCAGATGCACTCACTGATTCAGATGACGATACTGACTCACTCAATGAAGCAGAAGCTTCTTCTGAGGCTGACTCAGATGCAGAAACTGATTCGGAGGTCGATTCTGACTCAGACGTTGAAGTGGACTCAGACGCACTTACTGATTGACTTACTGAAACTGAAGTGGATGCAGATGCACTCACTGATTCAGATAACGATACTGACTCACTCAATGAAGCAGAAACTGATTCGGAGGCCGATTCTGACTCAGACATAGAAACAGATTCCGATATCGAAACAGACAGCGAGCTAGACACAGATTGGCTTTCTGAGACTGAACTACTCAACGATGCTGACAAACTTTTTGACTGAACTGAGCTAAGTGACTGGCTCGTTGATGAAGATTGACTTTGTGATACGCTAGTCTTCAAGGATTCACTCAAGGAATTTGAGACACTCTGTGATTTCACAGCACTCAAGGACGCACTCGCTGAAGCAGATTGACTTTGTGAGACACTAGTCTTCAAGGACTCACTCAAGGAATTTGAGACACTCTGTGATTTCACAGCACTCAAAGACACACTTGTTGAAGTAGATTGACTTTGTGAGACACTAGTCTTCAAGGACTCACTCAAGGAATTTGAGACACTCTGTGATTTCACAGCACTCAAAGACACACTTGTTGAAGTAGATTGACTTTGTGATACGCTAGTCTTCAAGGATTCACTCAAGGAGCTTGAAACACTTTTTGAAGCAAGTGTACTCAATGAAAGGCTCATCGAAGTAGACTGCTTAGTGGACTCGCTTCGACTTTGTGAAATGGATTCTTGCTTAGACTGACTAACACTTTGCGAAACTGACTGACTATGATCACTATCTGACAATTTCACAGCTACGACATTGGTCGTACTATCTTTATAAGTAATGGTGACTGTACCATCACTATTAACCGTATAGGCCTTAATACGGTTGGCTACCTCTGGATTGACAGCTGACACAGCCTCAATCACCTTGCTCTTATCTGCATCTGTCAATGCAGTTAGGCTCGTCACCTGAATAGTACCCGTTGGGGCTACACCTGGCGTACGATCAGCTAAGCGTCCTTGGGTCATCCGAATCTCTCCCAAACCATTTGGTCGATTCATATTGGACGCCTTGTCAATAGCCGCGACGTTGCGTTGCCATGTATTCCGGTAGGTATGGTAAAGATCATCCTTCAAATGAATGGTCGTTGTGATGGTTGCAGGGTTGGCACTAGTAGCCGTAATCTCTCCCGTGATAGGTGCAATATCACCTGTTCCATACTGGCTGCCACCAAAGAAATTCCCGTTCAAGGCATTGTCGTTCAAATCTGCTCGTGCAACGACTTTCATTTCTTTCAACTTGCCACTGTCATCAGTAGCTGTAAAAGTCACAACTGCATCATCACCAGCATAAAGGACATAATTCTTCCCTCCACCTTCAAGAGGGGTTGACTTCGGTTCTACACCATTAACAGTCAACTTAGCCGTCACTTCAGGACGTGTGGCATCCGTTACAGCTACAGAATTACTGGCATCTGAATAAACCGCATGTTCACCATAGAGGATTCGAGCTTTGGCTGTTACTCCACCTGTTTGCAACTTCACTGTCGGTGTCACAATCGCTTGACCCGAAGCATCTGCCACTGCTGTTCCGATTTCATCATCATTATTGTATAAGACAACAGTAGACCCTGGCTCAGCCCCCGTCACCGTTACAGGTGTTTGAGTATAGGCTTTCTCTAGTAAGCGAGTCTCAACCGTCGGTGCTGCTAGGCGCTTAACAGGAGCGGTTACATCATTTGTGGTGTTATCTTTATAAGTAATAGTCACCACACCAGATGATGAAACCGAATAAGATTTAAAATCCTTTGAAGTGGCAATATTTGGGTTAGCAGTCTTAAAGGCCTCCCAAACCTTATCTTTTTCGGCTTGAGCGAGATTACTTGTGTCATTAACATAAGTCCCCGTTGTCACAGCCGTAATCGGGTTTCGAATGCCATCATTTTGTGGCAAAACCTGAATACGAAGCGTACGTGTCACTGATTGCCTAGCCGTATTAGTCACCACAAAAGAAAGATTATAAATTTTCCCAGGCGTTACGACCTCTGTCTGGCCAACGGTTCCCACAATATTAAAAGCCACTGCACTATTTTTTAGTGCCGACGTCTGAGGAACGTTGATGCCATTCACACGATCACTACCAGAAGCGTAGCCAATGCTTTTAATACTATTTCGTGTAGGAATCGTTTCAACAACATTATAAGCATGATTGATATAATCTGAATTATAGACAGAAATCAAAGCATTATTGGCTGGCCCTAGATTGTATTGGGGCGCACGAAGGCTGGTATCTGTGTCAATACGGTTCCCATTTCGAGGGTCGCGCTGACCAGATGTCGCGCGCAGCACCGCGTTGACCAAACGATTCCGAGCGGTTTTTGCTTGACTTTCTACTGCGTCGATTTGGATGGCTGGATTAGATAACCCTGAACGAATAGCTTCTAAAGCCAGATCTCCATACTCAATAGCAGATTCGGTCCCCGGGATTTCCATGGCTTGAGCGCGATAAGTATATAAATCTAATGCCAAGACTTGCAGACGCTTCACCTGGTCTTCCGAGCGAGTGGTCTGAGCATTCCCGGCCGTTTCACCCTTTTCACTAACCGTTTCGCTATGAGAGATTTCCTCCGAACGACTACTGCTAGCTACTTCAACCGAAGACTGACTCTCCACATGATGAGCTGAACTGCTTGTAAGATGTGATTCACTGATAGAAATCGACTGAGAGAGGGAGGCGCTGACAGAAGAAGACTGACTTCTGAACTCTGAGAGAGATTCCGATTCACTAATAGACTGACTCACTGAGACAGAATCCACAGCAGACATCGTACCCAAAACAAAACTATCCTGATCAACAATGCCGGTTGATGGACTGATCTCAGACTCAAGAGTAGAATTCACCCCATTTTCCTCTGCTAATACTCGATTAGCAACTGTTGTTGCTCCAGCAAGAGCCCCTAGTACAACCATACCTTTTACTAGGTCTGCAGGCATTTGACGTGAAGAATCATCATATCTAACCATGATTTTTTCATCCACACCAGCTCGCATGACACGAAAAAGCCCTAGTCGAGAGACCGATGCTCGTACCCAATTCTTTCCTGATTTGATTAATTTATAGCGGGTAACTCGGTCCGTTTCACGAAATTCACCCTTCGAACGTTTAAAAAACATGTCCGCTCCTTAAATTTTAGATATCAAGTTATTATACCTTATTTTTCCCCTAATGTAACTAATTAAGACCATTTTCTGACACGAAAACCAAATACAAAAAGAGAACCCGAAGGTTCTCTTTCTTGATCCTTTTTCATTTCCCACATACTTGAAATGACCGAATCAAATTAGGATAGAAGATTATTTTTCTTCTTCTTTGCGACGTCCAAGTGCTGCAACCCCTGCAACCCCTGCAACTGCTCCAAGAAGAGCTGAAGCTACAGATCCTGTTTCACCAGTATTTGGAAGTTGTTCAAGAGCTGGAGCTGGTTGAGCTGGTTGCTCAGGAACTGGGTTCACTGGTGTGTTTGGTGTTGGATCCATTGGTTTATTAGGCGTTGGATCTACAGGAGTATTTGGTGTTGGAGTTGGTGGTACTGGTGTGTTTGGTGTTGGAACGGTTGGCGTCTTCACAAGTTTATAAACGTAAGTAACGTTCTTATCACCTTCGATGACTTTACCAGTTGTTGGGTCAGTTGTTGTCAAGTGACCTTCACCGTCAACCTTACCTACTGGGTAGTTACCTTGCGGTACCAATTCATAGACTTTACCATCTGGAGTTACGATTGTCTTAGGACGGTTATCCACAACTGTATCGTAGTCTTTACCTACTGGTTGGTCTTTCTCATCAACCACTGATGTCTTGATGGTCTTACCATTTTCATCCACATAGTGAACGTAAACATTACCCTTAGGTTGAGTTGGTTCTTCTTTAAGTTTGTAGATGTAAGTTACGTCTTTACGTCCTTCGATAACTTTACCTGTTGTAGCGTCTGATGACTCAAGGTGACCTTGTCCATCAACTTTACCTACAGTGTAGTTTCCTGCTGGCACCAATTCATATGTCTTACCATTGTATTGGATTTCTTTTGGACGGTTGTCTACGACTGTATCGTAGTCTTTATCAACTGGTTGATCTTTTTCGTCAACTACTGAAGTCTTGATAGTGTTACCTTCAGTGTCTTTGTAGTGTACGTAAACGTCACCTTTCACTTCTTTGTAAACGTATGTGATGATTGAACGTGGTTTATCAACTTTACCTTTAATTGGATCAGATGATTCCAAGTGTCCATCGCCATCAACTTTACCTACTGGGTAGTCACCTTTCGGTACGATCTTGTATGTCTTACCGTCTGGAGTCTTGATAGTATTAGGTTTTTCACCTTCCTCAGTTGTGTTATATGGTGTGTCATATGGTGAGTTTGGTGTGTCTTGACGAGGTTTCTTGATTTCTTTACCTTTTTCGTCTACGTAAGTGATGATAACGTCACCTTCTTTAGGTTTCGTTGGATCTTCCTTAAGTTTGTAGACGTAAGTGACATTCTTATCACCTTCGATTACTTTACCAGTTGTAGCGTCATCACCTGTCCAGTGACCTTGTTTGTCGACTTGACCTACTTTGTAGTTACCTGCTGGTACCAATTCGTATGTCTTACCTTGGAACTCGATTTCTTGTGGACGGTTATCTACTACTGTATCGTAATCTTTATCAACTGGTTGATCTTTTTCGTCAGTGACATCGTCTTTAATCTTGTTACCATTGACGTCTACATAGTGAACGTATACATTACCCTTCACTTCTTTATAAACGTAAGTGATAGTTGATTTAGGTTTGTCAACTTTACCTTTAATTGGATCAGATGATTCCAAGTGTCCATCGCCGTCGACTTTACCTACTGGGTAGTCACCTTTCGGTACGATCTTGTATGTCTTACCGTCTGGAGTCTTGATAGTATTAGGTTTTTCACCTTCCTCAGTTGTGTTATATGGTGTGTCATATGGTGAGTTTGGTGTATCTTGACGAGGTTTTTGAATTTCCTTACCATCTTCTTCACGGATGTAAGTGATGATTACTTCACCTTCTTTAGGTTTCGTTGGATCTTCCTTAAGTTTGTAGACGTAAGTGACATTCTTATCACCTTCGATTACTTTACCAGTTGTAGCGTCATCACCTGTCCAGTGACCTTGTTCATCGACTTGACCTACTTTGTAGTTACCTGCTGGTACCAATTCGTATGTCTTACCTTGGAACTCGATTGTTTTCGGACGGTTGTCTACTACTGTATCGTAATCTTTATCAACTGGTTGATCTTTTTCGTCCGTTACAGATTCCTTGATCTTGTTACCTTCAGTGTCTACGTAGTGAACATATACATTACCCTTAGGTTGTGCTGGTTCTTCTTTAACCTCTTTATAAACATAAGTAATCTTAGAAACTGGTTTTTCTACTTTACCTTTGATTGGATCAGAAGTTTCAAGATGTCCTTCACTATCAACTTTACCTACTGGATAATCACCAGCCGGTACACGTTCGTATTTCTTACCTTCAAACTCAATGTACTTAGGTTGTTCATCGTTCTCAGTAGTGTCATAAGGCGTGTTGTAGTCTGACTTAGGAGTATCTTGACGTTGGACTTTAATTTCCTTACCATCATTCTCACGGATGTAAGTAATAATAACTTCACCTTGAGGTTTTTCACTTTCAGAATTTGATGAAGAGTTAGATGCTGATGCTGATACTGATGTAGAAAGTGAAGTTGAAGTACTCAATGATTCTGAAATGGATACAGAAGTTGATACTGATTCAGACGCTGATACTGATTCTGAAACTGATGCTGATTCAGATGCTGATACTGATTCAGATACTGATGCTGATTCAGACGCTGATACTGATGCAGATGCTGATACTGATTCAGACGCTGATACTGATGCAGATGCTGATACTGATTCAGATGCTGATACTGATGCAGATGTTGATACTGATGCTGATTCAGACGCTGATACTGATGCAGATGTTGATACTGATGCAGATACTGATGCTGATTCAGACGCTGATACTGATGCTGACGCTGATACTGATTCTGAAACTGATGCTGATTCAGATGCTGATACTGATGCAGATGCTGATACTGATTCAGATACTGATGCTGATTCAGACGCTGATACTGATGCAGATGCTGATACTGATTCTGACGCGCTTGCTGACTCTGATGCTGATGTTGAAGCAGATTCAGATGCTGATTCTGACGCGCTTGCTGATTCTGATGCAGATGTGCTTGCTGACTCAGACGCTGACGCTGATGCAGATTCTGACGCGCTTGCTGACTCTGAAGCAGACTTAGATGCTGATGCTGACTCAGATGCAGATTTAGAAGCAGATTCTGATTGTGACTCAGATACACTTGCTGATTCAACTTCTGATTGGCTCAATGATGCAGATGCTGATTCTGATGCAGATGCTGACTCAACTTCTGATTGGCTCAATGATGCAGATGCTGATTCTGATGCTGATTTAGAAGCTGATGTTGTATCAGATTCTGATTGTGATACAGATTGTGACTTAGATACTACTTCTGATTCAGATTGTGACACTGATTGTGATTTAGAAACTACTTCTGATTCTGATACAGATTGTGACTTAGACGCCACTTCTGATTCTGATTGTGACACTGATTGTGATTTAGAAACCACTTCTGATTCTGATACAGATTGTGACTTAGACGCTACTTCTGATTCTGATGAAGATTGTGATTTAGACACTACTTCTGACTCGGATTGCGAGTTTGAAGCAGAGGTAGAGAAAGATTGTGATTGAGAAGCTGATTCAGAATCACCCATTTTCTCAAAGTAATAGTTTACATCAGTTGATGGTTTAATCGCAGTAGGAATTGAGTAGTTGTTTGAGAATGATGAATAACCCTTCAAATCAGAGTATACTTTACCATTTGGTGCTGTTGGGTCATTCGCAACAGATCCTTCTGCTTGGATTTCTGGAACTTTACCAGCAATGATGTTGTAACTGTTATTACCAGCTCCGGCAGGTGTCAATGATGTGCTTGGAGCACCTTTGAATGGACGTGGATAAGTATGTAGAGTTCCGTCCATTTGTTTATAAGTATCTGTCTCAGTAGGAGACGACCAACCAGTAATAATGAGTGATTTGCTTCCAGCTGTTTCGTTGACTTCAATGTAGTAGTCACCATTTTTGCTGTTTACTTTTGTAACTTTAGTCTCATCAGACTTCCACTCTTCACCAGCCTTATTAACTTTACTTGTGTAGATGAGTGTGTACTTAGATACATCTTCAGTACCAATATCAGATGTAGCAAAATTGTTCACTTGAGATGGATCAAGAGCGTAGAATTTCGTTACAGTCGAACCATTTGTATCCACGATTTCAGAAATACGTTTCACATAGTAGTGGTTGGCTCCACCTTGAAGTTCGACCAGTTTTTGACCGACAACACCTTTACCAAGGATACCAGATGTTTTTTGAGTAGAATCTGTTGTAGCAGCTACATGCTTGTAACCAGGGATATCACGGTTGTTTGAAGCTGTAAATTGTTGTCCTGCAAGACCTGTTTGTGTGTAGCTTGCAAGATCTGTTTCATTTCCAGTAGGTTTGTATAGTTGACCTGGAGTAGAGTTACCTTGGATAAGCTTATAGTGAGTTGTTTGATCAACTGTTGCATAAGGAACAGAAGTTTGAACGTTTTGTTTGTCTTCACCTTCATTACCAGGATAGTTAGTATCACGGATTTGAAGTGTTTCATACTCAAGCTTCGCATTTACCAATGAGAAGGTAACGTTTCCTGGATCAGTGCCGTTAGCACCTGTATAAGTCAAAGTATTGGTTACATCAGAGTTGTTGTTGGTGATGTAGCTTGGAAGTGAGATGTTGCTTTCTCCAGCTTTGAGGGTACGAGTGTAGACTTCTGATCCATCAGATTTCTTCACAATACGCAAGTAAACATCTGGATTAGCTGAAAGACTACCAGTGATGGCAGAACGATCTACTGCAAGAGTAGCATAGTAATCAAAGTTTGTTTTCGCACCAGTAGAATGGTCTGTTTTAAGGAATTGCCATACACCGAAAGTGAAACGATCAGCGTTTGGATCCAAAGCATAGCCAGACTTGCTGAAGGCTGCATCCTCAATCGTTGCACCGTTCGCATCTGTAATAACTGGAACTGTCGTTCCATTAGTACTTGTTGAGATTGGTGACAACTGAGCTGAAATGGCTGGAGCACCATTGACTGTTGTATTACCAGTAAAGCCTGCTGCAGTCAAGGTTGCCATCATGTCATCTACTGACTTGCTCAAGCGTTCGCGTTGGTCTGCGTATGCTTGCGCTGATGCATTGGCATTGATCAAGCTGTTGCTTGCTGTCAATTCAGTTTGAACTTTAGAAATTGCCGCATCAAGTGCTGCTTTCTTCTCTGGAGCCGATACAGTTGCTGAGTAGTCTCCTGCAATCTTGTTCAACAATGCTGCTTCTGAAGTGTTTTGTTCCAAAACAACTTTATCTTCAGCTTTCGCTACTGTTGTAGTAGCTTCTACCCTTGCTTCAGAGCCAGCTGCTACAGTTGATTCGCTTGAAGCTGCTGAAAGTTCTGCTGAACCTTGTTCGCTCAATGAAACTGATAGAGATGCTGATACTTTTACAGATGTTGAGGCAGAAGCGCTAGCTGATTCTGTTGTTGATTGAGATTGAGATTCAGTAGTTGACTCAGTTGTTGATGCTGTTGTTGATTCAGACTGAGATTCTGTTGTTGATGTTGTTCCAAGGACTGTACTTCCTTGGTCTACAAGTGCTTCGCTTGAAAGTTCAGATGCAGTCGCAACGTCTGATCCAGTTTCATCAGCTTTTGCAGTATTTGCTACTGTAGCTGCACCAAGAACAGCCCCTGCTGCTACGATCCCCTTGAGCAAGCCTCGGCTTGTCATTTCCTTCACTGATACTGCGTCTTCACGGACTTCAGCTACAACTGTCTCTTCGACTTGACCACGAATGACTTTCAAAAGACCAAAGTTTGAAGTCGCTGCACGCAACCAGTTTTTACCTGACTTGATCAATTTGAAACGAGTCACTCGATCCGTTTCACGGAATTCACCATTAGAACGTTTAAAAAACATTTCTATCTCCTTATTGCATTTTTTATTTCCCTAACATTATAGACTAATCTGTCGAATTTTGGAAGCAATTATTCTTAATTATTGCTATTTTTTTATAATTTTTGTTTTAAATAGTGATAAAAGCGTTTTCGGTCGTGTCAATTTGTCAAACCGGGGCAATTTTTTGATAAACTCCTATAATACTTTTACTTTAGAGCTAAAACAAAAAGCCCCTTTTAATAGGGACTTTTCTGATAATTATCTGATTTTTTCCAACATATTTTCAATATGCTGGATAGATTTTTCACGTCCAAGTAAATAGATGGTATCTGGCAATTCAGGACCATGCATC
This sequence comes from Streptococcus sp. OMI870, assembly GCF_047460295.1. Taxonomy (NCBI): domain Bacteria; kingdom Bacillati; phylum Bacillota; class Bacilli; order Lactobacillales; family Streptococcaceae; genus Streptococcus; species Streptococcus sp. OMI870. The sequence continues at coordinate 396,653 of NZ_JASHGM010000002.1, forward strand.
TCCCCTGAAACAGCGATACGGATTGGCATAAAGAGATTTTTCCCTTTGATACCAGTTTCCTTTTGGACTGCTTTGATTTGTGGGAAGATATTTTCTGCCACAAACTCATCGTCTGACATGGCTTCCAATTTCGCTTTGAAGGCTTCAAGTACAGTCGGAACCGTTTCACCAGCCATGACTTCTCGCTCAGCTTCAGTCAATTCTGGGAAGTCAGAGAAGAAGAGGTCTGTCAATGGAACGATTTCATCCACTGACTTCATTTGTGGTTTGTAGAGCTCCACTAATTTTTCAGCCTTGTCTGTCAAACGACCTGCTTCTTCAAGGAATGGTTTAGCCATTTCAAAGATGGTCGCAAGGTCTGCATTCTTGATGTAGTCATTGCTCATCCAGTCTAGTTTCTTCTGGTCGAAAGCTGCTGGAGACTTGCTAAGGCGGTTTTCATCAAAGAGCTTGATCAGTTCGTCGCGAGAGAAGATCTCATCTTCCCCACCAGGGTTCCAACCAAGAAGGGCGATGAAGTTAAAGACTGCTTCTGGAAGGTAGCCCTTCTTACGGTAATCTTCGATAAATTGAAGGGTGTTAGTGTCCCGTTTAGACAACTTCTTACCAGTTTCAGAATTGATGATAAGTGTCATGTGACCAAACTCAGGTGCTTCCCATCCAAGCGCTTCATAAACCATGAGCTGTTTTGGTGTGTTGGCAATGTGGTCATCTCCACGGATAACGTGAGAAATTTGCATATCGTGGTCATCGATGACAACGGCAAAGTTGTAGGTTGGGTAGCCATCTTTCTTCTGGATGACCCAGTCACCACCGATATTGCCACCTTCAAACTCGATATCACCCTTGACCATATCATGCCACTTGTAGATACCAGACTCATTCACTGCCAAACGAACCGTCGGGATGATGCCCGCAGCTTCACGTTCTGCAACGTAAGCTGCTTTTTCTTCTTCGCTCATGCCAAGGTATTCGTTGATGTAGCGAGGTGTTTCACCGGCTGCTTCTTGACGTTCACGTTCTGCCGCTAACTCTTCTTCTGTCACATAAGATTTGTAGGCTTTTCCTTCCGCCAAGAGTTGGTCAATGTATGTTTGATAGAGTTCCAAACGTTCAGACTGGCGGTAGTTTTCATGCGTCTCAGGACTTTCATCCCAGTCCATGCCTAACCAACGAAGGTTTTCAAGCTGGGAACGTTCACCGTCTTCGACATGACGTTTGCGGTCCGTATCTTCGATACGGATGATAAAGGTTCCACCATGGTGGCGTGCATACAAGTAGTTAAACAATGCTGTCCGAGCATTTCCGATGTGTAGTAGTCCGGTTGGACTTGGTGCATAACGCACACGAATATCTTTTACCATGTTTCTCTCCTCTTGTCTTGTTCGCTATTTCTAGCTCATTTTTCAATCGTTCCTATTATACCACAAAGAAAGCGGGACTGAAATGAATAAGTGACAATTCCAACTTTTCTTCCTATATATAAGAAAAGAGAGTGGGACAGAAATCGGTCATTCGTTAGAATTCGATTTCGTCGTCCCACCTCCGCACAGTTGAGTAGGGCTGTAAAAGCTGATGAAATCAGCGTAGTAGAGACCACTCAACCACTGTGTCTTGCTCGACAATCCAAAAACAATTAAGAGGCTAGGACTTTTGTCCCAGCCTCCATATGATGATTGTTTCCATCTTAATAAACGAACACGCCCTAAATGCTGTGTGAAAAAGATAAATTCTCTTGTGAGCATCGCTCCCTGCGACAATTTCCTTTTTTCACTTTGCATTTTACGGGCTTTGTATCTTATTTTAACCGTTCTTCTAATTCAAAGTCAATTGGCAGGGTTTGTAAAAAGTGTTCCAACTCCCGTTCCCAATAAAACCATTCGTGCTTGCCTGGACTGTGGCTATAAGTGACATCCATGCCTAATTTCTTTAATGCCTTCACTTCATATTGATTAGCTTCATAGAGGAAATCCTGCTCCCCACACCAGATCCAGAGCTTGGTCTTTTTATCTGAAAACTTCTTCGCAGCAGTCTCAAGGGAGTAGGGACTCGTCGTCCAATCTTCTATATCCCCAAAGATTCCCTTCCAAAAGGCCGGTTTCTCCAAGTCATTGTTTTCAAAGTCTCTATCGTGAAAACTAAGTGCTCCAGAGAAACTCGCAGCTCGAGAGAAACGATTTGTCTTGAGGGCCAAGAGCATCGAGCCATAGCCACCCATGGACAGACCTGCAATAAAGGTTTTCTCTCGTTTTTTGGTCATATTCGGGAAGAAGCGAGAAAGAGTCTCTGGCAACTCTTCCGCGATGGCCGTGTAGTAGTTGTAGCCATACTGGGTATCTGTGTAGAAGCCATTATTGGTATTGGGGAGGACCACGATCAGATTGGTATTTCGCAAAATGCGTTCTACATTGGTCCTCTTCAACCAAGAATGATGATTGCCATTCATCCCATGCAAAAGATAAAGGACAGGAATATCCGTATCCGCTGGATCCTCCACGCGCGACGCGTCAGGATAAAGGACGGACACACCCCACTCCATCTTCAAGGCTTCTGAATAATACTCAATCTGCATAACTGCCATTTGATTTCCTCTTTCTACTGTTAAAAACACTCGGCAAGCCTCCGGCCGCCAAGCGTTCCCTTTTCTTCTACTTTATTTCACTTCCATCACGACTGGTAGGATGGCTGGACGACGTTTGGTTTGTTCAAATAAGAACTTAGACAAGTTGTCGCGTACCAAACCTTTTAACTCACCCCAGTCAAAGCTGTCTTGTGTCAAATAGTCTTCAACGCTTTGGTTGACCAAGTCGCAACTTTCACGAAGAATATCCCGACTCTTCTTGACGTAGATAAATCCACGGGTATGCACGCGCGCTTTGGAAATAATCTTCTTGTCCTTGCGATTCACCGTAATAGCGACGATGAAGATCCCATCTTCTGACAAGACTTTACGGTCACGAAGGACGATATTGCCCACATCGCCAATGGCATTCCCATCAATCATGACATCTCCAGACGAGACACTTCCCGCAGGAACGAAGTCACCCTTTTCATATTCCATCACGGATCCACGTTTTGGAATAAAGATATTTTCAGGTAGGATACCGACTTCCATCGCCACCCGCGCATGGGCATCCAACTCACGATACTCACCTTGGATTGGGAAGAGATATTTAGGTCGAAGGAGGTTGATCATCAACTGCAAGTCTCGTGCGTTACCGTGACCAGACACGCGCAAGCTTGACGTGATCAATTTAACAATTCCACCAGCTTGGTAAATCATATTTTCCACACGTGCCACCACTGCTTCTTTGGCAATAGACGGTGTAGTGACGATGTAGACCAAGTCCCCATCTTTAATTTCCACATAACGGTGGCGGCCGATAGACATCTTACGCAAACCATTGATCGGCTCACCCATCCGGCCTGTTTCTAAAATAATCAATTCATGATCCTCAAACCGGCTCATTTCTTTGGGTTTGATCAAGAGTTTTTCGTTGGGAAGAGACAATTTGTTCAAGCGAATGGCTGTTCGGACGATGTTTTCCACATCAAATCCTGTCAAGACCACCCGACGTCCAGTCTCAGCAGCAGCATCAAAGACCTGCTGGATCCGAGAAAGGTTGCTGGCTACGGCTGCCACGATCACACGACCATCCCAGTCCGCAACGGTATCCAGGATTTCATCCCCTACTTCTTGCTCACTGGCAACTTGAATGGTACTATCCGCATTGGCTGAATCACTCAAGAGAGCAAGCACCCCTTCACGTCCGATCTCAGCCAAGCGTGCAAAGTCGGTCGCATAAGACTCGCTTGCAGTTTGGTCAAATTTAAAGTCTCCTGTGTAGACGATATTCCCCTCAGGAGTACCGATCACAATCCCAATACTTTCAGGGATCGAGTGGGTGGTTTGAAAGAAGGATACAACAGCATCGCCAAAATCGATCTCCGAATTTTGATCGATGATATGGAAGTCATTGAATTTCTTGACACTGTCATTACTTTTTACAAAGAGTTTGGCCAACTCAATGGTCAACTCTGTCCCGAATACAGGGACTTTCGCTTCAGCTAGAAGATAAGGCAAGGCTCCAATAGCATCCGCATGACCGTGGGTCAAGAAAACACCCGCAATGCGCTCCTTATTTTCAAAAAGATAGTCCATATTTGGGATGACGACATCCACCCCAAGTTGCTCATTTTCTGGATACTTCAATCCCGCATCCAAGACAAAAATCGATTCGTTCACTTCAGCGACGTAGAGATTTTTCCCATTTTCTCGAACACCGCCAAGAGTGACTAATTTAATACTACTCACTGTTGTCTCCTTTAGTGTAATTTTTTTAATACTTACGGTCCTTGGTTCCCCAAGTCGAATTACAGCTTTGCAAATACTTGCATATCCACTCTATTATACAATTTTTTTCTATTTTTTTCAAAAAGCTTTCCCACAGCAAAAAAGCCTCCCCATCTAAAGTAGATGAGAAGGCTTCTAGGCGCCTATTTTTAGGGGGAAAAGACCCCTAAAGATGGTAATCTCCCCGTTTATTTTCAATAATCCGCATAGCCGCCTTGATCACATGGAACTTAGCCAACAATTCCTCTAGGCGCTTGCTATTTCGAACACTCAATTGACCGTTCTTGATTGCTTGGGACAGACGATAAAAGTCATCCAAGTCCTCTCCAATATTTTCAAACAGTTCTTTGGCTTCCTTGAGCCGGTAGCGGTTGACCAAGTGGTGCAAGTCCTTTTTGAAAGAAGTGACATTGTTTTCATGAATGTCCGTGTAAACTTCCTCTTCTTCCTTTGGTTCTTGGTAATTAACCGCCTTGAAACAAGTGATGAACTCACGACTTTTGATGTTGCAGACAAAGATGACTCCATCACTAGCTACATAGGCTTCCGTGTTGGCTGGTTGAACCACATCACCATCATAAGGAGAGAGGGAAGGGAGGTGTTGGTTGATCCAGCGGTTCAGGTGCTGATCATCTATGCCAAAGCGCTCAAAAGCCCTTTGCCGAAAATGGTCACGACAACTGTACTCTTGCCCATACGACAATCCCATACTCTCACCCCCTCCTTTGTATCTTTATAAAAATGGCCTCCAGTCTTACGGGACTAGAGGCCTGGTCTGCTTCGCTGACTTGGTGCAATTAACCTATTGGCTAACAAAACAATGTTTATGATGTTGATTTCATTTAATAGTATTTTTGTAAAATACCAGAGGTTTTCTTTGCTTTCCAAATCTAAATTTATGAGCTTTCGACTGGACGCGTTGAAGTTTGAAAACCTTTATAAAAAGCTTCTACCTACTATTTCCACGTTTTCTTATGTCTTCGGACAAGCTAAGCAGGCTTGCCCGACCGTCCAACCGATCCGACACACACGACATAACTGCTCTTTTACGTTAAGAGCATGAACAGCTATCAGCAAAACAGGCCTAAAACGAAGTAACCTAAAAACTATTTCGATAAGGCATTGGAATCAATCCCTTCTTCATCTTTCTATCTATATTATACTCAACCCCCTTAGCGATTGCAAGCGATTCCATCTGAAACTAGTTTCTATTTTTATGCAGTTTTCTTCTGAACTCTTTCTAAGCTTTTTTGTTGTATAAGGCAGTCATTGAAGGGACGACGTATATTTATAAACAGTAGCTTGTGTTTTAGAAAGAGAAAAAGCTAGAGAACAAGCTCTCTAGCTTAGCATGTAGACAAGGCACTGTAGCTGATTGAACTCTTCTCTCGCTTGATCAGTTCGGAAGAATCCTAATCAGACTTGTGGGGGTAGGACGACGAAGCGTTCATAAATCATATCGCTTCTGTCCTACTCCCTATTTTCACTGTATCCGCTACGCCCTTTGTATCTTATTAAATGAACACGCCCTAAATGCTGTGTGAAAAAGATAAATTCTCTTGTGAGCACCACTCACTGCAAGAATTTCCTATTTTCACTTTGCATTTTACGGACTTTGTATCTTATTCTTTCTCAAACAATTCATAGTAGTCTGCGATGGTCATTTGGGCTTTTTCTTCTTGATTGAGATCTTGGACGATCTGTCCATCTTTCATCACAATCAAGCGATTGCCATATTTCAAAGCATCTTCCATATGGTGAGTAATCATAAGGGCAGTGAGAGCATCTTGTTTCACAAACTCATCGGTCAAGGTCATCAGAGCCTGACTCGTTTTTGGATCCAAGGCTGCGGTGTGTTCGTCTAAAAGCAAGAGTTCTGGACGTTTTAGTGTAGCCATCAACAGACTCAAAGCCTGGCGTTGTCCCCCTGAAAGAAATTCAACTGCTGTGTCGATATGATTTTCTAAGCCATTGCCAATCTTAGAAAGAACTGCTTGAAACTCTTCTTTATAGCTTGCCAAGTGGCGCGGAATCAAGCTACGTTTTTCTCCACGAAACTTCGCTACCAAGAGGTTCTCTGCTACTGTCATCCGGGGTGCAGTTCCCATTTTAGGATCTTGAAAAACCCGCGATAGGTATTTGGCTCTCCTTTCTGGAGAGTATGTGGTCACATCTTCCCCAAGAATATAGATCTTTCCACTGCTAACTGGAAGGGTTCCTGCAATCGTATTAAAGAGGGTTGATTTTCCAGCTCCATTGCCCCCCAAAATCGTGATAAAATCATGTTCTCGAATTTCCAAGGAGACATCATCCAGAATGACTTTTTCTTCATTCATCCCATTGCTCACAGACTTGGTTACATTTTTTAATTCTACAATCGCTGTCATTTACTGAGTTTCGCTCCTTTCATGATTTTTTCTTTAAAGGTCGGAATCATCAAACAAATAGCTAGGATCAAGGCACTGAAGATTCGAATATAGCTGGTATTGATGCCAAGGGCAATCACAGCCCAAATCAAAAATTGGTAGGCGATCGATCCGATCGCAATACTGAGCAAGCGCTCTGTCAAGGTGACATTTGAAAAGAGAACCTCTCCAATAATGAGGCTGGCAAGCCCAATAACAATGACACCGATTCCACGCGAAGCATCCGCATAACCTTCTTGCTGGGCCATCAGTGCACCAGATAGAGCAATAATACCGTTTGAAATGACCAAGCCCATCAGTTCCATCCGGTCGGTATTGATCCCAAAACTTCTAGCCATATCTGGATTGTCTCCTGTTGCGATATAAGCCTGACCCAAACGCGTATCCAAGAAGAAAATTAAACCAAACACCACAAGAGTTACAAAAATCAAGCCAATGAGGATCTCATTGAACCCACTGGCAAAAGGAAGAAATTCCTGAATTTTTTTATAACCCAAAAGCCCCAGATTGGCCCGCTGCATCACAAAGAGAATAACCGAGTTACAAGATGTCATCACCAGGATCCCTGACAAGAGTGTGGGGATTTTCCCTTTTGTATAAAGAAGTCCCGTCGCAAGGCCCGCCAAGCATCCTGCTCCAATAGCAGCCAGGGTCGCTATAAGCGGATTGACCCCTTTGGTGATCAAGGTCACCGCCACCGCTCCTCCAAGCGGGAAGGAACCTTCTGTCGTCATATCTGGAAAATCTAAAATTCGGAAGGTCATAAAGATTCCCAATCCTAAAATAGCCCAAATCAAACCTTGTGAAACAATTGAATTAATCATAGTCTCTCCCTTCGATAATAATAGTTTTATTGTAACATAAATATGAAAGAGAACCTACAAGAAATTTCCAACATTTCACATAAACCGTATTCAAAGACTTCAAAAAAACCAAAAGATTAATACCTTCTGGTTTTTTAATGATTGAAGAAAGATATTAGTTTTCTTTTTTCTTTCGAGCAAGACCAAAGCCCGATGCAATCATACCAAACAAGCCAATGCTCATTAGGGTCATTGCAGATTCTGTACCGGTATTTGGCAACACTTCTTTCACCTCAATAACATCAGATACCGGATTTTCTTCAACCTTTTGCTTCACCATTGGCGCAGGCGTATGATAGCCAATAGTTGGTTTAGGCTCTGCCTTAGGTGTTGGTTTCGATTGTGGTTCCGGTTGTGGTTTCGGTTGCGGCTCTTCTTTTGTAACAAGAATATTATTTTTATGCCATTCCACTGTCGGTTTGATAGTTTCTTTTAGCACAGGATCCTTTTCCAATTCAGGGGCTGTTGGCTTCACCGGTTGTTCTGGAACTTTTGGTTCCACCTTATAAAGTGGGGAAGCTGGTGGAACTGGAACTTCCTTTTCAGCTGGAACATCTTTGATTTCAGGTTTTTCAGGAGCTGTTGGTGCTGTTGGTGCTGTTGGTTTTACTGGCTCTTCTCCTGGATCTTGTGGAAAGGCAACGTTTGAATTGATTGAGAACCAATAGAGGGTTGCTTCATCCGTAGCATTTGCTCCCTTAGCAGTGAACTCAAGATGGCCGTCTTTCAAGATAACTGCACCGCCACCATAGTAGAGATACGGACTTTTTGGATCATCCCATCCCTTAGTTGAACTTGAAGGATCCGCATTAAAAGTTGCACCTTCGTTCATATACTGGTTTTGTTCCTTGGCAAATACTTCCTTTGTAGTTGGATCTTGGTCAACACTAGAGTTTGGCAACTTAATAAACTCTTTATTCCCAATATTTACAGACTCTACGTGAGGTGTATTTTGGTGCTTCATCCGTGGAGTATAGGTCAAAATCCCTGATCCCGCATCAACTGAATATGCACCGACAATATCAGAACTACCCCCAAATTCATAGTCTTCTGTTCCGATAGAATGGCCATTCCCTCCACCTGAAGCATTGACTGTCGTCACATCAAGGACAGTTTCTTCACTGACTGAGAAACCATTCCCATCCCAAGTTGCTTTTTGACTAACGATCTTCAATGGATTGTCAGCATCATTAAAGACTTGAGCGCTACCGAAGTTTGCATAGCCACGCTTCACAGCAACATCTGCTCCGTCAAGACTAGGGTTACTACCATCTGAATAAGGATCCCAAGTTCCACGAACAGTGTTTCCATTGATATCTTTAGCTTCTACAAGGAGGGCGCGAGGTTTGTCATTTTCAACATAAGAAGCTCCATTCCAGTGGTTTAAGGAATTCAAAGCCAAAATGGCATTATAGTTAGCTAAATTAATCAATTGATCATTTTCATCATAAAATTCAACATCAACACCAACTGTGACGGGTTGGTCTGTGTCAGTTGAGCTACCGATTGTCATTGTCACTGCTGGATCATTGTAAATTTGAACGATTCCTCGTCCGTCATTAGATGGCAAGCTTTTCACTTCATACTTGTAGACCACTTTAGCAATACGCTTGATATCACGACCTTCTTTGATAGTAGCCTGGCTAAGACCCTTGTAGGTTACATCGAACTTATCTCCAACTTTGACCACTGCCCATTCGATTTCATTATCCGCATATGGGTTCGTTGTTGTCAAATCTGAATCTTGTAGGTTCTTAGTTTCATACATCTTGGTAGCTTTACCGTCCCCATACAAGCGAGATTGACCTTCTTTTGTCAAATACGTAGTAAGTCCTGTTGTTTGGTGGTAAAGCGTTGTTGTTTCCCCATCTTCCAACTCTTCTGGAAGGAAGGTCAAATCTTGTTTGTACTTCTCAGGGTTTCCTCCACGCTCTTTAACCATCTTATTGAAGGCATCTTTAGCATCATCGTATTGCGCTTTTTTCTTCTTGTATAGTTCATTATCAATCAAGTAAGCTGCTTGCGCTTCATCATAGAGACGCTTTTTCTCCTTGTAGTCAGCCAATTTGATATCGTAAGCCTTTTGGGCTAAATTGTTTTCTGTCTCAACGGCTTGTTTGGCTTTAACAGACTCAATATAAGCTTTAAAAGCCGTTTGGTATTCTTCAAAAGCTTTTTCATAAGCCACTTTTGCAGCCTGATTATCTGCTAGGGCTGCAGCATTTTCAGCCACTGCTTTCTCGTAAGCAGCTTGCTCTTTGTTATAGGTTTCAACTTCCTTGTCATAAGCTGCCTGAGCCGCAGCATTTTTCGCATCTACAACTGCTTTTCCCTTCTCATAAGTTGCTTGATTCGCTGCAACTTCTGCCTTATAGTCTGCTACAATCTTATCAATAGCAATGGCTTGCTTCGCATAATCTTGCTCAGCAGTTTTTTCATCTGCTTGGGTCTTTGCTTCTGTTTCTGTAACTTCAAGTCCAGTAGTCACCGCATCTGTTTTCGCAGTCTCTAAATAATCTGGTACAGCAACTTCTTTAGCCTCAGTTGTCGATTTTGTTGGAGTAGCCGTTGTTGAAGTGACTGCTGTAGTAGCTGAAGCAACTTCATCTGCAGAAACAGATGTAGCTCCTGCTACTGCAATAACCGTAGCTACCGCTACGGAACCAAAAGCGACAGACGTTTTACGCAAGGCATACTTAGTAGTCTTGCTATTTTTAATTAGTGACATATAGTTCCTTCTAACCTCTTTTTCAAATTTATTCTCATCAAAATCAACACATTGAATTTTAATGTCTATTTTGGTAAAGCGATATTAACACTTACCCCCATATGTGTCAATATTATTTTTTAATTTTTTTCACATCTCCATTCAAATTTTGCTTCTTTTTTGACAAAATCCCTTGTTTATAAAAGTATTCTTTTTAATTTTCTTCTATATATGTCAAACGTTTGATATCTAATTTTTGCCAGTTTTTTTTTCTAAAAAAAATTTTTTAACTTAATCTAGAGTAATGAAAATAGAATAAATTGCAGAATGTCCTTTAGTAACGAGCTTTCCCCAGTTTTACAACTGATTCTTCTTATTTTGTATTTATCACTAATTTGTACCATTTTTTAGATGCGGGGAAATTTTATGTCAAACGTTTTTTGTTTTTTTATTTTTCCGAACCAAAAACCCTTATTTAGTGCTGTTTTCTAATACTTTTATGAAAACTTCCAATCTCATTTACTTTTTTAAATTGACACTATCTAGTGGAAAGTCGTATACTGGGGTATACAAAATCAACTTTTTTTTAAATAATGTTGAACGAACTGCATAGACAGTATTGGGGAGGAAGAAATGAAACAAGCACAAAGCAGTATCTCTGAAAAAGGCCACGGCTATTTTCGCAAACGCAATAAGGCACTAGTCTCTATGATTACTCTTTTCGGAGCCTTGATACTAAGCTCTGTTGCCACGGCTGACGAAATCAATAGCAATCAGACTTCTGAGATCACAGCAAGCAATCAACCAGTAGCAACCACTAGGAGCACACTTACCCCTACTAGTGAAGAAGTTGCAGCTACAGATGCTACACCTTCACCAGCTGAATCAACACCAACAGTGACTACCACTCAAGCAGTCAGTCCTACTCCAGCAACTACTTATAATACCCCAAAAATCACTAACGACGTCACCTTTGATAAAGCAACTTATAAAAGTGGAGAAGATGTTCGGATCTCCATCAACAACCCTGAAGTGGTTACATCTGATGTCACTGTCTCCCATTTGGATCAGATCATTTATGAAAAGAAAAACCTTGAAGGAAATGCACTAACGATTCCAAGTACTGTCTTTTCACCTAATGCTGGATTTATCGTAGATGTCCTTGGTAAGAAAGCAGATGGTTCCCAAGCCTTTCATAAGGCAGCGGGTCTTGCTGTTGAAGATGACTGGACGATCTACCCACGTTATGGGGTAGTTGCCGGCTCAAAAGACAATCACAACTCCATCACCAATGATCAGGTAGAAGGCTACAAGAATAGTATTGACCAATTGGCCAATATGCACATCAACAGCTATTTCTTCTACGATGTCTACAATACACCTGCCAACCCATTCCCAGCAAATGTTGAACGTTTCACTCAAGATTGGGCGACTTTCTTGATTCCAAATAGCGAAACAGATCCTGACAAGCGCAAGTCCTACTTACCTGTCATCGATACAGAAGCAGTCAAAGAGCTGGTGGATCATGTCCATACTACTGGTGCCAAAGCCATGCTCTATAACATGATTTATGCGGTTTCCCTCGAAGAAGGGGTCCCAAATGAAGTGAAAAGTGCCATCGTTCGCAATCTAGAAGACCATTTCAACTTTGGTAAGAAGGGAGATGTCACAGCGACCGATATCCAACAATTTCTCGATCCAGGCGATCCAAATTGGCAAAAATTTATCATTGAAGTCATGACCAAAGCCATGAAAGAAGGCAATTTTGATGGATGGCAAGGGGATACCATGGGTTCTAACTGGGTGGAAAAAGTCAGTGAACCTGGAAAAGGCTTCTCTTTGAGCGAGCACTATCCAGAACTAGCCGTGGCTGCTGCCGAAGCTCTCAAAAAAGAAGGCTATGACTTCATGATCAACGATATCTCCACTGGAGACGCTGATCGACTAGGTAAGACCAATGTCTCTGCTCCTTATGCAGAAGTTTGGGGTGATAGCATTTACTATGACTCTACCTACCAAGCCTTGACTCGCCTCACCGAACGGATGCGTGATTTATACAAGGGAAAATCTCCCATCATCGCAGCCTATACTCACCGTGGTAAAAATGCATCGACCCTCAGCAAAGACAACGAATTGCTGACAGATGCTATTATCGCAGCGAGTGGTGGTTACCATATGACGACTGCAGCCCTCAATACTTCTCAAGATGCCAAAGGTTTTGGGGTGATTCAAGCCGAATGGTATCTCAATCAAAACTTACCGGTCAATGCTGACTTTGCCAATGCAGAATTCAACTACCAAGAATTCATCGTTGCTTATCAAGAACTTCTTCGTGGTCGCGACACCTTGGCGCATGATACTCGTCGGATTGTAGACAATACCAATGTACTGGTGAACGGCAACTTCATCGGATCCAACCTGGATAACGCAGATAGGGTTCAACCTGGAACCATTTATACCATTACAAAAGAAACCAAGATGGGTGATCGAATTGCTCACTTGATCAATTTGGTTGGCATCACTGAAAACAAATGGAACAGTGCTGTGAATACAACCGAAAAACTAACCAATATTCAAGCTTTTGTTCCACTCGGAAAAATCACAAAAGACCAGGCTGAACACGCCAGCATTTACTGGGCCACACCTGATGCTGTTGAAGGAACATACAACATCAACCTCCGGGAAACAAGCGCAAATGTTTATTATGACGGAGGAGCTGGCCAATGGATGGCTGCTATCGATGTTCCTAGTCTAGATGTATGGGATATGCTCTACGTCAAACTCAATGAAGCCGCTCATGTTCTTTATCAAGATAAAAACGGAGTTGAGCTCAAGCGTTCCAGTGACTTGGTTGGGCATACAGGTGAAAAGATCAATTACTCGACAAAAGAAACCATTGCCAACTATTTGAAGAAAGGCTATGAACTAGTAGAGAATGGCTTCGATGCAGACGGACAACCAAACTTTGACCGCGACGCTAACAACACAAATGAAGATGGCGTTCAAGAGTTTATTGTCCGCTTGGCACCAAAAATTGTAGAATTTTCAGAAGCACAACCCATCCAAGCCGGTCAACTTGTCCCAGGAGATAGCGAGGGTCGTGTCTTTCCAACTCCTCTAGCTCCAGCTGGTCAAACAACTGCTGATCTGGATCATTTATCTGAAACAGTGACTCGTACAGTGACCTATGTAACAGAGGACCAGGATGGATCTAACCGCCGGCCTGCAGGAATAGCTGACCATACTGACAGCCTTCATTTCGCTCGCAAAGGAAGCATCAATTTGGTGACAGGCGAGACGAAGCTTGAAGACTGGACAGCTCAAGACGGCACGAGTTTTATAGCTCTCGAAAATCCCGTCAAAAAAGGCTATGTTGTCGTAGCAGAAGAATCGACTGATGCCGTCTCTTCTGATCTGACAAAAGCAGGTCACCATACTGGCATTCATGCTGATGCAGCAGATATCACAGATACGGTCATCTATCGACCAGTTGGTGTCTATAGGATCAGCTATGCCACTGGTAAAGAACCAGCCAATGCTCTTAAAGAGATCACTTATCTAAATGATTCCACAAATCCAACTGCCATCGCATCTCCTACTGCTATCCTACCTTACGTGGAGGAATTAGAGCCAAAAGACGCTAATGGACAAGTCTTAAACCTTGTCGATCCTCTTGACGAGACCAAAGGCTATCTTCTTCCAATCCCTGAGTCTCCAACAGCTGATAACGCTATTTCCTATACCATCACCAAAGGATCTGTCAGAGTACGATTCCTCACTCAGGGAAGTGACACTGATCTGCAAGAGGCGCAAGACCTTGCTACAGAGGTAGATTTCGGTACCAAGTACACCAGTGAGGCACCAACAGAAATCACAAAAGATGGCCTCGTCTACCATCTAGTTGGGCACCGTGCTGATTCTGCGGATCCAAGTGGCACCGTCACGAAAGGAATGAAAACTGTCATCTATGATTACAAGTTAGCTACAGGAACGGTCATCGCGCGATTTGTCATCCAAGATACTAGCACTGAATTGCAAGCAGAGCTTGCTGTTGCAACCAATGTGGACAATGGAACCCCTTACGTCGCTATCGCACCAGATGAAATCTCCTACGACGGCCACATCTACGAACGGATCGGTGCAGCTGAACAAACTGGGAACGTAGAAGTGGGAACAACCATCTTGATCTTTGCCTACAAGGACAAAGAAATCCCTACTCCACAACCATCCCCAGAAACCGAAAAAGAAGAAACAGTTAGCCCTCTTCCTTCCGTGACAAAAGCAAACACAACTGGCGTTCATGAAGAAAAGGGGTCAATACTTCTCTCTAACAAAGAAGAGGAGAAACCTCTTGAAAATATAAGCCAAACAGAGGATCTCCTTGAAGCTGTTCCTAATACTCCCCAAGAAGAAACGCACCTACCTGCAACAGGTGAAAAGACCTCTCACTTAGCCCTACTTGGACTTGGTCTCTTAGCAGGTTTGGCCAGTCTTATCTCTTACAAAAAGAAACAAGATTAGATCCCAAACACAAAGAAACTTCCTATGGAATTCTGTTCCAAGGAAGTTTTTTATATTTATACAAATCATTCGGAATCTATGTCCCGTTTATGAGGGTAACCGACGACAATAAGGGTGTGAAGTTCTTCCACTCCAAACCCTACTGTAATTCCAATTCAAAGTGGCTTCATTCCCCTTGTTGCCGGCAGTTTGAAAGATCAAATTACTTTACTAGTATACTGTTTTCCATATTTTAAGTCAACAAAAATCGGTTGAAACTAGTAACAGAATAAAATAACTAATCGAATAATTTCTGAAACATTTCATAATATATATGCAATTTTTCTAAGTTTTCAACAACAAACAAAGAGGCCTTGCTCTTTCGAGCAAAGCCTCTTCCTGTTGGATCTAAAATTGTCACCTCATCAACTAGTTTGTCGATGTCACCTCAATTTTAGTCTTCGCGTTTTTTGCGTTTTGCAAGTCCCGCAAGGCCAACCATACCAAGTGCAGCACCTAACAATGCAGCAGAAGCTGATTGATCTTCACCAGTTTCAGGAAGTGCTGGAGCTGGTGGAGTTGTTGGTGTTGGCGGTGTTGGCGGTGTTGTTGGTGGTGTTGTTGGTGGTGTATTAGGTGGTGTTGTTGGCGGTGTTGGTGGTGTATTAGGCGGTGTTGTTGGTGGTGTTGGCGGAATAACAGTGTTGTTAAACTCTGTATCTTCTGGCAACTGAGTAACAGCCGTCAATACTTTACCGTCTTTATTAATCATAATACCCACAGTAGCAACCATCTTATCGTATTCAACGCTAGAATCTGTGCCACGGATTTCTTCTACATGGTAGAGATGAGTTCCTTCTTCACCACGCTTGAATTCAAGTGCTGAGAATTGGATCTTACCAGCCGCATCATTAGTTACGGTTTCGATCACATTTCCTTTTTCGTCCTTAAGAACGAAGCTGAATTCACCAGCCTTCAACTCACGACCTTCCAATTTCTTAGTAAATTGGAATTGAACTTTAACTGGAATGTTGACTACACGTTTTTCAGTTGGTTTTTCTGGTTTTTCTACAGACTTCTTAGTTGGATCGTATTGGTGTACGATTTGTGAAGCTGTATTTTCGATATCCACACCCTCTTGAGCAGATTGTTTAATTTCTGCAGGGATTTCAAACTTGTAGTAACGTCCGAAGGCCAACTTAGTTGTGTCGATAACTTGTGTATTTTCTGCGTCTCCAAGTGACTTAGTCAAGTCTGCTTTAGAAGTTGCAGTAATCACACCGTTTTCAACCTTGATATCAAACTTAGCTGTTACATCTTCTCCTGTTACAGAGTCGTATGCCTTAATATCAGCTCCGTTGACATTCAAGTTTGCACTGTCATATTTATCTGTAACACCAACAGATTGAATATTGTGTGCTTCAGTGAATTTAGTTGTATCCAACCATACTTGGTAGTATACTTTATCACCCTTCTTGAGTGTTTTGGTATTGATATTTTGAGCTTCGTTGTTATCAGTCTTATCAACGTAAGGATTTGCGTTTGTTTCCGCAACTTTATCCTTCAACTCTTTATCATCGTCGAGAAGTTTCACACCTGTAAGATCGAATTTAGATTCATTCAGGATATACTTCTCTGGGTTGAATTCTGGAGTTTCTGGTGGAGTCACCTTGTTGTTGAACTCTTTGTCTGCTGGATCTGTTACGTTAGTGATGAGAGCTTTCGCTGTTCCGTCATGTTTAACTTCTACAGTTACTACTGCTTTCATCTTATCATAAGTAACAGTTCCGTCAGTACCTTTCACTTCTTCAACTGTGAAGTTGTGAACTCCTGCTTGTTCTTTCTTGAATTCAAGTTTAGAGAACTTAACGTTACCTGATGCATCGTTGCTTACAGTTTCAACAACTTTACCTGTTGAATCTTTCAGTACGAAGCTGAATTCGTTAGCTTTCAATTCACGTCCTTCTAGACGTTTAGTGAAGTTGAATTCTACTTGTACTGGTACGCTGTTTACACGTTTTTCAGTTGGTTTGCTTGGTTTTTCAACAGTCTTGCTTACTGGGTTGTAGTAGTTTACAACTTGAGCCGCAGTATTTTCGATGTCTACTCCGCCTTTAACATCCGCTTTAACAGTTGCTGGAATATCAAACTTGTAGTAACGTCCGAATTCGAATTTAGTTGTATCAATGATTTGAGTGTTTTCTGCGTCGCCAAGTGACTTCGTGAAGCCATCTTTAAGAGTTGCAGTAATCACACCATTGTTCACAGCGATATCGAATTTAGCTGTTACATCCGCACCAGTCTTACCATCGTATGCTTTAATAGCTGAAGCTTCAACGTCGACTTTTGCCTCATCGTAGTCATCTGTGATTCCTACTGATTGGATGTTGTCTTTGTTGTTTGCGTCGAATTTAGTTGTATCCAACCATACTTGGTAAACAAGTTTTTGACCTGGTTTAACTGATTTAGTATTGATATTCGCTGCTTCGTTATTAGATGCATCATCCGCATATGGGTTCGCATTGGTATCTGCGTACTTGTCTGCCAACTCTTTATCATCATCTAATAATGAAGTTCCAGTCAAATCAAATTCTTTTTCGTTTAAAACATATTTTTCTGGATTGAATTCTGGAGTTTCTGGAGGAGTCACACGGTTGTTAAATTCTTTATCCGCAATGTCGCCTACAGTCGCGATCAGAACTTTAGCAGTACCATCGTGTTTAACTGTGACTGTTACATTCGCTTTCATTGTGTCGTATGTAACGGTTGCGTCTGAGCCTTTAACTTCTTCTACAGTGTAGTTGTGTACGCCTTCTTGGCCTTTCTTGAACTCAAGTTTAGAGAACTTAACGTTACCTGATGCATCGTTGCTTACAGTTTCAAGAGTCTTACCTTCTGAATCTTTAAGTACGAAGCTGAATTCGCTCGCTTTCAACTCACGGCCTTCCAAACGTTTAGTGAAGTTGAATTCCACTTCAACTGGAACGTTGTTTACACGTTTTTCAGTTGGTTTGTTTGGTTTTTCAACCTTCTTAGTCGTTGGGTTGTAGTAGTTGACTACTTGAGCCGCAGTATTTTCGATATCTACTCCGCCAGGAACATCAGCTTTCACTGTTGTTGGGATGTCGAACTTGTAGTAACGTCCGAAGGCGAATTTAGTTGTGTCGATCACTTGAGTGTTGTCCGCATCGCCAAGTGACTTCGTGAAGCCATCTTTAAGAGTTGCAGTGATCACACCGTTGTTCACAGCGATATCGAATTTAGCTGTTACATCATCACCTGTTACTGAATCGTAAGCTTTGATCTTAGTAGAATCAAGATCCAACTTAGTTTCATCGTAGTCATCTGAGATTCCTACTGATTGGATGTTGTCCTTGTTAGCTGCGTCGAATTTAGTTGTATCCAACCATACTTGGTAAACCAACTTGTCGCCACGTTTAACAGTCTTAGTATTCAAGTTTTGAGCTTCGTTGTTTGATGCATTGTCCGCATATGGGTTCGCATTTGTATCTGCGTACTTGTCTGCCAACTCTTTATCATCATCAACGAGCTTGTCACCTGTGATATCGAATTTCTCTTCAGAAACAACGTATTTCTCTGGTTGGAACTTAGGTTCTTCTGGAGGAGTTACACGGTTGTTAAATTCTTTATCCGCAATGTCGCCTACAGTCGCGATCAGAACTTTAGCAGTACCGTCGTGTTTAACTGTGACTGTTACATTCGCTTTCATTGTGTCGTATGTAACGGTTGCGTCGCTTCCTTTAACTTCTTCTACAGTGTAGTTGTGTACGCCTTCTTGGCCTTTCTTGAACTCAAGTTTAGAGAACTTAACGTTACCTGATGCATCGTTGCTTACAGTTTCAAGAGTCTTACCTTCTGAATCTTTAAGCACGAAGCTGAATTCGCTCGCTTTCAACTCACGGCCTTCCAAACGTTTAGTGAAGTTGAATTCCACTTCAACTGGAACGTTGTTTACACGTTTTTCAGTTGGTTTGTTTGGTTTTTCAACCTTCTTAGTTGTTGGGTTGTAGTAGTTGACTACTTGAGCCGCAGTATTTTCGATATCTACTCCGCCAGGAACATCAGCTTTCACTGTTGTTGGGATGTCGAACTTGTAGTAACGTCCGAAGGCGAATTTAGTTGTGTCGATCACTTGAGTGTTTTCTGCGTCGCCAAGTGACTTAGTGAAGCCATCTTTAAGGGTTGCAGTAATCACACCGTTGTTCACAGCGATATCGAATTTAGCTGTTACATCATCACCTGTTACTGAATCGTAAGCTTTGATCTTAGTAGAATCAAGATCCAACTTAGTTTCATCGTAGTCATCTGTGATTCCTACTGATTGAATGTTGTCCTTGTTAGCTGCGTCGAATTTAGTTGTATCCAACCATACTTGGTAAACCAACTTGTCGCCACGTTTAACAGTCTTAGTATTCAAGTTTTGAGCTTCGTTGTTTGATGCATCATCCGCATATGGGTTCGCATTTGTATCTGCGTACTTGTCTGCCAACTCTTTATCATCATCAACGAGCTTGTCACCTGTGATATCGAATTTCTCTTCAGAAACAACGTATTTCTCTGGTTGGAACTTAGGTTCTTCTGGAGGACGAACAGTATTGTTGAACTCTTTATCAGCAGGATCTGTCACGTTTGTGATCAAGGCTTTCGCTGTACCATCATGACGAACTTCAACTGTAACGACAGCTTTCATTGTATCGTATGTAACGGTTGCGTCGCTTCCTTTAACTTCTTCTACTGTGTACTTGTAGGTACCTTCTTGACCCTTCTGGTATTTAAGGGCAGTGACAGTTTTACCAGCTTTATTGGTGTACTCTACTGGAGCAAACTTGATCTTACCAGCTTTGTCGTTGGTTGCAGTTGCGATCACAACATTGTCGCTGTCTTTCAACTCGAATGTAAATTCGCCAGCTTTAAGGTCGCGACCTTCCAATTTCTTAGTGAAGTTGAATTCAACTGAGATTGGAACACTGTTGACACGTTTTTCAGTTGGTTTGTTTGGTTTTTCAACAGTCTTACTTACTGGATTGTAGTAGTTAACAACTTGAGCTGCTTTGTTTTCAATATCGGCACCAGCTACAACATCGTCTTTCACTGTTGCTGGGATATCAAATTTATAGTAGCGTCCAAATTCGAACTTAGTAGTATCAATGATTTGAGTGTTTTCAGCGTCGCCAAGTGACTTAGTGAAGCCTGCTTTCAGGTTAGCTGTCAGAACACCATTGTTATCAGAGATATCAAATTTAGTTGTTACATCTGCACCAGTAACTGAATCGTAAACCTTGATATCTGAAGCATTAACAGTCAATTTATCCTTGTCGTAGTTATCTGTGATTCCTACTGTTTGGATGTTGTCTTTGTTGTTTGCGTCAAATTTAGTTGTATCCAACCATACTTGGTAGTAAAGTTTTTGACCACGTTCAACTGTCTTAGTATTCAAGTTTTCATCTTCGTTGTTGGCAGTTGTATCGACATATGGATTGGTGTTTGTTTCACCATATTTATCTGTCAATTCAGAATCGTCATCAACGAGCTTCGTACCTGTGATATCGAATTTCGCTTTAGAAACAACGTATTTCTCTGGTTGGAACTTAGGTTCTGTTGGTGGAGTGACACGGTTGTTGAATTCTTTATCGGCAGGATCTGTCACGTTTGTGATCAAGGCTTTCGCAGTACCATCATGACTTACTTTAACAGTTACAACTGCAGCCATTTCATCGTAAGTAACAGTTGAATCTGTACCCTTAACCTCTGTTACAGTGTAAGTGTACGTACCTTCTTGACCCTTCTGGTATTTAAGGGCAGTGACAGTTTTACCAGCTTTGTTTGTGTAGTCAACTGGAGTGAACTTGAAGTTGCCGCTTGCGTCGTTGGTTGCCGTTGCGATCACAACATTGTCGCTATCTTTCAACTCGAATGTGAATTCGCCAGCTTTAAGGTCGCGACCTTCCAATTTCTTAGTGAAGTTAAATTCAACTGAGATTGGAACATTGTTTACACGTTTTTCAGTTGGTTTTTCAGGTTTTTCAACTTTCTTAGTCGTTGGGTTGTAGTAGTTTACAACTTGAGCCGCAGTATTTTCGATATCTGCACCAGCTACCACATCGTCTTTCACTGTTGTTGGGATATCGAACTTGTAGTAACGTCCAAATGCGAATTTAGTTGTGTCGATGACTTGTGTGTTTTCTGCATCGCCAAGTGACTTCGTGAAGCCAGCTTTCAAGTTAGCAGTGATCACACCGTTGTTCACAGTAATATCGAATTTATCTGTTACTTCTGCGCCTGTTACAGAGTCATAGGCTTTGATGTCAGCTTTATTAAGATTTAATTTAGCTTCATCATAGTTATCTGAGATACCAACTGTTTGGATGTTGTCCTTGTTAGCTGTATCAAATTTAGTTGTATCCAACCATACTTGGTAAACCAATTTAGAACCACGTTCAACAGTCTTGGTATTCAAGTTTTCTGCTTCGTTGTTTGATGCATCGTCCGCATATGGGTTCGCATTTGTATCTGCGTACTTGTCTGCCAACTCTTTATCATCGTCAACGAGCTTGTCACCTGTGATATCGTATTTCTCTTTAGAAACAACGTATTTCTCTGGTTGGAACTTAGGTTCTTCTGGAGGTGTTACACGGTTGTTGAATTCTTTATCAGCAGCATCTGTTACGTTGGCAACGATTGCTTTAGCTGTACCATCGTGTGAAACAACCACTTTAACAGTAGCAACCATTGTGTCGTATGTGACAGTTGCATCTGTACCAGGAGTTTCTTCAACTGTGTAGTTGTAAGTCTTACCAAGATCATCGCGACCAAATTTAAGAGTCTTGAAGACAATCTTACCAGCAGCGTCGTTCTTCACGCGTTCAACTTCAACGCCGTCTTTCTTCAATACGAATTCGAATTCCTTGGCTTGAAGTTCACGACCTTCCAAACGTTTAGTGAAGTTCATTTCCACTGGAACTGGAACACTGTTGACACGTTTTTGTGTTGGTTTTTCAGGTTTTTCAACTGTCTTGCTTACTGGGTTGTAAACGTGAACTGTTTGGTTAGCTGTATTTTCAATATCAGCACCAGCTTTAACAGATTCTTTCACAGTTGCTGGAATATCAAATTTATAGTAACGTCCAAATTCGAACTTAGTGGTGTCGATAACAGGAGCGTTTACTTTGTCTTTGATAAATGCTTCCTTAGAAGTTGCAGTGATGGTGCCGTTTTCAACTTTGATGTCGAATTTATTGGTTACTTCTGCACCAGTTACTGAATCGTAAGCTTTGATATCCGCTGCATTAACGTCCAATTTTTCTGCATCGTATGTATCAGATACACCAACGTATTGGATGTTGTTAGCTTCTGTGAATTTAGTAGTATCAAGCCATACTTGGTATACCAATTTAGAACCGCGTTCAACAGTCTTAGTATTCAAGTTTTCTGGTTCGTTGTTGGCAACACCATCAACATATGGATTGGCGTTTGTTGCTGTGTACTCGTTACCAGGAACATCATCGTCATCATCAGTCAATTTATGACCAGTGATATCATATTTTTCTTTGCTTACAACGAATTTTTCTGGTTGGAATTCTGGAGTTTCTGGAGGAGTAACTTTGTTGTTGAATTCTTTATCTGCAGCACCATCAGTAGCGTTACCATTGGCATCTTTACCACCAGTTGATGTCACGTTTGTAACAGTTGTCAATGAATGACCGTTCTTCGCAACTTCAACAGTCACTATAGCCTTCATTTGGTCGTAAGTCATTCCAAATTCTTTGTTTGCCGGAATCACTTCTTCTACAGTATATGTGTGGGTACCAACTTTTGTATTGTCAAATGACAATTCTGAGAAGGTAACATTACCGTCAGCATCATTCTGCACAGTTTCAACTTCTCTACCAGTTGAATCTTTCAATACGAAGCTGAATTCACCTGCAGCCAATTTACGACCAGCCAACTTCTTAGTGAAGTCAAACTTAGTCACAACTGGTGAAACCACATAGTTGTTGAATTCTGTATCTTCAGGCATTGTAACAGCTGCGCTCAAGATACCTGTAGCTGCATTTTTGGTTACATTAACAGTTACGACTGCATTCATTGAATCGTAGTCGATGTTTGTATCTGTGCCAGCTACTTCACGTACAGTGTAAGTGTGTTCACCCACAGCGTTGTATTCAATCGCATCAAATGTGATAGATCCATCTGCTGCATTTTTCTTGGTTTGGATCACATTGCCGTTTTCAAGCAATTCAAATGTGAAGGCATCCTTTGTAAGTTCTTTCCCTTCAAGACGTTTAGTGAACTTGAATTGAGCTTGAGTTGCAGCAGGTGTGAAGGCATTGTTGAACTCTGTATCTGCAGGAAGTGATTTGGTTGCTTTAAGAACGTGACCTTCTTTAGTAACAGTGATTGTTACTTCAGCTTTCATTGTGTCATAAGTCATTCCTGCTTCAGAACCTTGAACTTCTTCTACAGTATACTTGTGAGTGCCAACTTGTGTGTTATCAAAGGTCAAATCATCAAAGGCTACAACACCTGATTTAGCATTGGTCTTTGTTTGAAGAGTCTTACCATTTGCATCTTTCAATACAAATGTAAATTCGCCTTCTTTCAACTCACGACCTGCAAGGGCTTTGCTGAAGTCGAAACGAGTCTTAACTGGAGCTACTGCAAAGTTGTTAAACTCTGTATCTGCAGGCATTGTAACCTTAGCAGTCAAGACACCAGATGTAGCATCTTTCGTAACGTTAACTGTTACGACTGCATTCATATCATCGTAGTCGATGTTTGTATCTGTTCCAGCTACTTCACGTACAGTGTATGTGTGTTCACCTACAGCGTTGTATTCAATCGCATCAAATGTGATAGATCCGTCAGCCGCATTCTTCTTAGTTTGGATGACATTGCCATTTTCAAGCAATTCGAATGTGAAGGCATCCTTCGTAAGCTCTTTCCCTTCCAATTTCTTCGTGAACTTGAATTGAGCTTGTGTAGCAACAGGTGTGAAGGTATTGTTGAACTCTGTATCTGCAGGAAGTGTGTTTGTTGCTTTAAGAACGTGACCTTGCTTGGTAACAGTGATGGTTACTTCCGCCTTCATTGTATCGTAAGTCATACCAGCTTCTTTATTTTCTGGGATAACTTCTTCAACAGTGTACTTGTGAGTACCAACTTGTGCATTTGTGAATGTCAAATCATCAAAGGCTACAACACCTGCCTTAGTATTAGTCTTAGTTTGAAGAACAGTTCCGTTGGCATCTTTCAATTGGAAACTGAATTCACCATCTTTAAGAGTACGACCTGCAAGAGCTTTGGTGAAGTCGAATTTAGTCTTAACAGGAGCTACAACGTAGTTGTTGAAGATCTTATCAGTTGCGCTTGAAGCAAAACCACCAGCACCACTGTATTTAACTGAAGCTTGCAAATCACCTGTTGCATTTTCAGTAACCGTAACAGTCATGGTTACTTTCATAGCATCATAGTCGACATCCTTATCTGCACCTGGTAATTCGGTAATAGTATAAGTATAAGTACCTACTTTATTAAATGTTAATTTAGGGAAGGTTGCCTTACCATTTTTATTTGTGACAGTTTCTTCCACACCAGGTGCAGAAGAGTTTTCCTTAATCTTAAAGCTAAATTCACCATCAACAAGCACACGTCCTTCCAATTGTTTTTCAACTTCTGGAGTGACTGTTACTGGTTCTTGCTTCACGTAGTAGTAAACAGGTTGTTTATACGGTGTCAAAGAGTTGAGCAAGTCAACGTTGGTACCGATACCTCCTACTCCACGTTCCAATTGTGAGTTAGCTGAGCCGTGTCCAATTCCATCTCCTAAGAATGGCACGAATACAGTATGATATGGTGCATATCCAGAAGCTGTTTGGAAGTTAAATGGAACTTCTTTACCATTAGGATATTGTGTGACTGCTCCAGTTTTTGGATTAGTTTCTGTATATGAAATTGTTCTAAGAGGTGTTTTCTTAACAACTAAATCCTGTGAATTCCATTCACCTGGTTTAATCGGCTTCGTTTCTGCTAGCAACATATAGCCATCGGTACTTAATGAACCATCAGAACGTTTGCTTTGTTGTCTTGGATCTAGCAAGTAAACACGAATAACGACTGAACCGTCTTCTCCAACAACTTCTTTGATACGTTTGATACCGTAACGGTCCGCATCCATGAATTTCGTACCAACGGTGTAAGGACGACTTACAGTACCTGATTGATCATTTGCGTCAGCAGTTTGGTAAAGTTTGTATCCATCAAATTGACGTTCGCCAGATGCTGTGAAACGTTGTCCTTCTTCAGCTTTAAGAGTGTATCTAGCTAACTCAACTTCATTACCATTTTCTTTATAATCTTGAACAGTTTTATCTGTTTTATTGGCGTTAAATGTTGGATTGTTTTTATCAACTACTTTATAGTAAGTTGTTTTATTAATTGTTACTGGTATTTTAGCGTTTGAATCAGTAATTGTACGACCATTGTAAGCTGGTTCAACAACGTTGATAATATCAGTTGTAGTACGAGCGTTATAAACCGCAGTATAAAGTGCTTGCTCTGCAGGCGTAAGTTGGTGCCCCGCAGCTACTAAGTCTGTGATGCTCTTTCCAACTGCATAACCATTTTGAATAAATGGTTGAGCTACTTTACCTTTTTCACCAGTACCTGCTTGATAATCAACTTGGAAAGTTAATTGGCTATTAGACGCTGCCGTAGTAGTCGTAAACTTTTGAACACCACTAGAAGCGGTAATAGTTCTTGTTTCTACTACACTACCAGTATTTTTGTCGAGCAATTCAACAGTTGTATCGGTAGAGTCATCAAATCTCTTATAGGCACGCGCATAATATTTTGTACCATAACGATTATTGAATTCAGTAAGGTCCCAAATAGCATAAGTATAGAAGTCGCCTTCTTTAGCTTGGTATCCAGCTGGTACAGTTTGAGATGCAACACTTGCACCATTTGGATCCATCATCTCAGGTGTAGCAACTTCACCGTCTTTTAGGAAAGTTGCTACAGCAACCGGCTCGTTATTGTGGTCTGTAGCAGCACGACGTCCACGACGGCTACGGCTACTTACGGCTAAAGCTCCTGCATTTGTACGTTCCACATTGGCTGTTGCGATAGTCGCTGCCGCTTCATCGCTAGCTTCCCGATCTGCTCGTACAGCTGCTTCCGTACCAGTGATCGGAGCTGCTGGATTTACAGTAGCTGAAAAAGTATTCGGTGCTACTCGAGCCGCTTCACTTGTAGTCGCTGCTTCTGAGTTTTCACTAGCTGCAGCACGAGTTGAAGTTGTTGGTGCTGTTGGTGCTGTTGTAGCTGCTGTTGTAGAGGCAGGTTTAGGGCTTGCCTCTTTTTTCTCTACAGGTTTGCTAGTTTCTGTCGATGCTGCTTTTGGAGCTTCTTCAGATTTTTTAGTTTCTGCTTTTTCTTCTTTTTTAGATTCAGCTTTCGCTTCCTTGTTTTCTGTAGCAGCTGGTGTTTCAGCTACTTCAGCTTTTTCAGTTGCTGGAGCTGGTGTTTCTGAAGTTGCAGCAGCAGTCCCAGAAAGGTCAATTTTTGGAACTGATCCCCCTTCCCCGTATGCCTTAGAAGCAGCTGGTGCTTCTGCTTGACTTGACTCTGTTGTAGCAGGTTGTGCTGCTTCTGAAACTGCTGTTCCCGCAGATTCAGAGGCTGCTGTTGCTTCATCCGCTGACGCAGATTGGGCTCCTGCAGCAAATAGTGCTGTTCCTAAAAGAACTGAACAAACCCCAACGCTATACTTTCGCAATGAAAAGCGCTGGCGCTTATTAAATACATCCTTCATTTATAGGATCTCCTTTTTCATATTTCATGATTCCATGATACAAATAAAATTGTAACATGATCGACACAGAGAATCAATGTGTCGAAATAAATATGTCATAATTCTGTAAAATTGTCATATTTTACACCGATTTTTTAATCATTTTGTCACATTTTTTCCTAGCCGGTTCAATTTTTTTACACCAATTAAAAAAGCCCGAGAAAACAAAGTTGTGTTGTTTTCTTGGACTCTTCTATTTTATTTCACTTCGGAGATCAATCCGGTATCCACATCATACACAGCTCCTGAGATAATGACATCCTCTGGAATCAAAGGGGAAGCCTTGAGAAGCTTCATATCCTCGCGGACACTTTCTTCAATGTCTTGAAAGGGGAGGAAATCGCGATCTCCCACATCTACTCCCAGCTCTTTCTTTAGATGCTGCCGGAAACCTTCGTTTTCAAAGGTTTGTGCCCCACAGTCTGTATGGTGCAAGACGACAATTTCACGGGTTCCCATTTGCTGCTGGGAGATAACCAAGGAGCGAATCATATCATCAGTCACGCGCCCTCCAGCATTCCGCAAAATATGGGCATCTCCAAGGGCCAGACCTAGTGCAGGCGCCACGTGAAGGCGGGAATCCATACAGGTCACGATGGCGACTTGTGTTTTTGGCTTAATCGGCAGACGGAGGTCTCCATGCAACGCCACATAAGCTTGGTTGGCTGTTAAAAAATTATCAAAATAAGACATGGCCTCTCCTTTATTCCTTTGAAATTCAAACCATCTATTATTTTACCATATCCACTCTTTTCTGTCAGGTGCTATCTGCATGTATTTGTCACATCGGAAAAGGCTCTAAACTTTTCCATTTAGAACCTTTTCTTCTATTGAAATACTTTTTTTAGGACTTCACTTAGTGTCGTCACACCGATCACCTGAATCCCCGATGGCGTCGTGATCCCAGTCAGAGAGTTTTTCGGAACATAAATCTTGGTAAAACCGAGCTTAGCCGCTTCATTGATCCGTTGCTCAATCCGGCTAACCCGACGGATTTCTCCTGTCAAGCCCAGCTCCCCTACAAAACATTCCTGCGGGTTGGTTGGCTTGTCCTTATAGCTCGAGGCAATTGCTACTGCTACGGCCAGGTCGATAGCAGGCTCATCTAGTTTGACACCACCTGCAGACTTGAGGTAGGCATCCTGATTTTGAAGGAGCAAGCCGGCACGTTTTTCTAGCACTGCCATGATGAGGCTAGCTCGATTAAAATCAAGTCCCGTCGTCGTCCGCTTAGCATTCCCAAACATGGTCGGAGTCACCAGGGCCTGTACTTCTGCAAGAATTGGACGCGTCCCCTCCATGGTGACCACGATAGAAGAACCCGTCGCCCCATCTAAGCGTTCCTCTAGAAAGACCTGACTCGGATTAAGAACTTCGACCAGCCCACCTGATTGCATCTCGAAGATCCCAATCTCATTGGTGGAGCCAAAGCGGTTCTTGACCGCTCTCAGAATCCGGAAGGTATGGTGGCGCTCCCCCTCAAAGTAGAGCACCGTATCCACCATGTGCTCCAACATACGCGGGCCCGCCAAGGTTCCTTCCTTGGTCACATGTCCGACGATGAAGATGGCGATGTTATTGGTCTTGGCTAGCTGCATGAGCTCTGCCGTCACTTCCCGCACCTGAGAAACCGATCCCTGTACTCCTGAAATCTCCGGAGACATAATGGTCTGAATAGAGTCGATGATAAGAAAGTCTGGTTGGATGCGTTCCACTTCTGCTCGCACGCTTTGCATATTGGTCTCGGCATAGAGATAAAACTCACTGTCGATATCCCCCAAGCGCTCTGCACGGAGTTTGATCTGTTGAGCAGACTCCTCTCCACTGACATAGAGGACTGTTCCCACTTGAGATAACTGAGTTGATACTTGAAGGAGCAGGGTTGATTTCCCAATCCCTGGATCACCACCAATCAGGACCAGACTTCCTGGGACCACACCGCCCCCAAGGACGCGGTTAAATTCTTCCATCTCGGTCTTGGTACGATGGACATTGATGGAGGTCACATCCGCCAATTTCATGGGTTTGGTCTTTTCACCTGTCAAGGATACCCGGGCATTCTTAACTTCTGCAACTTCGACTTCCTCCACAAAGGAAGACCAAGAACCACAGTTAGGACAGCGCCCTAGGTATTTGGGTGAATTATAGGCACAATTTTGACAAATAAATGTCGTTTTTTTCTTAGCGATGATAAACCTCTTTCTAAATCTCTATCTCACACTCAATCACTTGGCAAAAATCAATCTTCTCATTTGGCACAAACTGGCGCATGAGCATGCGATGGGCTACAACTACCACAGTTTGATGTTCCCGATACTTAGCCATGCATTCTAGAAAACGAGACTTCATCTCTACAGCTGTCTCATATTGAACAGGAGAATTTGGGAGCAACTCCCCCTTGTTTTCTAAAAACAGACATCTAGCTGTTTCAAAGTTCTCTATACCTGTTTCATAAACCTGCCATTCATGCAATAATGGCTCTACCCTCAAGGGAAGGCCAGTAGCACAGGATACATAAAAAGCCGTTTCTAAAGCTCGCGTCACTGCAGAAGACACCAGGATATCAGCTGAGCCAAACAAAGGATTTTTGCAAAGTTCCTGAGCTTGTTGTCTTCCTTTCTCAGATAAGGGTGCCAAATCTATCCCGAATCCAGTATAGGAACGCTCCTCTAACTCACGGTAATCTGGCTCCCCATGACGGATAAAAATAATTTTCATATTAAGATCCCCATAAAACTATCCAATCTTGATTCCGCAATCTTGCCACTGCTTCAGTGTTTTAGAGAATTTCTTCTGGTTGACAACTCCGACAGCAGACAAATCTACAGAAACCTGATAATTCTCCTTGGCAGCTGCGAAAACGGAAGCCTTAACACAGCCATTGCCATCTACCCCTATAAACTCTATGCTTTTAGCACCGTTTTCCTCTAAAAAATCTTTTAAATCTGGATTAGTAAAGCACGAAGCCCGACGCTTCTCAAAGATACGAGAAGATACAAGCAGCAAGCCGGTCGCAAATTTCTTCTTTCTATCTTTTCTCTCCCAGAAAAAACGATTGAGAATATAGATAACTCGGTCGCTGGGATAGGTAGCAATTTTGTCATTTACAGCTGCAGTCAGTTCTTCATGATATGCTTTTCCTACAGCAACATAATCTGACTGCATGTCTACAACTAATAAATAGTCTGCCATTTTATTCCTCTATTTCCCAGTTGATCCAAAACCACCAGTTCGAACACCGTCTGCTTCATCTCCATCTGCAATTAAGAAAGGAGCAAAGACAG
This sequence comes from Streptococcus sp. OMI870, assembly GCF_047460295.1. NCBI lineage: Bacteria > Bacillati > Bacillota > Bacilli > Lactobacillales > Streptococcaceae > Streptococcus > Streptococcus sp. OMI870. The sequence continues at coordinate 426,659 of NZ_JASHGM010000002.1, forward strand.
CCTGGACTACACGTTCCCCAACTTCAAGAACGACTTCCTGATTAGTAATGTTTTTCATCTGAGCAAAGATATGGCCTTCATTTCCTGGATTCCCATAGTAGTCGCCATCAATAACCCCTACAGAGTTGATCAAGACCAGACCTTTTTTGCGAGGGTTGGACGAACGGTCGTAGAGATAGAGCACCTCAGTCGGCTGCATATAGGCCTTGACCCCAGTTGGGACGAGGACGATTTTTCCTGGTGCAATCACTGTGCGCTCTGCCACCTTTAAGTCGTAGCCAGCTGCATGGGCTGTTTCCCGTTTTGGTAGCAAGTCCTGATTGGTATAGCTTGATACGAGTTCAAATCCACGAATTTTTGTCATCATAATTCCTCTTTCATTCTAATTCGTTTCCATCTCTTCTATTATACCATCACTTTGGCCTAGCGTCTCTTCAATTCTATTATTCGAATTTTTTTAATAATATCATCTGTATTTTTGAATTATTTTTGATACTTTCATGTATGTTTTCTGTATATTTTAGACAGTCAATGAAAAAATAATTTAATATATGTTTTGTACTAAAAATCGTCATTTTTAGCTTGAAGCTACTCATTATTTTTGCTATAATTCCCTGTGTAGGGAATAATTTTAAAAGTAAAATATTTTACCCTATAAAATTATTTTATGGAGGTCGTGTCTCAGCACTCAATTCTTATTACCAACAGATAGGATTTGGACGTTCCTATCTTTAAGAGTAATCAGGCATTGATAACTAGGCACTAATTTTTTATGAAAAGGGAAGATAAGATGAAGAATAGAAATATTAAAATTTTCTCATTTGTCCTTTGTTTAGTGGCCATGCTTTTCGCTTTAGGTCTAAATCGCACTTCAGCAGAAACTCCTGGAGTGACCGTTAGCGGAAAATTGGTCGATACGATCAAAAATATCAAAGTTACCAATAATGAAGGTGGCAACCTTGATTGGGAATTACAACAATGGGCAACATTCCGAATTAACGCTGATTACGATTTGTCTGGAAAGAATGTTAAAGCAGGAGATTCAACTGTAGTTACAGTTCCAGATGCTTTAATGATTACTTCAGCTTCCTTTAAAATTCGTGATATCAATACAAATGAAATCATAGCGAATGCTGATGTAAACCCAGACAATAAATCCATTACAATTACCTATACAGATTATGTTGAAAAACACTCAGATACAAGTGGAAATTTCTTCTTCTATGCTCGTATAGATTTCAAAAAACACCCACAAAAAGGTGAAATTCCGATAGAAATCACCATTAACAAAGAAACAAAAGTTGGTGGTAAAGTATCATTTACTGGTATTGGCGATGGTAATCCTTATCTTTTAACAAAGACTAGTTGGGTTAATGAAGGTGATAAAAGAGAGGTCCAATACACTATTTCAGTCAATCGTACAAAACAAAACATCAAAGGTGTAACGATTGAGGACCACTTGCAATTTACAAATGCTTCTTACGTAAAAGATAGCATTAAGATTATTAAAGGTAAATTCTCATATGATACTGGTGAATGGGTATTCTCTGATAGAGTTGATGTAACAGACCAGCATAAGATTACAATTAGCGAAGATGGTCAATCATTTGTTATTGATTTAGGTGACATTACAGATCAAGATCAGTATCGTATTAATTATAAAGTTCGTTTAAATTATGATCCTGCCGACGGAGAAGTCTTGAAAAATGAAGCAACTCTTAAAGGTCTAGGTATTGAAAGCAAAAATGTAACTAATGCTGCTGCTGTTCAAATTGCTGGTGGTGCTGGTGTTGGTTATGTTTACTCAATCAATATCCATAAAGTAGATGATGCGAATCAACCACTTAAAGGTGCTAAGTTTAGAGTTGTTCGTCAAGCGAATAATCAAGTTATTGGTGAGTTTGAATCAGACGAAAATGGAAATATTGCTGTTGGAAAACTCTTAAAAGATAAATATATCTTAACTGAAATTGAAGCCCCTTCAGGTCATATCATTAAAGAAGCTGATACTGTAGTTAATGTTGAAGATTTTGGTGCTGATCATTCAGTAACGAAAACAATTATAAATCCGAAAGATAAGCCAAAAGAAACAAAAGCTACCATCGAACTTGATAAAACTCTTACCGGTCGTGATCTAACAGATGGCGAATTCAGCTTTGAATTGTACGAGGGTGCAACTAAGCTTCAAACTGTTACAAACAAAAACGGAAAAGTAACATTTGCACCAATTGAGTACACCGAAGAAGGTGAACATACTTACACTGTTAAGGAAGTAGCTGGAAATACCCCAGGTATTACCTATGACAAGACTGATAAACAAGTAACTGTTAAGGTGAAAAAAGATGGCGACAACCTGAAAGCAGATGTTGCTTATCCAGAAAATAAAACCTTCTCAAATACTTATACGGCTCCTCAACCAGCAAAAGCTAAAATTTCAGCGAGCAAGATTTTAGAAGGTGCTGAATTGAAGAATGGCGAATTCAATTTCCAATTGTTGGATGAAACCGGAAAAGTTCTTCAAACAAAACAAAATGCTGCAGATGGTACGGTAGCCTTTGATGACATTTCATATTCATCAGAGGACGCAGGAAAAACCTTCCACTACACGATTAAAGAAGTCATTCCTGAAAGCAAAGCAAAAGGAATGACCTACGATGAAGGAAGTATTGTTGCGACTGTAACTGTCACAAAAGATGATGCAAGCAATACACTCAAAGCTTCTGTGGCATATGGTGATAAGACATCCTTCACTAACAAATTGGTAACAACTTCAATTCCACCAACACCACCGACTGTTGACAAACCTGAATTGAAGCTTTACAACATTCAATTGCACAAGGCTAACGCAGATGGAAATGCTCTTGCAGGTGCTGTATTTGGTCTCTTTGAAGCCGACGGTACGACTCCTGTAGCAAACCCATACGGCGAAGGTCAAGCGACTGCAACTTCAGATGCCAGTGGTCTGGTTACCTTTACAGGATTTGAAGCAAAAGATTATGTAGTGAGAGAGCTTACAGCTCCAGAAGGTTATCAACTATCAACAGATGTGATTAAAGTTTCTGCTAGCGAGTTGAAAGCTGCGACTAACCTCGTCGTAGACAAAGGAACAGTGGTCAATAAACCATTCACTTCAATCCCACCAACACCACCGACTGTTGACAAACCTGAATTGAAGCTTTATAGCATTCAATTACATAAAGTTAACAATGAAGGAAAACCGCTTGTTGGAGCCGTCTTTGGACTCTTTGAGGCAGATGGTACAACTCCAGTTGCCAACCCATATGGAGAAGGCCAAGCGACTGCAACTTCAGATGCCAATGGCCTCGTTACCTTTACAGGACTTGTAGCCAAGGATTATGTGGTAAAAGAAATCACTGCTCCAGAAGGTTACCAACTTTCTGAGGAAGTGATTACTGTTTCAGCTAGTCAATTGATTGCCTCAACTGACCAGGTGCTTGATCAAGGAAAAGTAGTCAATAAACCGTTCACTGCGATTCCACCAACACCACCGACTGTTGACAAACCTGAGTTGAAACTTTACAATATTCAATTACATAAGGTGAATAAAGAAGGTAAAGCACTTGCAGGAGCTGTCTTTGGACTCTTTGAAGCAGATGGTACAACTCCGGTAGCTAATCCATACGGTGAAGGTCAAGCAACTGTATCTTCGGATGCAGATGGTCTTGTAACCTTCATAGGATTTGAAGCAAGAGATTATGTCATCAAGGAGTTAACAGCGCCAACTGGCTACCAACTATTAACGAATCCAATCACTGTTACAGCGGAAGACTATGTACAAGCTACAGACTTGGTTGTAGATAAAGGAAATGTAGTTAATGAACTAACTCCTCCGACACCTCCGACCCCGCCAACTACTCCTCCAACTCCACCAACTACTCCATCAACAGACAAACCAAAAGGTGATAAGCCTTCTGGAAGTCAACCAAAAGAAGAGAAGAAACATACTCTTCCTTCTACAGGTGAAACAGTGAGTGAGGGACTAGTGGCTGCAGGACTTGCTTTGGCAGTAGCTGGAAGCGCCTTGGTTTACAAAAAACGTGAAAATTAATTTCTAAAACAGGTTTTGTTCTAGCCCTGCTAGACTAACCTGTTTTTTTACGCGATAAATAGTAGTTGTCTTTATCTATCGCCTATCGTGAATCAGGACATATCCTATCTTATTCTTTCACACATACATTGGGAAAGCTCCCTATCTTTAGTCTTTTGCCTGTTAACACACACGACAAGAGTCAGGAAAACATGGAGTAAAATATCCTATGTGCACTAAAAGAGAGGTTGATACCAATTCAACCTCTCTTTTTCTTATAATTCCTGTAATAAATAACGGAAGAGTTCTAAATTCCCTTTTTCTTCATTGACCAAGTATTCTGGATGCCACTGCAAGCCCATAATGCGATGACCATCTACTGCTTCAATGGCTTCGATGGTGTGATCGCGCGGATCAAAGGCGGTCGCACGGAAATTCGGTGCGAGATCCTTGATACTTTGACGGTGCACGGAATTAATTCGACTGGCCTGCCCAAAAAGTTGCTCTACCACACTACCTTTTTTCGTCTCTATAGAATGGGAAGTCCCAAACGGAAGTCCTTGCCAATGCCCTTCGATCTCTTGGTTGAGTGTTCCTCCAAAAGCCACATTGATCAACTGAACCCCACGGCAGATTCCTAGAACCGGTTTGTTTTGGCGAACCGCTTCCTTCAGTAGGGCAAGCTCAAATTGGTCCCGTTCGATATTGTAATCGTCGCTCTCGATCGTTTTTTCTTCACCATAAAGACTCGGGTCCACATTTTGGCCCCCGCTTAAGATCAATTTGTCAATCGTTTCAACATAGTCCTTAACTAAGGAAGGATCCCCCATTGGGATGACCATTGGAAGCCCGCCTGCTTGACGAATCCCTTCCGCAAACTGACTAGATACGGAGGAATGAAGGTTTTTCCCTTCCGGGTCCACCGGACAGAGATTAGCGGATACTCCAACAATTGTTCTGCACATATTCATTCCTCCTTCATTTTAACTACTACTTATCTTACCACCCATTAGTGATAGTGTCTAATATGTATTTTTAAAGGAGATGATAAATAATATTTATCGCGTAAAAAAACAGGTTTGTCTAGCGGGGCTAGAACAAAACCTGTTTTAGAAATTAATTTTCACGTTTTTTGTAAACCAAGGCGCTTCCAGTTACTGCCAAAGCAAGTCCTGCAGCTACTAGTCCCTCGCTCACTGTTTCACCTGTAGAAGGAAGAGATTTCTTACCTTCTCCCTTTGGAGGATTTGATGGAATCTGTTTTTTAGGCTTGTCAGTAGAAGGCGGTGGGGTCTTTCCTGTTGGAGGAGTCGGAGGAGTTAGTTCATTAACTACATTTCCTTTATCCACAACCAAGTCTGTAGCTTGTACATAGTCTTCCGCTGTGACAGTGATTGGATTCGTTAATAGTTGGTAGCCAGTTGGCGCTGTTAACTCCTTGATGACATAATCTCTTGCTTCAAATCCTTTGAAGATGACAAGGCCATTGGCATCTGAGGTCGCAGTTGCTTGACCTTCGCCGTATGGGTTGGCAACTGGAGTTGTACCATCTGCCTCAAAGAGTCCAAAGACAGCTCCTGCAAGTGCTTTACCTTCTTTATTCACCTTATGCAATTGAATATTGTAAAGTTTCAACTCAGGTTTGTCAACAGTCGGTGGTGTTGGTGGAATCGCAGTGAACGGTTTATTGACCACTTTTCCTTGATCAAGCACCTGGTCAGTTGAGGCAATCAATTGACTAGCTGAAACAGTAATCACTTCTTCAGAAAGTTGGTAACCTTCGGGAGCAGTGATTTCTTTCACCACATAATCCTTGGCTACAAGTCCTGTAAAGGTAACGAGGCCATTGGCATCTGAGGTCGCTGTCGCTTGACCTTCTCCATATGGGTTGGCAACTGGAGTTGTACCATCTGCCTCAAAGAGTCCAAAGACGGCTCCAACAAGTGGTTTTCCTTCATTGTTGACTTTATGTAATTGAATGCTATAAAGTTTCAATTCAGGTTTGTCAACAGTCGGTGGTGTTGGTGGGATTGAGGTAAATGGTTTATTCACAACGGTTCCCTTGTCTACTACAAGGTTGTCAGCTGCTTTCAATTCGCTAGCTGATACTTTAATGACATCAGTTGATGGTTGGTAGCCATCTGGTGGGGTCAATTCTTTCACTACATAATCTTTAGCTGCAAATCCTGTAAAGGTCACGAGACCATTGGCATCAGAGGTCGCTGTCGCTTGACCTTCGCCGTATGGGTTGGCAACTGGAGTTGTACCATCCGCTTCAAAGAGGCCAAAGACGGCGCCTGACAAGACTTGCCCTTCATTGTTAACTTTATGTAATTGAATACTATAAAGTTTCAATTCAGGTTTGTCAACAGTCGGAGGAGTTGGTGGGATTGAAGTATATGGTTTATTCACCACATTTCCTTTATCCACTGCCAAGTCTGCCGAAGCTGTCAATTCAGCTTCAGAAACGGTGATTGAAGCAGTTGAAAGTTGGTAACCTTCTGGCGCTGTCAATTCTTTGACCACATAATCTTTCGCTGCAAATCCTACAAAGCTGACAAGACCGCTCGCATCTGAAGTTGCTGTCGCTTGGCCTTCACCGTATGGATTAGCTACCGGGGTTGTACCATCTGCTTCAAAGAGGCCGAAGACAGCTCCTGCTAGAGCTTGGCCTTCACCATTAACCTTGTGAAGTTGGATGGTATAAAGCTTAGCTTCAGGTTTATCGACAGTCGGTGGTGTTGGTGGGATTTCACTCGTCACAAAAGTATTGATAAAGGATTTCTTTTCACCATAGGCCACTGTAGCGTTGATGGTATTGCTTGCTTCATCTTTCGTAACCGTTACTGTCACTTCGATGCTAGCTTGATCGTAGGTCATTCCTTTTTCTTGAGTTGTAGGGATCACTTCCTTAATCGTGTAGTGGAACGTTTTTCCTGCATCTTCTTGTGAATAAGAAATTTCATCAAAGGCTACGGAACCATCTGCAGCATTTTGTTTTGTTTGAAGGACTTTTCCAGCTTCATCCAATAAGGTAAAGCTGAATTCACCATCTTTCAAGGCACGGCCTTCCAAAATCTTGCTTACTGAAATCTGAGCTTTTGCTGGACTTGGAGCTGAGTAAGTATTTGTAAAGACCTTGCTTTCTGGATAGACAACTGTTGCTTTTAGGTTGTTTCCATCTTTTGTTACCTTAACGGTGACTTGTTTTTCAGAAGTATCGTATGTGATACCTGGGGTAGTTCCCTTCACTTCCTTCACAGTATAAGTGTGTTCTCCTTCTGCTGTGTAAGGAATCGCATCAAAGCTTACTTTGCCAGATTTGTTGGTAACAGTTTGAAGCTTGTTCGCACCTTCGTACAATTCAAAGCTAAACTCACCGTCTACCAAGTCACGACCTGTCAACTCTTTTGTCAACTCAATTGTTGCATTCGCCGCGTTTGGTGTGAAGGCATTGGTAAATGTTTTGCTTTCTGGATAGACAACTTCTGCCTTCAAGGCATCTCCATCACGAGTGACTTTAACAGTCACTTGTTTTTCAGAAGCATCGTAAGTAATAGTGGCATTATCCCCTTTAACCTCTTTCACAGTGTAAGTGTGTTCACCTTCTGCTGTGTAAGAAATGGATTCAAAGGTTACTTTGCCAGATTTGTTGGTGACAGTTTGAAGCTTGTTCGCACCTTCGTACAATTCAAAGCTAAACTCGCCATCTACTAATTCACGACCTGTCAACTTTTTATCCAACTCAATTGTTGCAGTTGTTGCGTTTGGTGTGAAGGCATTGGTAAATGTTTTACTTTCTGGATAGACGACTTCTGCCTTCAAAGCATCTCCATCACGAGTAACTTTAACAGTCACTTGTTTTTCAGATGCATCGTAAGCAATCGTAGCATTATCCCCTTTGACCTCTTTCACAGTATAAGTGTGTTCACCTTCTGCTGTGTAAGAAATAGATTCAAAGGTTACTTTGCCAGATTTGTTGGTAACAGTTTGAAGCTTGTTCGCTCCTTCGTACAATTCAAAGCTAAACTCACCGTCTACCAAGTCACGACCTGTCAACTCTTTTGTCAATTCAATTGTTGCATTCGCCGCGTTTGGTGTGAAGGCATTGGTAAATGTTTTGCTTTCTGGATAGACGACTTCTGCCTTCAAAGCTCCTCCATCACGAGTGACTTTAACAGTCACTTGTTTTTCAGAAGCATCGTAAGCAATAGTGGCATTGTCGCCCTTCACTTCCTTCACAGTGTATGTGTGTTCACCTTCTGCTGTGAACTCAATCGGCTCGAATGTAATTTTCCCGCTTTGGTTAGTCGTTGTTTGAAGCTTGTTTGCACCTTCGTACAATTCAAAGCTAAACTCGCCGTCTACCAAGTCACGACCTGTAAGAACTTTATCCAGCTCAATAACAGCTTGGGTTTTGGCCGGCTTCTCTTTCTTGTTTATAATGGTTTTGCTAACAGGTTTCGTTGGTGTCGTAAATTCACTAGCTTCAACAATTGTATCTTCTGCCAACTCATACCCTTCCGGAGCTTGAATTTCTTTGATGATGTATTTATCTCTCAAGAGTTCCTTAAGGCTAAATTCACCTTTAGCATCTGATTCAAACTCACCTAATACTTGGCCAGTTGCTTGACGGATAACCTGGAATTTCGCACCTTTCAGCGGTTCATTACTTTCGTCAACTTTATGAACTTGAATGCCGAAGGCATAACCAACACCTTCACCACCCGCGATTTGGATATTTACTTTACTATTTGAATCGTATGGTTTTTTATTATCACCTACGATAGTCGCCTTATTTTTGATCACCTCACGGTCAACTGCATCATAGTTAACAACTGCTTCATATTCAACTGCAAAGTGATCGTTAGCAGAAATGTTCCCTAGATTAATCGTAAATGTAGTATCTGTTGCATTTACAGTGTATTGAGAGGTGACATCTGTTTTGTTTTTAAGTTGCCATGTTCCAGTGCTGTAATCCCAAGTACCTTTGTAGATCTTAAAGCTACCAGCCTTGTAGGTGACACCTGGTGATTCCATAGAATCTGAAAGAACTGCATTGCTGATTGCCTCGTTGGTCCTATTTACAGAAATACGAAAACCTAGGCTCTTGTGATCTCCATTATCCCAACCAGATTTGATAATAGTATACCGTTTACCTTCTCCGACAGTCCCACTTTTTACTGTACCATCGAATTTCACTTTGTTATTAACAGAGACCTTAACTGGCGCATTACCATCATTTGGAAACTTATCTTTATTAACACCAGCATAGAAGAAGAACGAACCTGAAACATCATTTTTTTCTTCCACAAATTTGGTAAAGGTCAAGATAATTTTACCAGTCGTAGCATCAACCTTTGCGTTAGCGATCAATTTATTGGTGATTGCATCTTTAATCTCAAAATCTTGAGATTTGATGTCAATTGGAGAAGCAATAACTACTTCCGTCGTATCTCCTGCTTTAACGTTTTTTCCTTCCAAAGCAAACTTTGCATTAAGACGGAAAGTATCGTATCTTCCAAGCGGAGCTGTTAAATCCCCGCCATCATTGTTTTGAACTTTTACATCTGTGATGACATCCACTTTTTTTGACGTTTCTGCATTTACCTTTTTAGAAAAAAGCGTAAAGCATACTATCAATAATGAAAGCATCATCAATAGATATATTGCCAATTTTTTCATTTTATCTCCCCTTATATTCATAATAATAGGCAAAAAATATTATATCACAAATTAGTAGTAATGCAAGTAAAAGGTAGCTTTTTTTATTTAGCATCTTGTCAAAATGAAATATCTTCACAAAACAATTGATAGTTATACAAGTTTTTTTACCTATATTATGTTAAAATAGAGAGGAAAATAGAATCATCTTCAAGGCCCTTTTGAGGCGGTTTTGAAGAGGCAAGTCCTAGATTTATAGCCTTGCTTAAAAATAGACATAGAAATGGAAGATACAATGGAAAAACAAACCGTTGCAGTATTGGGTCCTGGTTCATGGGGAACAGCCCTTTCACAAGTCCTCAATGATAACGGCCATGAAGTCCGTCTCTGGGGAAATATCCAAGAACAGATCGATGAAATCAACACTGATCATACCAATCAGCGCTATTTTAAAGACATCGTTATTAGCGATCAAATTACAGCTACGACCGATCTAAAAGCAGCCTTGGACAGTGTAGATGCCATCCTCTTTGTGGTCCCGACTAAGGTAACCCGCTTGGTAGCGAAACAAGTCGCTGAGACACTGGATCATCCTGTAACAGTTATGCACGCATCTAAAGGGCTAGAACCCGGTACACATGATCGAATTTCTCAGATCCTTGAGGAAGAGATCCCTGCTTCTCTTCGCAGTGAGATTGTGGTTGTTTCTGGTCCGAGCCATGCTGAAGAAACCATTGTCCGTGATATCACTCTCATCACAGCCGCTTCAAAAGATCTAGAAGTTGCACGCTATGTTCAAGAACTCTTTAGCAACCACTATTTCCGCCTTTATACCAATACCGATGTCATCGGGGTGGAAACAGCTGGTGCCTTGAAAAATATCATCGCTGTTGGAGCTGGAGCCTTACATGGACTTGGATACGGGGACAATGCCAAAGCAGCTATCATCACGCGCGGTTTGGCTGAGATCACCCGCCTGGGAGTGAAGCTCGGGGCCAGCCCTTTGACCTACAGTGGCTTGTCTGGTGTCGGAGACTTGATCGTTACTGGAACGTCTGTCCATTCCCGCAACTGGCGTGCTGGGGATGCGCTTGGACGTGGTGAAAAATTAGAAGATATTGAAGCCAATATGGGCATGATCATTGAAGGGATTTCTACAACCAAAGTCGCCTATGAACTCGCACAAGAGTTGGACGTCTATATGCCGATCACGCAGGCCATTTACCAAGTCATCTACGAAGGGCAAGATATCCGAGAGGCCATCCACAACATGATGAGCAATGAATTTAAAGAAGAAAATGAGTGGAAATAAGTCAACCACTCTCTTATCAATCATACCTTTTAGAAAGGAATCTATATGACTAAAGTTAGAAAAGCAGTCATTCCTGCAGCTGGCTTGGGGACCCGCTTCCTCCCAGCTACCAAAGCTTTGGCAAAGGAAATGTTGCCAATCGTTGACAAACCTACGATCCAATTTATTGTAGAGGAAGCTCTCAAATCAGGTATCGAGGACATTCTGGTCGTAACAGGGAAATCAAAACGTTCGATCGAAGACCATTTCGACTCAAACTTTGAACTTGAGTACAACCTCAAGGAAAAAGGGAAAAATGATCTTTTACGATTAGTAGACGAAACAACAGGCATGCGCCTCCACTTCATTCGTCAAAAACATCCTCGTGGACTTGGAGATGCAGTTTTACAAGCTAAAGCTTTTGTTGGAAATGAACCCTTCGTCGTAATGCTTGGAGATGACCTCATGGATATCACGGATGACAGAGCCACCACGCTCACCAAGCAATTGATGAATGACTATGACGAAACACACGCTTCAACCATTGCTGTCATGAAAGTTCCCCATGAAGAAGTTTCTGCCTATGGAGTCATCGCTCCTCAAGGAGAAGGAATCAACGGGCTGTATAGCGTTGAAACCTTTGTCGAAAAACCAGCACCCGAAGAGGCACCAAGTGACCTTGCCATTATCGGACGCTACCTGCTAACTCCTGAAATCTTCCAAATTTTGGAAAATCAAGAGCCCGGCGCTGGAAACGAAATCCAGTTGACCGATGCCATTGATACCTTGAACAAGACCCAACGAGTCTTTGCCCGTGAATTCAAGGGACGGCGCTACGATGTAGGAGACAAGTTTGGGTTCATGAAAACATCTATTGATTATGCCTTGAAACACCCACAGGTTAAAGATGATCTCAAACAATACATCATCAACCTTGGAAAACAATTAGAAGAAAAAGGAAAAGTGACCGAGTAGTAAAAAATACTCACCACGACTTTTCGACTATGAAGGAAAGAGACCGGACTAACCGTCCGGCCTCTTTTCATTTCTTAAAAAATTGCTTTTTAGACTTTGCTATGTTTGCGTTTTTCTACATAGAAGGCAAATCCAAGGGCACTAATCAAGACACCGCCGATGATACCAACCATTGAAATGGTTTGTCCAGTAGATGGCAATTTCTTGCTTTCTATTTTTTCTTCTACCTTAGTTGCCGATTTGTAGACAACGCCATAAGATGAGAAGTGATTGGTTGTGAAGGTTACCTTGCTCTTGTCTTCATTCAAGCTGAACTGGTAGGTTTCAACCTTGCCATCTTCTCCAATACCTACAACCGATTCTACTTCTTTCTTAGGATCAACTGGCATGGTCACTACAGTTGGGCTGAATTGATGAACAGGTCCATTTTGATTTGACAATTGAATGTCGTAAATCTGATAGTCTTTATCTTTGAGGGCTTGTACATCCTTCAATACAGAAGCTGCCAAATTAAAGCCACCTTGGGCAAAGTCTGGATTTTGTAAAGTGATTCCAGTAACAGGATCTACTAAAATGTAGGAATTCGTAGGAAGAACTGGACGATTGTTTGTAGTTGGAGCAGGGACAATCGTAGTTGGCTGAGTTACATCCTTGCTTGGTTCAGTAGTTGTAGTTGTAGTTTCATCCTTACTTGGCTCAGTACTTGGTTCAGTTGGCTTGGTTTCATCCTCGCTTGGCTTAGTACTTGGTTCGCTTGGCTTGATTTCATCCTTACTTGGATCGGTACTTGGCTCAGTTGGCTTGGTTTCATCCTTTCTTGGATCAGTACTCGGTTCGCTTGGCTTGATTTCGTCCTTACTTGGCTCAGTACTTGGCTCAGTTGGCTTGGTTTCATCCTTGCTTGGATCAGTACTCGGTTCGCTTGGCTTGATTTCGTCCTTACTTGGCTCAGTACTTGGGTCGCTTGGTTTGCTTTCGTCCTTGCTTGGCTCAGTACTTGGTTCGCTTGGTTTGCTTGCTTCCGTTGGTTCCTTGTAATCATCTGGAAGAGATGCCCGATGCGGATCATCTGTTCTACCCGCTTCTTTCAAGGTTGCTGAAAGCTCAGCTTCGTATTGTTTAAATTGTTTGAAAAGACGTTCAGAACGCGCTATTGATTCAGCAGTTACTTGATCTTCTGCCCCTTTTGCAGCTGCTTCATCAGCTTTCAAGGCAGCGTATTTTGCATCGCTCACTTTTTGTTCTATAATGAGCTGTTCTTCTAGTGCTTTCCAGTGATTTTGGATAGATTTTCCGAATAGATCTTGGTTATGGATGGCCATTTGGTCGATGTGCCAAACTGTCCAATACCATGAATTTGGATCATAAGTAGCTGTTTGAGGTTTAAAGGCTTCGTAAGTATCTTTTACATTTCCATAGAATGGAACATAAGGGGTATTCCGTGAAGGTCCCATGCCGAGCCATACAGTTCCACCAAATGATTTTGGAAGGTTTGGATTGATTTGATAGACATGGGCATCAATCACATTTTCATTTCCTAAAGCATACTTGTATTGGTCTTTACGAACAGTATCGTTGCTACCATCATCACCTTGTTTCTTAACACCAATTTGATCATCTGGTACAAAGCGTCCATTTAAGTGTTCAAAACGATTCCGTTGCAAAGCAAAAGCATCTTCTAAGGTGTATTTTTTGTTTGGATCGGTTGGTGAACGGAAGAGCTCATACTCATCATCCTCATAAGTGACTTTAGAGTCTGGATCTAGTAAGGTGATACCTGCATAGGTCCGTGAGCGGTCCCCTTCAGCATATTTTTCTGGTCCATAAGATTTAGCAATATGGAAATTGCCATCTTTATCAGTCTTGTAGTTGCCAGATTCCTTGGCTACTTTTTCTACATCTTTAGAGGCAATGACATTTTCAGTGTCATTCAAGTCTACATGGCCAAGGTAGTAGGTATTGGCAAAAACTGCATATTTATCTTCTGGCACCTTCACCGCTACATATTGGTGACCAGATAGAATTTCCATATACCAAGTTTCATTTTGGTCTGCAAAGACAACCACATTCCCTTCAGCTGAACCTTTTTCTTCGATGACTTTGGCCAGTAATTCAACCCCTTCACGGGCAGTCTTCACACGTGGCAAAATCACATCTAGCATAGCTGCTTCTGGTAGGCCATTCTCTTTCAAAGGATCCGTCGTCAAGACTTTCTTATTTGGGATTGCTGTTACTGTCGCAGTCATGGATACACCGGCTTCATTAAAACCGTGTTCCCCGAAAGCCCCGTTGCTACCGTCACCACGAGCAGAGTCATAAGTAGCTGTGTATTTCATTTCATTGACAGCATGCGGGTAGGTGAATCCGTTGGATTCATCCTCGATTTGATCTCCCTCATTATAGGTCTTGGCATCAACCACAACATAGTTTTTGTTGTGTTTTCCACCATTTGGATAATAAGGATAGTCCTCAGTCCGGCCAAACAGGGTCGTTCCATCCTTGGTCAACTGGCGACCAATGATAAATCCACAGCAGGCCTGAACGGCTTGAATTGGTAAGAGTAAGAACGTCATCGCTACCAAAGCTAGTTTAAACAACCATTTTTTCATGGCAAATCTCCTTTATGTTTGAATGTTCCTTTAGGAAAAAAGGTAGAATACCCGATTTTTTATACCTTAAGTCTATCTTTTTTCCACCTCTTTTGCAAGCGCTTTCTTCATTGAATGTTTATACTCTTTTATTCAGGACCTCCTAAGTTATCATCCTTCCAATACAGGATTCACTTACTTATCACAAGAATGTTATAATAAATATATATAATTACCGGTAATTTCATCAATTATCTGTTAGTTTACGATTTCGCTACATTTTTTAGTAAAAAAGAGGGAGTAGGAAAAAACTCCGTAAAATAAAAAAGATTGAAAAGGTTCTTCCAAACCTTTTCAATCTGCCCAGCCCCTTCTTAAAATAGGTTTAACAATTTGCCTAAAAAACAGAGGAATAGTAAGAGGTAAGACAAGGAGGCGCTGATCTGATAGCTTCGCTTCATAAAGAGGGCCTCCCCTCTTACTGGAAAGACATAAGCCAACATCACCCCAGCTACTAAGCCACCAATGTGGCCCGCCATACTGATGTCTGGCATAAAACTAAAGATCAGATTGACCACAATCAAGCTGGTATAGGACTGACTCAAGTGGCGAATATAGGGACTTTGGACAATAAAGCGCAGAGCGCCAATGGTCCCAAAAAGTCCAAAGAGGGCTGTAGAAGCGCCTGCTGCAATCACATCTGGCGTAAAAATAGCAACAAAGACATTGCCCATCATGCCTGATAAGAGATAAAGAGCTAAGAAAGCCTTGGAACCAAAGAGATCTTCTGCCAAACGTCCCAAGTAATAGAGGGTGATCATATTGAGCACAAAATGTTCTAGGCCGATATGAACAAAAGTAGCTGTCACTATTCGCCATAACTGGCTAGGATCGACTTTCACAGCCTCTCCAATAATACCACCGCTATAGTAAACAGCAGCACCCGTTTGGTAGTCGCCTCCAAATCGGATAAACATTGAAAGAAAAACTGCCGTTGTGACGAGCAACAAGATACTAGTCACAGGATAACGATGATCATAGAGTAATTTCATGGACTAGCACCTCCTGAACTGCTATATCAAATGTATTTGGCTGGAACTCCCCTTGCTGGATGGAATAAATGGTGCTGACTGTTTTTCCAGTAAAACCCTCTAAATAACGATCATAATAGCCACCACCATAGCCGATCCGATAGCCTTTAGATTGGAAAACCAAGCCCGGGACATGGATCAGATCAATCTCTGCTTTATCCACAACCTTGCCCTGTTCATTGGGCTCCAGCAAACCAAAGCGCGTTTTTTCCAAAATGTCAGGATCGTATTCCACAAATTCCATCCGACCTTGTGGATAGGTACGGGGAACACAGACGCGTTTTCCAAGTTGAAGAGCAGCTTGGATCAAGCCAGCTGTGGAAAATTCATGGTCAAAAGACAGATAGGTCGCAAGGGTCTTTGCCTCCTGAAAGGCTGGAAGCTCCAAGAGACGTTGAGTGAGCTGTTCATCTGCTTGAGTTTTCACGGATTCCGGCAACCGTTTCATGGCTGCGATGGTTTCTTTTCGTAGTGTTTTCTTCATTCCCTACTCCTTTTGTATAGCTTTAATTGTATCATTTTTTATGAAACATCCGAACAGTTTGCACACGAGAAAATAAAAATCCAACTCCAGGCGGAGTTGGAACAAACGCTTATTGGTTGGCTTTCACTTTCAAAAATTTACCAATGTTTTCCACAGCAAAGGGAAGGGCAGCCTCATTTGGGCTCATCTTCGGATGGTGCAGGGCATAAGGGGTATCAATTCCCAGCCAGAACATGACCCCAGGGACCTTGCTCAAGAGAAAGCCAAAGTCTTCTCCCGTCATCGCTGGCAAGATATCAATCAGGTTCACGTCTTCCTCAGCTGTGAAAAAGTCCATGAGTTCTTTGGCCAACTCTGGTTGGTTTTCCACAGGCAGGTAACCTCCTTGCTTGAGTTCCAGATCTAATTCTACATCAAAAGCGGCTGCAACCCCTTCCGCAATCGTTTTGACCCGTTTTTGAGTCAGGAGGTTCATCTCCATGGTCAAGGTTCGGATGGTCCCGTGAAGGAAGGCCGTTTCAGCAATCACATTATTGGTGGTTCCTGCATGCATGGAACCAAAGGTCACCACAGCACCTTCAATTGGATCAACATTTCGACTCACGACCGATTGGACTTGGGTAATGAAGTAAGAGGCTGCTACAAGAGCATCATTGGCCTCATGTGGAAAGGCAGCATGCCCTCCCTTTCCTGTAAAGGTGATCTTGACTTCACAGGTCCCTGCAAAAAGGGTACCGGTATTGGTCGCAATGTCCCCCACCTTCAAATCAGGGCGTACATGCAGACCATAAAATTCATCAGGGAGCCAGTCACCAAAAGCATTGTCCTTATACATGAGCATCCCACCTGCTTCATTTTCTTCAGCCGGTTGGAAGAGAAAGAGCAGGTTATTTTTTGGTTGCACTTGGACCAGTTGATCCAAAAGCCCGAGGGCTGTTGTCATGTGCATATCATGACCACAAGCATGCATCCGTCCTTCATGCTTAGAGGCAAAATCAAGGCCCGTTTGTTCCAAAATCGGTAAGCCATCGATATCCGTCCTCCAACCAATGGTTTTTTCAGGTGCAGCCCCATGGAGATAAACTAGGATCCCTGTCCGCCAAGTCCGTTTCTCTACAAACTCCTTGCCGGCTGTAATCTCTGCGATTCGCTCTAAGAGGTAGGCTTGGGTTTCAAATTCTTCCAGGCCAATTTCAGGGATTTGGTGCAAATCCCGTCTGATTTTGATTAAGTCCAATGTCATCGTTGTCTTCTTTCTATTAGAATAGGGAGTGGGAAAGAACTCTGATTAATTAAAAAGAGTTCGTTTTCCCACCCCCGCACAGTTGATTAGGTAGTCTTTGGAGCTTAATCAAGCGAACAAAGATGCCAATCAACCACTGCGTCATACAATTATTCCCTTTAAACACCAAAGGCTGGACACTTTTTGCCCGGCCTCTACTATCAATATGTTACAAATTACGCAAAGCGTCTTCCAAGGCTGTTTTTTGTTGTGTTTTTTCGTCAATTTCCTTGATGATGCGAGCTGGGACACCAGCTACAACCACATTTTCAGGGACATCTTGAGTAACGATCGCTCCAGCGGCAACGACTGAACCGTTTCCAACTTGAACTCCTTCGATCACAACAGCATTGGCACCGACCAAGACATTGTCCCCAATCCGAACAGGCTCCGCAGAAGCTGGCTCAATGACACCCGCAAGAACGGCACCCGCACCGATGTGGCTGTTTTTACCAACAGTGGCACGACCACCAAGGATAGCGCCCATATCAATCATGGTTCCTGCACCGATTTCAGCACCGATATTGATCACTGCTCCCATCATGACTACCGCATTGTCCTCAATCGTTACTTGATCACGGATAATAGCACCTGGTTCGATACGGGCATTCAGGTAGCGCTTGTCCAATAATGGGACAGCTGAATTACGACCATCTTGTTCTACCACATAATCCTTGTTCTCTGTTAAGTTGGCAAGAAGAGGCTCGATATCTTTCCAATCACCGAACAAAACATTGCCAAGTTTCGTAACAGAAGCAGGAACAGCTGTTGACAATTCCCCTTCAAAGGTTACTTTCACATTTGTTTTCTTTTCTGCATTTCCAATAAAAGCAATAATTTCTTGAGCAGACATTTTTTGTGCTGTCATAAGATTCTCCATTCATTTCAATTAAAGGTATTCATATTATACCACAATCCTAGTGGGATAAACACCTAAGGCGATGTGGATGTCGCCGAATCATCGAGACCCTTGATTTCACTGATAGTCCGATTACTTCCAAAACGAATAATGACTGATCGCGAATCAGAAAGTTTATAGTGAAAGGTTAAAAAAGACTCAGAACTCATTATACTCGACCAGGAAACACGGTTGGGGATTCCGACAGTATTCACAAGATCTGCATAGCTAGTTCCTATTTTAACACTCGCAAAATCCTCTCTGTTCAAACTGCCATTTTTATTGGCTAATTGCTCACTGTTTAAGTTCTCAAAATTAAGAGAAGATAGACGGTTACCAATCATATTTGAAAGCAAAACAGATACAGAAGAAGGGGATCCTTCAGCCTCATAATCCAAGCTTGTCATGAAAGGACCGACACTACCCTCTTGGTAGGTTTCTTCCCCACTACTAGCCTTGCCCAGTACAGCTACCACATCCTGCGGAGACAGATAAGTTGAAGAGGTACGGCCTTGATCCCCCTCACTTAAACCAGGAATCAGGGAAATCGCCTTCTCATAGGTCACTTGAAACTGAAATTCCCCCTCCGGAGCAATCAAGGTACTCGTGCCACTCTTCAAGGTTTCCTTTCTGACTCCATAAGACCGGCCAGTGCTTCCGTATTCACTAGTAGAAGAAGGATGTTCCTCTCTATGGATGCCTCCTGAAGGCATAAAAACAAATAATCCCACCATGGCCAATAAACCAAAAATAGCTGCAAGGAGAGAAGCTCCACTGCTTGAGGAAGAAGGATAGGCTCTCGCCGTATCCGATAGGACGTCCAGTCCAGTTTTTCTTGGTTCTTGGCGCCGGCCTCCTCCTAACGAAGCTAGATCTGCTTCTGAAATCAAGCGGGTCCCACCCTGGTGCTCTACTCTTTCCTCGCCCTTAGGGAACTGCTCTATTGCATCTTGTGTTGGTGGTTGTGATGTTAGCGGTCTGTCAGGAGAGTCTTCAACCAATACTTCGTTTTGCTCATCTATAGCTTTCTCAGTACCAAGCTCTGATTGGTCTTTTAGCTCCTCTACTTGCTTCACTGGTTCAGGAAAAATGGAGGAGTCTATCACTTCTGTCTCTTTTGGAAGCTTTTCTTCCAGCCTTTCATCCCTATTTTCAATGCTCTGGTTGGTTGAAGCGGAACTTTTCACTAGACTAGTTTCTTCTTCTAGCTGGCGTTTCGCAAATCGACTCTTGTGTTCATTTCGTAGGGTTGACCAGTCTTTCTTTCCCATTGTTCCCTCCTTAATTATTCTATAGCAAATTCATTCGGGCTGACCGTTTTTACGGTGCTGTAGGTGTCGAAGAAGAAGCTGGTGTGCTCGCTTCCACTTTAGGTGTGATATCCTTGATGGTTTGCCGGCTATCAAAATGGATTTGAACCGTTTGGGAATCAGCCAATCGATAAGTAAAGGTCGGTGCTTCACCGTAACCTAAAAGTCCGGACATATCTACCTCATCTGGAATCCCCACCGTATTAAGCAAATCTAAATAAGGCATCCCAACTTTGATATTAGTAAAATCGTCCTTCGTTAAACTGCCATTCTTATTTGCAAAACGATCACTTTTTAAGTGTTTCAAACTTAAAAAAGAAATCCTGTAATAGGCACCCATTTTTTCAAGGAGAACCTTCCCATATGCATCATCTGATTGGTAATCTAAGGTCAGCAAAAAAGGACTTGAACTGCTGTCACTATACGATGCCTCTCCACGGGTTGCTTTACCTAATGCTGCAACGATACCTTGCGGCGTAATCGTTCCAAAAGATGTCTTTTTTTCTTCTACTGCAAAATCAGGAATGAGAGACATGGCTTTTTCATAGGTTGTCTCAAATTGAACTTCCTTAGCAGATGCAACATAAGAACTATTTTCACTATTGAGATATTCTTTTCTGATACTATGCCGTGAAAAACTGTCAGCTCCATTGCTTGAGGAAGATGAAGAAAGATTCTTGTTGCCTGTGTTTTGAAGTACGAATACAAAGGCGACTAACAAGGCTAAGCATCCAAAAAATCCTAAAAGCGAACCGGTCCCTTCTTCTTTAGAAGAAGGTGAAGAACCAATAGTATCTGAATGACTTCTCATTTCTTGATGATTTTCCATCCCTAAAGAAGCTAGATCTTCTTCTGAAATCAAGCGAGTCCCACCCTGGTGAGATGAAGCCGCTTTTATGTCCGTCCGATGATTGTCCAATGATTTCTCCCTTCCTAAATCAAGACCAATTTTGAACCCTTTTTCTTCCATTCCATCACCACTTCTGGCTGACCTGGTATCTGATAACTCGCTCGATAACCCATTTCGCCATCTAGTAATTCCCCCCAGACCAAGCGTTGAGGATTTCCTAGCTTCTGAATGAGCTGGGCGAATTCTGTGCCTTTTTTGCCCTTTTCAGTAGTGATGTCTTTCTCACTGCTTGACTTCTCTGTTGCATCCAACAAATTCGTCGCATCCACCATCGTCAGGCGAAAACCTTTGGCCTGGTCCTGTTCAAACCATAGAGTGACACTTTTCTTGCCCTTATCTGACTGCTTGGCTGCATACGTCAAGACCAGAACAGTTTTATCCCCTTGAGCTGTTTTTGTGTACCGAACTTTTTGTGCTTTTCCCCATTTAGCTACAAGCGTTTCCAGGCGAGTCCCTGGTTGCTGACCTTGCTTAAGTCGGACTTTCAAATTTGCTACGGCTTCGATCGTCCACTGAAACTGCTTGACTTCTTGTTCATCAGTTACCAAATTCTGGTAATCTTTCGGCTGGAAATGGGTGAGTTTTTGATCCTCCTTAGTATCAGTCCCCTGCTCTTGCACCTGGATGGTTGCAATGGCAAGCAAGAGTCCTAGGAGCAAACACAAAAAGGGCAGTAAAAATTCTTTTTGATTTTTTTTTATCCATTCGATCATACACTTCACCCCTTCTTACTCAAACGATACTGACCACTCTGATCGCGTTCAAAGGTCAAAGAAACCAGCCCATCTGTTACCTGATAAGACAGGGCCAATACTTGTTTGTCCTTTATAGTGGTCAAACTAAGAGAATTGGGAAGGCCTGATCTTTTCAAGACGTCCTCTACTGCCGTTCCCTTTTCTTTCTTACCATCCAAGGGCTGATAGCTTGTAAAATCAGTCCGTTTCAAATTCTTTTTACTCTGATAGCGAGACGACTGGGGCGCAAACCCTTGAATGGCACTCAGATAAAAAGCACCCTCCTGCTTTTGGAATTCTATTGTAAAAGGATTAATCCCCTGGACAGCAGTCCCATAACCTAGCTGGACTTGTGCTCCAAAACTGGTTTCTTCTTGTGTAAAACTCTCTGCTTTCCCAAATTTCTTTACGAAGGCAGCCAAGGTCACCCAGTTCTTTCGAGTCTTGCTATCTTCCTTTGTAAGTTCTAACGATAAGAGGTCTTCTATTGCCAGTTCTTTGGTGGTTTTCCCAACATATTGTTGGCTTGTTTCTTGCATCTGAGGAAAGGTTAGTAAGCGATCTTTGGGCACGGTTTTAACCGGATGAATCATGAATACTAAGCAAGCACCGATCATAAAAGCTAGCAAAGCTATCCCAGCTTTTCGGAGGAGCCTTTTATGATTTTCTATCCATGTTTTCATTTCTTCCATCCTTTGTTCTCTTTCTATTCAAACTCCTTCTATTGTATAGAAAAATAGCGCATTTGTCTTGTCTTATCTGAAAGAAAAAAGGCTTGCGCCTCTTTCTTTTCTTATCCTGTTAATAGCTGTCTTTACTGCTCAAGAGGAAATCCCCATTGGATTGGCGAACAAAGGTCAAATCCACATAGTCCCCATTTTTCTTTTTGAAGTCCATGAGCATTTCCACCTTGCCTGAATAATCAGATGCTCTCACACTCAGATTGACACCATCCCCGTATTTATCCAAGAGCTCTTTATAAGAAGTGCCTCCAACACCTGTCTCACTATCTCCAACTTTTAAGCCATCTGCAAAATTATCCTCTACTATGAGATCTTTCTCATACTGATTGAATTCAAACTTAGAAAGCTGCAATTGTTTCCCATTCTTAGTATAAATGGCTCTGACCTCTTTATTATAAGAGCTATTATCCCAGTTTAATTTCAACTCTCCATCATCAAATTGAACAGCATTCGCTTTCCCATAAGCCTCTACCATTTCTTCAGGACTCATCCCATCATCTTCTCCAGTCAGAAATTGAAGTTTCTCGACATCTGACTGCTCCCAGCTAAAATTGGACTCTGCATCTTCAGAAGTCAATTGCTCCAAATCAATAGTATAAGGAGAACCTGACTTGTCAGCTGATAAAGAGGTGTCCTGCTTTCTTGCTTGAGAGCTACTAGGAGCGGCTTGGCCGATGAGATAGCCACTAATACCACCGATTAAGAGACCTACTAAAATGCCAAGCGCAAAACGAATAGCCTTTTTATCTGCCGGATCCATCGGTTTTCGGACAGGAGGAGTTTGCTGGATCTGGATAGCTGGACCAGGCTGTGCTTGTGAATCAGCTCGTTCAGAAGCAAGACTGTAAGGAGCTTCAGCTACAGGCTGGAATGGAGGAATAGACTGGGGAGGAGCAACTGCTTGCAGATCTTTTTCGACAGTTGGTTCACCCACATCTGGGATCTCGACGGTGTCTGAAATAGCTGCTTCCGTTGTTTCTTCCTTCATTTCTGTCGCTGGCATCCCTGGTATTCCCCCTGGTTCCGAAACGACGACATCTTCTGATGCTTCTTTTGGGACAAAGGCTGGCGCAGCTACATCAAAATGAGGCGCTCCATCCAACGGAGCATCGTTTATCAATTTTTCTTGATCTTTCTCTGACATTTCAGGTTCTCCTTTTTATTCTTCTCTTCTACTATAACATAAAACCAACCTAGGACCAACTCCAATCTATAGGGAGCAAAAAAACGACCTCTTTCGAGATCGTTTTGTTGTCTATTATAGACGAGCGTTGAGTTCTTTGCTCAATTCTTCAAATCCTGGTTTACCAAGAAGGGCAAACATGTTACGTTTGTAAGCTTCAACACCTGGTTGGTCAAATGGGTTGATGGCATTCAAGTAACCTGAAAGGGCGATGGCCAATTCGAAGAAGTAGATCGTGTAACCAAGAGTGAAGGCATCTTGCTCAGGAAGAGTCACGTACATGTTTGGCACGTCACCGTCAGTGTGGGCAAGAAGAACACCGTCAGTTGCTTTTTTGTTAACGAAGTCAACGTCTTTTCCTTGAAGGTAACCAAGTCCGTCAAGATCTTCTTCCAAAGTAGGGATAATCACGTTCTTACGTGGTTTGTCAACACGGACAACTGTTTCAAACATGATACGAGTTCCTTCTTGGATAAATTGACCCAATGAGTGCAAGTCTGTTGAGAAGTTAGCTGAAGTTGGGTAGATACCTTTTTGGTCTTTCCCTTCTGACTCACCAGCCAATTGTTTCCACCATTCTGAGAAGTATTGAAGCGATGGCTCGTAGTTTACCAATATTTCAGTTGCATAACCTTTACGGTAAAGGATGTTACGAACAGCTGCGTATTGGTAAGCTTCGTTTTCTGAAAGTTTGTCTGAAGTGTAGTCTTTACGAGCAGCATTCGCACCTTCCATAAGGGCTTTGATATCTGCACCTGATGCAGCGATTGGAAGCAATCCAACTGCTGTCAAGACTGAGAAGCGTCCACCGATATCATCTGGAACCACAAATGTTTCCCAACCGTTCGCATCTGCTTCAACCTTAACAGCACCTTTTTGGCGGTCAGTAGTTGCGTAGATCCGTTTGTTAGCTTCTTCTTGACCGTATTTCTTCACCAAAAGTTCTTTGAAGACACGGAAAGCGATAGCTGGTTCAGTTGTTGTACCTGATTTAGAAATCACGTTTACTGAGAAGTCTTTGTCTGCTACGTACTCTACCAAGTCAGCAAGGTAAGTAGATGAGATGGAGTTTCCAGCGTAAAGGATTTGTGGCGCTTTGCGTTCTTCTTTTGTTTGCAAGTTTGCAAAGTGGTGGTTCAAGAAGTCAATGGCAGCTTTCGCTCCAAGGTATGATCCACCGATACCGATCACGACCAAAACATCGCTGTCTGCTTTGATTTGTTCAGCAGCTTTCAAGATGCGGTCAAATTCTTCACGGTCATAATTTTCAGGAAGGTCCAACCAACCTAGGAAGTCACTACCAGCACCTGTTCCTTTACGGATCAATTCATCAGCTGCAGTCACTTGTGGTTGCATATATTCCACTTCATGTGGGGCAACAAATTTACCCAAAACTTTTGAGTAGTCAAATTTAATATGAGACATGTTATTCCTCCAAATTTCTTCTTCTCTATGATATCGCTTTACAGGAATTTTATCAAGGGAAACCACCCTGTAAAACGTTTTCATTTGCTGATTTTTTTATTTTCACAAATCAAGCAACGACGCAATAGCAATCGTTTGCATATTTGCACTATTTTTGACTAGAAAATCCAAAAAAAGAAGCTTCTCACGAAACTCTATTTTTTCTCTTTTATTCTTTGAATATAAACAGGACTCTGGTAAGTGATAGCCCTCACGTCGCTTCACTCCTCAGGATCAATATCTCTAAGTTCGGTTACGCCTTACAGGCTTTTTTCATTTTACGCTATAGCCCTCACGTCGCTTCGCTCCTCAGGATCAATATCTCTAAACTCGGTTGCGCCTTACAGGCTAATTTCATGTTACGCTATAGCCCTCACGTCGCTTCGCTCCTCAGGATCAATATCTCTAAGCTCATCTGCGACTTCCAGTCTTGATTCGTTAAGAGCTTTTATCGGTTTACAGCTTTTTCCCTAACGGGAAAAACTGCATCCATTGCTCTAGGATTCGTCTGCGTCCCTTGGACTTGACTCATCAAGAGCAATAGTCCTCACGTCGCTTTGCTCCTCAGGATCAATATCTCTAAGTTCGGTTGCGCCTTACAGGCTTACCTCACTAAGAGCTATAGAAAAAGAGCACACAGTTCACTTCGCTTAGGGCTGCTGGATTCCTCCCCTGACCCGCTTCACGCAGAACTGTTGCTCCGATAGGTATTATATCATAATTTGTTCGATTTGCAAAGGTCCGGTTTTTATTCTTGTGTTTCGGCCTTGGCTGCGAGTTTGGCTTGTTTTTTTCGTTCTCGACCTTGGCGGAAGAAGGTCTGCATGATGGCTGCACATTCTGCTTCCAAGATTCCTGTTTCTACTTCGACTCGGTGATTGAGGCGTTCATCTGCCAAAATGTCGTAGAGACTACCTGCTCCACCGAACTTCTGATTGGTCGCCCCGTAAATCACCTGGGGAATCCGAGCTAGACCAATGGCACCACTACACATGACACAGGGCTCAATCGTGACAAAAAGCGTCGTATCCAGCAGGCGCCAGCTATTTTCACGCTGATTGGCCTCCTCGATCGCCATGATTTCCGCATGCATGACCGCCCGCTGCAGCTCCTCACGCGCATTATGTCCACGCCCGATAATCTGACCATCCTTGACCAAGACACAGCCAATCGGTATTTCATCATTGGCGAGGGCAATCTCCGCCTCCTTCAGGGCTTCCCTCATAAACATCGCTTTTTCCTCTATCGTGTAGTCCATCTCTTCCTTCTTCCTTTTAGTTTCTTTGTTCATTATACCATAGGCAGCTTACGACTCACAAAAAAAGCCGCCGATTGGGCGACTCTTATGGGAGATTATTATGAAAAAGTTTAGGAGGTTTAAACAAAGTTAGGAGGTCTTTGTTTATGCTTCTAGTATAGCTGGCCTATCTTAAATAAAGCTTAAGTTCTCTGAGTATTGATGATTTTGGAAATATCACCACTTAGAATCTCAAAAATATCTGACAAATTGCTGGCTTACTACTATCCGCTTTGTCGCAGAACCAACTATTGTGGCATCGCTCATCCTTTACGTAACTCAAGGATTTGGTCATAGCGCTCTTCTTCATCAATATGATGGGCTATTTCTAGTACCGTGATCGGCAAAGAAAAGATTAGGTCTCTAACCAGACGACTATTTTTTTCGTCCAAAGCTGATGTCACTTCGTCCGCTAATAAAATATCCTTCTCGCGTAAGAGAAAACGAGCCAACTCTAATCTGACACGCTGACCTCCTGAAATGTTTTCACCATTATTATGAATTTCTACATTCAAAATATCCTGAAATTCATCTATTAAGCCAACTCGGTCCAATACCTCCAATAATTCATGGTCCTGAAAAGGCTGACCAAAAGTTAGATTATAGCGGATAGTATCGTTAAACAGGAAGGGATGCTGGCTAATTAAACCGATATTCCCTTGGAAATGACTCGTTATTTGATTTCCATCATACTGAACGAAAATGTCATCCTCATCACATACTTCTTCTCCTAAAATCAAGCGAAAAAGAGTCGTCTTTCCAGACCCGCTCGGTCCTTTGATTAAGACCTTCTGACCTACTGAAATCGTCGCCGTCAAATCAGAAAAAAGCTGACGTTCAGCAAAACTTTTTGAAATATGATTTAAGCGCAACGATTCGAGATTTTCAACAAATTGATCCTTTGTCTCTTCGAAATCAGGTTCTTCCTCGATAATCTTAAACAGGCGGTTCGCAGTCGGCAAGGCACCTTGGAGATTGGCTGCACTGTACATCAGAGTTTGGATCGGTTCTACCAGCATCCCCGCAGCAACATACATAGAGATGAGGCTTGTAATAGAAATAGAATTTCCCTGTAAACTCAAATAAAAGCCTAAAGCAAGAGGAACAACCTGACTAAAAAAGACCATAAATCCATTAAAGAAAAAAATAATATTATGTGTGAAACAAAATCTTTGGATGGCTTTTTGATATTCTCCGTTTAAATCATTCACGCGCTCTTCATTCAGCCTCATGGCCTGATTAATCCGTAAGGTTTGGCTGCCTTGCATACTATCCGAGACAAGCCCATGTAATTTCGTTCTAAGCTTGGACCAGCTGTCTCCCGAATCTTGTAAACGACGATTCATGATGAACTGAGGAATAGGTCTCATAATCGTAAAAATGACAAAAATAAGTCCTAAGAGAAAATTTTGTGAAACAATATAAATGGCTGTAACAAGGGCGACAAATCCCCAACTCACCATAACATTTATATTTTCCAAATAATTATCGCCCACATATTCCATATCTTGAGTTAGCAGACTAACTTTTTCATCATTGGAAAATTTAGGATTCAATATGACTTTCTTAAATAAAAGGGCACGGACACTTTTGTTGATTTCTCTTCGGAATATATTGTGCGAATAGTTTGAAAACAGCATCAGACTATAAATAACAAGATAGACAGACAAACCAAATAAAACAAAATTGAGAATTTTTCCATAAGAAAGGCCGTCTTGATCTAACTTCAAGGCCTTCGTTAAAATCAGAGGTTGCGCCAACACCAAACCACTATTCACAATACGCCCTAAAAAAATAGGAAAAAGATACTTCTTATCAATGTACTTATAAATATTTCTCATAATTATCATCCATCAAAATAGAGGGCTAGCACAACCCTCTTCTCTAATTTATTTAAAATCGTGATTATTTACAATCACAATTATAGTTAAATACTCTAGGTTTAGCATTCATTTTGTCATCGAATTTGTTATTCACTTTAACCTACAGTAAGTATACACCGATAGAAATATTAAATCAAGCAATATTCAGCAGATTAGAACAGTTCCAACTTTTAATATTTTGGAAAAGGTTATCCTATAAAAGCTGCAATTTCGCCAACTTCTTGAGCAATATAGGTGGCGCCGGCTTCTTCCAATTCTTCCCTGCTTCCAAAGCCATAAAGGACACCGATAGAATCAAGCTTTTGCGCTTGAGCGCCAAGCACATCGTGCTCCCTGTCTCCAATCATGATGGTATGCGCCAAATCTGTAATCCCATTTTGCTCCAAGGCATACTGGATAACATCGCTTTTTTTACTACGTTTTCTATCCATGGTCGCACCAGCGACAAAGTCAAAATAATCATACAAACCAAAGTGTTTGAGAATTTGAATGGAAAATTCTTCAGGCTTTGACGTAGCTACAATCAACTGTTTGCCAGCCTGCTTGAGAGAAGCCAGCTAGTCAGGAACGCCTAGATAGACCTCATTTTCATAAAGGCCTTTTTCGGAAAAATACTCATGATAGTAGTCAATGGCCTTTAAACATTCTTCCTTAGAAAATCCATAAAAGCGCTCAAAAGACTCCTGCAAGGGCGGACCGATGAAAACTCTCAATGCTTTCTTGTCTGGCACTTGAATCCCATATTTTCCTAAGGCATAGGCCACCGAGTTGGTAATCCCTAGTTCTGAATTGGTCAAGGTGCCGTCTAGGTCAAATAAAATCGTTTGATACATTTTTTCCTCTTTCTGCTTTCAAAAAGAGGCTGGGACAAAAGTCCTAGCCTCTCAATTGTCTTTGGATTGTCGAGCAAGACGCAGTAGTTGAGTGGGCTCTACTACGCTGATTTCATCAGCTTTTACAGCCCTACTCAACTGTGCGGAGGTGGGACGATGAAATCGAATTCTAACGAATGACCGATTTCTGTCCCACTCTCTTATCTTCATTTGCTTATAAACTAGACCACACACTTTCAAGGATATTGGTTTGGTCACGATCTGGTCCGACTGAGAAGGTTGAAATGCGCACACCAACTAATTCACCGATCCGGCGGACATAGTTGCGGGCATTTTCTGGAAGCTCATCCAAGTGGCGAACACCTGTAATATCTTCTGACCAACCTGGTAATTCTTCATAGATTGGTTTGCAACGTTTGAGTTGCTCCAAGCTTGCTGGGTAGTGATCGATGCGTTCTCCATCCAAGTCGTAAGCCACACAGATTTTCACCGTATCCAAGCCTGACAAAACGTCGATTGAGTTCAAGCTAAGGTTGGTAATTCCTGATACACGACGGCTATGGCGCATGACAACAGAGTCAAACCACCCGACACGACGAGGACGACCTGTTGTTGTCCCATACTCATGGCCGACTTCACGGATCCGATCACCCACTTCATCGAAGAGCTCCGTAGGGAATGGTCCATCTCCAACACGGCTGGTATAGGCTTTACATACACCGACAACCTTATCGATCTTACTTGGGCCGACACCTGATCCGATGGTCACCCCACCTGCAACAGGGTTTGATGAAGTAACAAATGGATAAGTTCCTTGGTCGATATCCAACATAACCCCTTGGGCTCCTTCAAAGAGCACGCGCTTACCGTTATCCAAAGCATCGTTCAAGATGACGGAAGTATCGGTTACATATTGCTTGATTTGTTGACCATATTCATAGTATTCTTCGAAGATATCATCAAATGAAAGAGCCTCTGCATCATAGAGTTTGGTAAATTGACGGTTCTTTTCTTCCAAGTTGATGCGAAGGCGTTCCGCAAAAACATCGCGATCT
This sequence comes from Streptococcus sp. OMI870, assembly GCF_047460295.1. Taxonomy (NCBI): domain Bacteria; kingdom Bacillati; phylum Bacillota; class Bacilli; order Lactobacillales; family Streptococcaceae; genus Streptococcus; species Streptococcus sp. OMI870. The sequence continues at coordinate 456,392 of NZ_JASHGM010000002.1, forward strand.
AAAAGATCCGCGATCCGGATTCCCACACGTGCAGCCTTGTCCATATAGGCTGGTCCAATCCCTTTAATCGTCGTTCCAATCTTGTTGTCGCCTTTAGACTCTTCTTGGAGACGGTCCAATTCGATGTGGTAAGGAAGGATGACATGGGCACGGTCAGAGATTCGAAGGTTATCTGTTGTTACCCCTTCTTCATGAAGATAAGCCAACTCTTTGACCAATGATTTAGGGTTGACCACCACGCCGTTTCCGATGACAGAGATCTTTTCAGGGAAGAAGATACCAGAAGGAATCAAGTGCAACTTGAACTTTTTGCCGTCGATCACGATGGTATGGCCGGCATTGTCCCCACCTTGGTAGCGAGCAATGACTTCTGCATTGGCTGATAGGAAGTCTGTAATCTTCCCTTTTCCTTCATCACCCCATTGGGTTCCTACTACAACAACTGATGTCATAATTCTTTTTCATATACCATAGATAGTTCCCTATCTATGCCTTTCTTCAAACTAGGGGCAGGAGTCTCACCTGCAAGTTTGTCTTACACCCTATTATAAGAAATTTCCTCGTTTTTTTCAAGGTTGGCTATTTCTTTGCTTGGTTTTTTACCCTTAAAATCCGCTTCTCATTTTCCGAACATCCATCTTTTGATCGTCATTTTAAACGTTAAAGAATGATTGTTCGTCTTTTGCCTTCTTTACTTCCTAAAACAGATCCTATTCTATTCAGTTTCTAAGCGAAGCTCTCCCCTGAAAATTTTTATCCCTTCATCGTCTAAATAAATCAAGTTACTCCCTTCACCTCTTTTCCTTTTTTATGCTAAAATAGAAGCTATGGACAAAATTATTAAAACTATCTCAGAAAGTGGCGCTTTTCGTGCCTATGTACTAGACAGTACAGAAACTGTACGAACAGCCCAAGAAAAACATCACACACAAGCTAGCTCCACGGTCGCACTTGGCCGTACCCTCATTGCCAGTCAAATCTTGGCGGCAAACGAGAAAGGAGATACTAAAATTACGGTCAAAGTCCTTGGAACTAGCTCACTGGGTGCTATTATCACTGTGGCAGATACTCAAGGAAACGTCAAAGGCTACGTGCAAAATCCCGGTGTGGATATCAAGAAAACAGCGACCGGTGAAGTTGTGGTCGGACCATTTGTCGGAAATGGGGAATTTTTAGTGATTACCGACTATGGCACAGGCAATCCTTACCACTCCATGACGCCCCTGGTCACTGGAGAAATCGGTGAAGACCTGGCTTATTACTTGACTGAAAGCCAACAAACCCCATCTGCGGTTGGACTCAATGTCCTACTTGATGAAGAAGACAAGGTCAAGGTTGCTGGTGGTTTCTTGGTCCAGGTCTTGCCAAATGCCAAGGAAGAAGAAATTGCCCGCTTCGAAAAACGGATCCAAGAAATGCCAGCCATTTCTACTCTTTTAGACTCTGAAGACCATATTGAAGCCCTTCTTGCCGCTATCTATGGGGATGAACCTTTCAAACGCCTCTCTGAAGAAGAACTTCGTTTCCAATGCGACTGTAGCAAGGAACGCTTCATGGATGCCTTGGCTAGCTTGCCAGTCAAAGACCTTCAAGAAATGAAGGACGAAGACCAGGGAGCAGAAATTGTTTGCCAATTCTGTCAGACAGCTTATCACTTTGACGAAAACGACTTGGAGGAACTCATTCGTGACAAATCTTAATACACCATTTATGATTGGGAACGTCGAGATCCCAAACCGGACGGTCCTAGCACCCATGGCCGGTGTGACCAACTCAGCTTTCCGGACCATTGCGAAAGAACTCGGAGCAGGGCTTGTGGTCATGGAAATGGTCTCTGATAAAGGAATCCAATACAACAACGAAAAGACCCTGCATATGCTCCATATCGATGAGGGAGAAAATCCTGTATCGATCCAACTTTTCGGGAGCGACGAAGATAGCTTAGCACGCGCAGCTGAATTTATCCAAGAAAATACCAAGACCGATATCGTCGATATCAACATGGGCTGCCCGGTTAATAAAATCGTTAAAAACGAGGCGGGTGCTATGTGGCTCAAGGATCCTGATAAGATTTACTCCATTATCAACAAGGTCCAATCCGTCCTTGATATCCCTCTCACTGTTAAAATGCGGACAGGTTGGTCGGACCCTTCTCTAGCAGTGGAGAATGCTCTCGCAGCTGAAGCTGCAGGTGTCTCTGCCCTTGCCATGCACGGACGGACTCGGGAACAAATGTATACGGGGCACGCGGATCTTGAGACCCTTCACAAGGTTGCGCAAGCTCTGACCAAGATTCCATTTATTGCAAACGGAGACATCCGTACGGTTCAAGAAGCGAAACAACGCATCGAAGAAGTCGGTGCCGACGCGGTCATGATTGGCCGTGCCGCTATGGGCAATCCTTACCTCTTCAATCAAATCAATCATTACTTTGAAACAGGAGAAATCCTACCTGATTTAACCTTCGAAGACAAGATGAAGATTGCTTATGAGCATCTGAAACGCTTGATTGATCTCAAGGGCGAGCACATTGCCGTCCGTGAATTCCGCGGCTTGGCCCCTCACTACCTCCGTGGAACATCTGGCGCTGCCAAACTACGCGGAGCCATCTCGCAAGCTAGCACCCTAGCAGAGATTGAAGAACTTTTACAATTAAAAGCATAAGAAGCATAAAAATAGGACCTTATATGAACTACACCCCCAAAGTCAGACTCAAAAAATCTAGCTTTGGGGGTGTTTTTATTATGAAATTGACAGATGAAAGATATTTCGAAGTAAGCGAGTTGTTAAATCTTCTTTTTGCATGGATAATTTCTCCTAAATGAACGATGTGACTTTGTTTCTTTTACGAATTGATAGAGATAATAAAGATAAGTGATAGAAGAAAGGGTAGCGATAGTGAATAGTAAATAATAGTTCCAATTGCTTGAAACGGTTTTCAGCTGTGGTAAAGATAGAATCATGAATCATAAAGCATAATGCTAAGTTCAGTATACGCGTTTTTTGGGAGTCTATCTTTAGATAAGTCAGTCCTTTATTGAGTGCTGGAAGAAAGACTAGAACGAGGATTATATCGTAGATGGGCAAGTTTCCTAAAATGATGATGAAAGTGAGTAAGGAAGCAAACAAAAGATGATAGGTAAGCAGGGTTACTAGTGATTTCATAAGCTTTCTCCTAATTGTCATCTTGATCTTCCTTGGCTTTTCGAATGCGAAATGAGACACTCATTTGCATCACCAAGCCGAAAAAGAAGGCTGCGAAAAGGATTGATATAAAATGGCCTAGATTGAAAAGAGAGGTAAGATAGTTTTTGCTATTATCCGTTAAGACATTGAGAAGTGGTATTCCAAAGAACATAAAAACTCCATAGAGCAGACCAGCTTTAATGCCAGGATAGCGTATCTGTTTTCTTTCTTTTTGGCTCAACATTTCGGGATCAATGGCTGTGATGCCCGTTTTCTTGGTTTGGGAGACCACATAGAAAGCAGACATCATCGCAATGCAAAACACTACAAGAGGATAGCCAATAGCGACAATTTGAGGATATTTATAAGCAAGGACAAAAGGAATGAGATTGCCAAATATCATCAGGTAAAAGAGAACCATAAAGACTTTATTTCCAATGCGATCTGCCTCGCGTCGTTTGTGTTCATCAAGTGGTCCAGAAATGCCATATGTGCGTTTAATCAGTTTTTCAGTAAAGGTTTCTTGTTTCATTTTCTTTTTCCTTTTTGTTAAAAATCATCTTCCCAAAAGAGATTGTTGAGGTCCGTTTGGAGGCTGTGAGCGAGATTGAGACAGAGTTCCAGGGTCGGATTGTACTTGTCGTTTTCAATCATATTGATGGTTTGCCTCGAGACACCAATATCCTTAGCAAGCTCAAGCTGAGAAATCCCCAATCTCTTGCGGAATTCTTTCACACGGTTCATGTTTGCTCCTATTAAATAAATGTCGTATATATTTGACCATAATATAGTATTTCTTGCTAAAAAAAGCCCTCAGCTACGAAAAGTAACTGAGGACTGCTAGAATGGACCTCGCTTGATCTAGTCTTTTAAGCGATAGGTCTTCCGTGGTTTTTTCTTAGGAACCCGCTTGACGCCCACTTCTTCTACGAATTCTCCGAACTTCACGAGGAAGTTATTGCTAACCATCGGACGTCCCGGATTGATCAGATTGACCAATTCCGTTGCTTCATAGACGGTAAAGGGCTCCTCTAACAGATAGAGGAAGGTTGGATTCCAGTCCAGACGTCCCTGAATCCGCTTGATCGATTCTTGAATGATTTGATAGTGGTCAAAGGCAAAATCAGAAGCAGTTAAAACCTTTCCCTCTAGCAAGCACTGGGACTTTTTAAAATCGACGTCTAGAAAAACAACTTCCTTGGCATCGTCACCTGCATGGGCTAGCTCCACTGCTTCTGCTGGCAGATAGACCAGATGAGCGATGGTAATGACCCAGCCTCTGGGGTCCCGCCCAGGGGTGGAAACGGTCAAGAGCTGCTCCACCTTGTTTACAGTGAGATCAAGTCCGACTTCTTCTTTGACCTCTCGGATGCAGGCATGGGTCGCATCTTCATCCTTGTTCACAAAGCCACCCACTAAAGCTAGACGGTGTTGATAAGGGTGGGCCTTGCGTCGAATAGCTAAAAGCTTGAGCTGGCCTTCAACAAAACAGTAGGCCACCATATCGGCTGTGACACTTGGGGTTTCATAAGTCGGTAGGTCTTGTTCCTTGTACCACTTGAGAAAGTCCGCTTCACTAGCAACTGTCTCGAAATACTCCTTCTCCGTCATTCCTGCTGGAATTAAGAGACTGGTCATTTAGGCCACCTCCTTCTTGAGGGCTTTGGTCCATTGGTACCAGCCCACTAGGCTATTCAGCGTGTAAACCCAGTACATCCCTTGAATATGAAGACTCTGATCCCACCAGAGATAGATACTAAAGACGTTGGTCGCAATCCAGAAGATCCATTGTTCCCGGTAAAGGCGGGTCATGAGGAGCTGGCCGACCCCATTGGTCGCATCGGTGATACTATCCCGGAAAGGACGAGCACTATGGATGCTCTGATAAGCAAAGCCCATACCAATCCAGATCACGGCACTCAAGGCCAAGTAGCGCATCCACTCGATCAAGGTCAATTTCTTAGCTTCAAAGTGAGATTCTTCCGCTTTTCCTTGATCGTTAATCCGATTGGAGAGCCAGACATAAAGACCGATCGGTTGCATAATAAAGAAATAAAGAGTTGTAAGGACTTCCCCATAGAAGTTTTTATTGAGGGCTAAAACAAGGTAAATCGCTGAATTCACTGCTCCAAAGAGGTAGTTACTGGCGCGACCTTCTGCAACCAGGATAACACAGACAATCCCTGTCCAAGAGGCGAACAGTCCCAGCCAATCATGCTCACCTGTGCCGTTGGTCCATTCTAAGAAGAAGGGGACGCTGGAAAGAAGAAGAAGATAAATCCATTGAAAGGCTGTCCGTCCCATGAAAAGATCCTTCCATAGGAGTTTCATAATGTTGACAAAGCCTTGTTTTTTCGCTTCTTTGTGGACATTTCTATAGTCTTGGATAAAGGTTGAGAATTTTTTAGATAGGTTGTTCATTAGGTTATTCATAAGTTGCTCCTTAGTCGGCTTGGTAGATGGCATCAATAACGTTCTTGGCTTCTTCGTAGTTGCCAAGATAGTCTGAGGCGAGGAAAGTTGTCGGAATGTTTCCTAGGTATTGCTGGCGCAATTGATCTAGGTAGTTAGAAAAACTGGTGCGGATCTCTTCATCGGCCATGCTCATGTCTCGGAAACCATCATTGACATAAGAACCAATAGGCTGAACAAAGAGGATCAGATCCCATTTTTCCTTAGCCAGAATGCTGACGAAAAGATTATCGAAGGTATCGTTCATGCCGGCATCCTGTCCTTCGACTTCCATATAGTAGTCGTAGTATCCTTTGGTTACCAGGGAATTGGTGTCCGCGATGACAAGGCCTCGATTGGCACTACTATCAATGAGTTTAGAGGTTTGATCGTACTGACCTAATAGTAGGTAATAGTAATCTTTGGGCGTGAGCTCATCATCCCGAACATTGTTCTTGATCTGGTATTCACGCGCATATTCGAGACTAACTGGCGCATCGTAAAAGCGAGCCAAATCCTTTGCAAGAGTCGTTTTCCCATTGCTGGCGCTCCCCATGATTAAAACTTTTTTTGTAAACTGGCGACGGAAGGGTTGGGCGATGTATTTCCAGTATTTACTTGGATTTTCCCGAATCATGGTCGCTGAGATCCCGAAGCGGCGTTCCTGTAAATGAACTTCAAACCCTCTGGCTTCCAACTCTTCCTTGTAGGTCTGCTCTCCCACATAAAAGATCAACTCCTCTGCCTCTGTTTGATACTGAATGGTTTCTAGAGCTGTTTGTAACCAAGGTTCCCAACCCAGCGGATAACGTGGAAGCTCTGTTTCATTTAGTTTATAAACTTGGGTCAATTCATCATTTGAGAAAGCCTCACGGATATAACGGAAGCGTTTCTGTAAGGTCAAGCCCACTTCTTCGCCTCGATCCCCTTCATAACCAGATACAACTACGCGAACACGATCACACTGGCGTTTCGCTCGTTGAATGAGGTCAATATGTCCTTGATGAAGAGGAGCAAAGGTTCCAAATACAACAGCGATTCTTTCTTTCTTCATACTAGCTCCTTTTTATAATTTTTTATAAATAGATTTTATTTATGTTTTTATTATATACTATATTTTCTATCTGTCAATAGTTTTTTATAAAAAAATATATTTTTATTTAAATGATGAAAAAAGATCTGAAGAGGCCCAACCGACCTTTCAGATCTTCCAGAATTTATTCACGGGTGAGGGCGTGGCTGACACCGTCTTTGAGGACAGTCACGCTTGATACAGAACCATCCTTTCCAACCACAATATCAAGAGTCGCTGCAGAACCATCGCCTGCTGAGAGATTGGCATGGTAATGACCATCATCCAAGGTATAGTTATAGCCACTAATACCGTAAGTTACGGGTTGACCACCAGGAAGTTGGATGGTCACTTGACCACCTTGGCCAATAGTGACCCCAGTGTCTCGTTTGTCAGACCAGTTTCCTGCTGCCGCAGAGAAATCTCCTGCTGCTACAGAATAGACTCCCTTATATTGAGCATTTTCAGTGGCAGATGCTTGTTTCTTAGCCTGTGCATGACCTTCTTCTAGACTTGGAAGTTTCTCTTTAGCTGGTTTTGCTGGAGTAGCTACTTCCTTTGTTTCTTTTGTCACTGGAGCTGAGGGAGCTACTGGCGTTGTTTCTCTAGCGGGAGCAGGTGTTTGACTAGCTGCAGCTTGGTTATTTTTGCTACCAATGGTTTGACTTTCTTCTGATTTACTAGTAGAAGATGAAGTGGCAATCGGATCTTTACTAGTGATCACTTTTTTCTTGGAAGAAGAAGAACTTGTTTGTTTGACTTGACTGGTCTTTGAGCTGCTAGCTTCACTTGTCTTTTCTTCTTTAGAACCTCCACAAGCTCCTAGGAAAAGACTCGCTACAAGGGCCATTGCTGCTAAGGAAACAATCTTTTTATTTTTCATAACCGAACCTCTTTTGTAACATTTGTAATATTTTGTAACATTATTGTAACACTGTTATGTCTGCCTGTCAATAGGGTCTCACCTATTTTTTCAAATGTGAAAGTAGTTTTAAAACAGATGCTCCTCCCTAACCCATACAAAAAGAAGTCAAGGCCAAAGACCTCAACTTCTATATAAGAGCTGTTTATTAATTTTCCGTATCTGCCATTTACAAGCTTTCATGAATAAAGTAGGTTTTCTAGACAATCTCAAACTTGATAGCGCCAGCTGTCGTTCCAACCTTGATGGTTTGCCCTTCTTGGACTTGTCCTTTCAGCAATAGCTCTGCTAGCTGATCTTCCACTTCAGTCTGCAAAACACGACGGAGTGGACGAGCTCCCATTTCTGGGTCGTAGCCTTTGCTTGCAAGCCATTTAAGCGCTGAAGGTTGGAATTTAAGCGTCATGCCTTGTTCTGCCAAGGTTGTAATGAGCGGTTTGACCATGACTTTCACCACCTGCTGCATATCTTCACTTGACAAGCTATGGAAGACCACCTTTTCATCAATCCGGTTAATGAACTCTGGCCGATAGGTCTTCTTCAACTCTTCAAACATACGTTTTTCCATATTGGCTTGATCAAAGCGGATATCTTTGGCACCAAAGCCAACGGTCTTATCATCTCGAAGGGCTGTCGCTCCAAGGTTTGAGGTCATGATGATAATGGTATTGGAGAAGTCGATCTTCCGCCCTTTGCTATCGGTTAAGACCCCATCGTCCAAGACCTGTAAAAGAACATTGAAAATGTCAGGATGGGCTTTTTCTACCTCATCAAACAAGAGGACAGAATACGGTTTGTTGCGGACTTTCTCCGTCAACTCTCCCCCTTCTTCATAACCCACATAGCCTGGAGGGGCTCCGTTGAGACGACTGGCTGCGAATTTTTCCATGTACTCACTCATGTCAAAGCGGATCAAAGCAGACTCGTCATCAAAGAGGACTTCTGCAAGGGCCTTTGCGAGCTCGGTTTTTCCGACACCGGTAGGCCCTAGGAACATGAAAGAACCGATAGGACGCTTGTTACTGCGGATACCTGATTGGTTGCGTCGAATAGCCCGACTAATACTAGAAACGGCTTGGTCTTGCCCAATCACGCGCTTGTGCAATTCTGTTTCTAAGTTTAGGTACTTCTTGGCATCGGTTTGGGTCAGTTTTTGAGTGGGAATACCAGATAATTGGCTCAAGGTCACCAAGACATCTTGGTCAGTGACTTCTTTTTTATAGACAATGGGAGCAGCCTCTACTTGTAAGAGCTGGGCTGCTTTCTTCCACTTGCCTTCCATCAAGGCCCGGTCCAAGGCGGTCAACTCTTCTTTAACGTGACCGTTTGAATCGCGGTTTTGAACGGTAGCCGCCGCTTCATCCAAGAGGTCAATAGCTGAATCTGGCAATTGACGACTGGTCAAATAGCGGTGGGCATATTTGACAGCTGTTTCGATCGCTTCATCGCTAATGGTCACATGATGGTGGTCTTGGTAGGTCTCTTTTAAGCCTTGGAGAATCTGAATGCTGTCTGCAACACTCGGTTCTTCAATGGTAACTTTCGCAAAACGACGAGAGAGGGCCGCGTCTTTTTCGATATGCTTTTGGTACTCATCTTGTGTCGTTGCTCCAACTGTGCGCAAGGTTCCACGGGCTAGAGCCGGTTTTAGGATGTTGGCTGCGTCTAAAGTCGAATCAATGCCGGATCCTGACCCCATAATGGTATGCAGTTCATCGATAAAGAGAATGACGTGACCGTCTTCTTCAATGTCCTGGATAATATTGTTCATCCGCTCTTCAAAGTCCCCACGGAAGCGCGTCCCTGCCACCACATTCATAAGATCCAACTCCAGGACACGCATTTGCGCGATTTCAGCTGGAACATTGCCACTAGCTACCCGCTGGGCCAGCCCTAATGCCAGGGCTGTTTTTCCGACCCCAGCTTCTCCTACTAGAACAGGATTGTTCTTGGTCTTGCGGCTAAGGATTTGGATCATGCGCGAAATCTCTGCATCGCGGCCAATCACAGGCTCAAGCTGTCCTGAACGAGCCATTTCTGTCAAATCACGGGTATAATCCTCGAGTCCTCCACTTGTGCTTGGGGGCATGCCCATCATATTTCCCATGGTTTGGCGGTTAGGATTTTGAGCCCGGTAGAGGCTCCGGATAGCTTTGATGTCATTTTTGTCCCAGCCTGCTTTGTCTTCTAAATTCTTGCGAAGGGAAGCAATGGGAACACCCTTATCTTGCTCCGTAAAGGCAAAACCTGCAAACTCCATGACCTGGCTAGCCAAGGTCCCACGATCTGATAGAAGAGAGAGGAGCACGTGCTCTGTCCCCAAAGTTTTGGCATGAAGGACTTGCGCAATCTCCGTCGCGTGTTTCATCATCGCTTCCATCCGATAAGAAAACGGGAAGATTTCATACCGATTGTCATTTTGAAACACTTGACCTGTAATATGCTCAGCTGCATCCTGAAATTCGTCGATCTGCATGGGGTAATCGCTGAGCACAGAACCTGCTATGCTATAGGGATTATTGGCCATAGCTGTCAAGAGATACCAAGTGTCCAAAGTATCCCCCTGATAGTGACCTGCTAGTATTTGGGCCGCTTCTATACTTTCTAACAGTGCTGTTGAATAGTTCATCTAGTCGGTATTTCCTTTTCTATCTACTTGTTGAATGATTTTTTTCAGCATGTTTGCTCGCAGATTTGGGGCATCCTGACCCAAAACCTCATCAGAAGTCGTTGCAAGCAAGAGCTGCGTTTCACGTTTTGTCAATAATTTCTCTTCAAAGAGCATCTCTAGAATATCATTGAAAACCTGCTGGCTGATGGTCTCTCCAATATTGGCCGCCAGGTCTTGAAGCATCTGATGGTGATCTGAAAACTGGACCTTGCCAATGCGGATATATCCGCCACCACCGCGTTTGCTCTCTACAATATAGCCTCGGCTTTCGGTAAAGCGGGTCTTAATGACATAGTTAATCTGACTTGGTACGACCTGAAAGACATCTGCCAACTCACTTCTTTTTAGTTCTGCCATGCCAGCTTGAGCCAGCAAGGCCTTGATATAAGCTTCAATGCTATCAGATGTGTTCTTATTTGCCATGATGCTCCTTTCTGGCTTTTTTTCTAGATGGATGCTCTACTCTTTGGCCCATAAAAAATGGCCTTGGAGTGTTCCTTCCCATCATTGACCTTATTTGACTATTATACAATTTTTACGGCTGTAAATAAAGCAAAGACTCTATGGAAATAGGAATCTCTTAAGAAGGCAAAATAAAAGAGGCTAGTAAGAACTAACCTCTTATGTCAAGAATAGACTACTCTTTCTGATAAGCGAATTTCGCGACTCCATCTCAACAGCCTGAAGTAAGAATTTCTCACCAAATTCATAGAGTCCTTCTTTGAATACTGGTTAAGCTTCTTTCCTTTCCGGCTGTCTAACAATTTCTCTCATCACTTGGACTGTCAGCTCTGGAATAAAGCCGACCAGACTTCCTTGATCCGGATGCAACAATTTGACCTTAAAGTCATAGACATCTGTCGCCTTGCCTGCAAAATCAAGGGTTGGGACTTGGACTGTTTTTTCGGTCTCTCCATCTGCAAACTCGAGAGTGACATTGGTATCTTTATAAACCTTGCCATGAACCCCTGTTCCTGGTTCTGTGATCAATTTAAGACTGGCACTTCCTTTAGAGCCACCTTTTCTCTTGACGACGACTTGCGCTGGGTCGCCTTTCTTAACGGCTAGGGTTGGCTGAGCAAACTCAAAGAGACCCTTTTCTTGGTTATTGAGGGCATAAATCCCTTCCGTTGCGATCGCATCTCCCTTGCTATTGACCAAGGTCAAAGTATGGGCTCCTGCTTTCAAATCCGGTGTTTCATAAACCTTTTGGCTGCGTTTGCGGGTTGGACTTTGGGTATTAACCATCTCTAGTTTTTGTCCATCGACATAGACATCCATTTCCCCATGATCAGGGTCCACAGTTGTGACCACATAGGCTTTGGTTCCTTCAAATTGATAGGTCACCGAAGCTCCCTTTTCCTTGGTCCACATAGAAGTGCCTCGAACGCCTTCTCCCTCTTCATTCCATTGGCCATTGGCCCGCTCAGCAGTCCGGTCAGAATGATAGGCCAAACCAAGCGGATAGCCATCCGTTTCTTCAATACTAGCTGGCGTCTTATAGACAGAGACACCGTTCAAGATTGGAGTGGCTTGGGCATCGGTGATGGACACCCGGATATAGCGACTATCAACAGGTTGCCCTTTGATCAAACGGCGGTATCCAACGGTTGACCCAGCCCCAAAAGGAACCCATTGCCCATTCACCGCTACATCGATGGTGAAACCGGAAATCCGTTGGCCTTTCTCGATGGTTTCTTTGAGCTCTACCACATCAAAATGTTGCTCTTTTCCAAGATCGAGGACAAAAGATCCGGTCTTGGCATCATCGGCAGGTGCCCAACTGGTCTTCTCATCTCTATCCGTCAAATGGCTGGCTGAGTAATGAGAATTGCGCCGTGTCGAGTCAGCTTCTACCAAAGCGCCCGCCGCATAGTCCACGCTGTAGAGTTGATCCAAGGTCTGGCGGAATTCTTTCAAACGGGCTACATCGGCATCCGCAAATTTCCCATCTTGATTCGGTGGAATATTGAGCAAAAGCGGGGTTCCACGGCCGACCGATTTGAAGTAAATATCCATCAATTCGCGCAAGGACTTAGGCTCTTGATTGTCATGGTAGAACCAGCCGGAGCGAATGGAAACATCGGCTTCTCCCACTGAGTATTGCTTCCCTTCTGGATCCCCGTGATTGAGGTAACTGTTGGATGGATTGTTGCGAATCTTATCCGGATTGACCTTATGCCAAACTGGATCTCCAGCAATCCCCTTTTCATTACCAATCCAACGGACATTGGTCGGCTCAGCTGAGAAGATGGCAATGTCCCCTTGGGCCTTGCGAATGGCATCAAACCACTTGTCAAAGGTATAGGTGACTTTTTGAGCCCCATCGCCACGCGCTCCATCCATCCAGACTTCCACGAACTTGCCCTTGTTTCCATATTTTGGATCTTCAAGGATTTCTTTGAGCTGATTGAGATAGTATTCGTTGTATTGGTCCTCTGTATCCACATGGTAGAGCGGGCTGTGAGCATCCCAAGGGGAGAGGTAGACCCCCATATCCATGTCATACTTGCTGGCAGAAGCAGAAACTTCGGTTAGGACATCGCCCTTTCCTTCCTTCCAACCACTTTTGGCAATGGTATGGTCGGTGTATTTAGAAGGGTACAAGAGGAAGCCATCGTGGTGCTTGACGACCATGATGGTCCGTTTGAACCCCGCCTCTTTCAGGGTTTTGATCCACTGATCGGTATCCAGATGCTCTGGATAGAAATCATAAGGATCTTCTTGCCCATCTCCCCACTCACGATCGTAGTAGGTATTCATCCCAAAATGAATGAAAGCTGCTAGTTCTTCGCAGTGGTATTGCATTTGAGCCTTGCTTGGAAGCGGACCATAGTCTGCAATCTCAGGCTCCTCATCTGGAGAAGTTGCTGGTTGGGTGGCTTCTGTCCCCTGACTAACTACGCGGTTTTCTTTCTCACTCGTTACGGGTGAGGAATATTCTGATTTTTCTTGGTGCTCTTTCACAGTGCTCTCCTCCTCTCTTTGCTGTTTATCATATCTCAGTTTAATCGCTGGTGGCTCTCACCATTCTTAGTGATTTGTTGAACAAAAAGCCCAAAGATAAGCGATTGATTGTCTGTATCTTCAAGTAGCCTATACTGTTGCTACAGTTCATCATCACTTGTGAGATGGAGGCGGTATTCTTGTAAGATGGTACCATCTTCTGCTTTATGGATGACACGGATTGGCTCACCTTCATGGACGCTTGGCACAACTGTTGCAAGACCGTGATGGTTAGCTGTTGCTTCCACTTGTGGATAAGCCCGATCACGCGCATCGATGTAATAATCTGTCACACTTGGGTTGACACCTGGCAAGACATCGCTATTAACACGAATGGTCAGCTGACTCTTTTCTTCTGCCGCAACCTTATTGGCAAATACCTGAATCTCTGAAATAGAGCTTCCACGTTTGCCTTCTGGTGTCTTCATGCGGATCCGAACGGCATAGGTGTCGACTTTATCAAAACTGAAATGATTCATCTTGCTAGCTGTGACTGCTTCTTGAACACTTAGGTTGCTGACTTCTTTCCAGTTGGCTGGATTGTTAAATGGATGGTCTGTTTCGTCTTTGACGCGATTTGGATTGCTTGGAACTGTTGGGATTTGCTCACCCACATAGTACTCAATCACGTATTCACTTGGAGCCCCAACGCCGTGGTCTTCATGGAAACCAACATGGAGGTTGTCCACTGCTCGCTTGGTCAAGATACCAGAATCTCCAAACAAGATACCAACAGAATCTTCCGCATTGTCACGGCCCCAGTTGGTCCAACGGTTAGCTGGAGCATCAGTAAAGGAGATGACCTTGTCATTGACCTTAGCAACTGGATCCGCATCGTTAGAGTCACTTGCAAAAGCGAGTGGCAAGACAGAGCCTGTCCATTGCTCTGCTACGTTCGCCCCCTTGACTGTGTTTGCGGAAACACGAATATGAAGACGCGTTGGAAGATCGGTTCCTTCTACACGACCAGAGAGGACAACTTCTCCTTCTTGGGCCAAGAGTTGCGGATCGACCGCATCCCAGGCCACCTTGGCAGCATAGGTCTTGCCATTGGAGTGATAAGTCCGCACGCTTTCTGGAAGGGCTGGTTTTTCACCGACTGGCATTGTCGTGCTGACTTCTTCTACAGCGATAATGCCTTCAACGGTGACTTGAGCTTGGGCTTCTTTTTCCACACCCTCTACATGACCTGTGACTGTAAAGCTATGGTAATCCTTGACTTGATCTGCTGTCACGGCATCCCAGGTCACACGTTTTTCTTTCGGGAATCCCTTGTCATACTCGACCAAGACTGTCCCTGGAAGAGCTGGCAAAACATTTCGATCCGTACTAATCCGTACAGGACGCACCTTGACAACCGTCTTTTCTTCAGGATTTGGCGTGATGGTAAAGGTTAATTCCCCTGTTTTTCCTTGGAAGTTGGCTTCTAAATGAACCAATCCTGCTTCCCTTAGTTCCAATCCTTTCTTGCTTGCGACTGCTTTTCCTTGGCTACCAGTTGTTGTTGCCACATCGATTTGATCTGCTTGGAGGCTAGCCACACTGCCATCTTGGTAATGAGCAATGACTTCAAGTGGCACCGTTTGGTCTTCCTTGAGTTCTTGCCCTTCTGGCAGACGCAATTCTAGGCGCTGGATCTGCGGACTTTCTTCTTGGAATTGGATAGCATAGGTCTGGACAGCTCCCGTATCCTGAGCAGTGACAAAGATTTGAGCTTTCAAACCATTTTCACGGCTAGCTTGTAAGACCGTCACTTGGGCATTTTCTGCACTTGCTGTGACTTGACCAGGCTCTTGCCCATAAGCGAGGGAACGGAAAATAGTATGGTTGCCACTACCAAATTTTGGAAGAGCTACTCCATCTAGCTGAACCGTTGGTTTCTTAGCCTTGGCTACATCTCCTCCTGCAACCACTAGTGTCGCTTGGACGGCTTCCCCATTGCCTAGGAGTCCTGTCGCTTTCAAGCGAGCACCTGGTGTGGACAACTGATCTTCTTGACCAGCTTCCAAGGTCCATTGATCAACTTCATAGCTAACTGTCCGGCCATCTGTGAAGACCAATTGCACAGTCTTATCCACTGCCGCTAGATCTGCTCCCTGTGGGATTTGTTTGATAACTGGAAGGACTTGCTCCACACCGATCACATCGACCAGAGCTTCGACCGTCCGTCCTTGAACATGACCTGTCACACGGACTTGGCCAGCACGACTATAGTCTGCTGCATCCCATTCGACGGCTTCTTCTTGGGCCTTGCCATCGCTATAGACGACAGATACGTGACTTGGAAGTTCAGGTACTTCACCTAAGTAAACATGTGTTCGAACCGGTTCAACTCCCAAGACAGAGCGTTCTTCCTGGTCCTTCTTACCAGTAAAGAGGCTGACTTGGTCTGACTGCAAGCGGTCTGAGTCTGCATACAGGGTAAAGGCACCTGCTTGCTCAGTCGATTTGACAATCACCACCCCTTTGCCGTTAAAGGCCCGACGTTGCCATGAGCCATCTTCCTGTGCTTTGTAGCGTTCCCGGCTAGCTTGTTCCCCGTTGTCGACGCCGACAATTTGGCCTTGGCCATGCAAATGGAAATGCACCAAGTTATTGGCAGTTGGTACGACACGGCCTGCTTCATCGACAATCTCATAGGTAATATAAGTCAAATCCTTGCCGTCTGCCGCAATGGCGTGTTCTTCTTTCAGCAGACGAACACCGGCTGGCTTCCCAGCTGTTTCGATCTGATCGCGGGCAATCACTTCTCCTGCTTTGTTGCGGGCAATAGCTTCCACCTTACCTGGCACATAAGGAACCAACCATTCTAGATAGAGTCCATCCGGATTTGCCCCTTCTTGGTAGGTCCGGCCATCTACTGTGGTCTTCTTGGTATAGGTTTTGACTCCTTGTGATTCCCCATTGACAATCAATTCTACACTGTGGGCATTGGAGAAGGCACGAACAGGGATCCGACCTTCTTCATCCATGACACGATTGGCTAATTCTGGATTGTCCCAGTTCCAATGTGGTAAGAGATGAACCATTGGATGTTTCTCAGCTGACACCCATTGACTTTGGTAAAGGTAAAAATCATTCTTTGGAAGGCCGGCAGTATCGACAATACCGAAATAAGAACTTTTCACAGGTGTGTCATTTTGGTTGTGCCATGGTGTTGGCTCACCGATATAGTCGGTACCTGTCCAGATAAATTGACCTGCATAACCGGCATGATCGCGGTCAAAGGTCCAAGAGGCTGTCGCTGTCCGACCCCAACCAACCCGGTCATTGCCGTAGTCTGATTGTTCATAGTGGCGGTCTTCTTGGTTGCTTCCGACCCACTCTCTTTCAGGATGGTAGTAAGAGCCCCGCGTCCGCGTTGCAGAAGAGGTTTCAGAACCATAAATGAGCCAGTTTGGATGTTTAGCGCGTAGGCTTTCATAGTTGGCCTCTGAATAGTTAAATCCAACCGCATCGAGCTCTGCCGCTACCTTTTCATGCCCTCCCAAACCATCACCAAAGCGGAATTTATCAGCTCCCATGGTGACATAGCGAGTTGCATCCACTTCCTTGATGGTCTTGACCAGACGACGAACGGTTGCGACAGACTTATCCGATCCATCTGCTTCACCGACTTCGTTACCGATTGACCACATCACAATAGAAGGATTGTTCTTGCCTCGCACTACCATGGTCCGAAGGTCATAGTCAGACCACTTATCCCCTTTACGAGCTTCTGGATGTGTTGCATCCTTTTCAAAGAATCGACCGTAATCGTATTGCTTCTTGCCACCATACCAAGTATCAAAGGCTTCTTCTTGGACCATCAAGCCCAACTCAGCCGCAATTTGCAGGGTTTGTTCACTCGCTGGGTTGTGGGTCGTCCGGATGGCATTGACCCCCATGTCCTTCATCTGTTTGAGACGGCGGTATTCAGCCTTGTAATTTTCCTCAGCTCCGAGGGCCCCATGGTCATGGTGAAGGGAAACACCGTGAAATTTCGTAGCCGCTCCGTTAAGGAAGAAGCCACCTTCTGGTGTCCAGTTCAGATAGCGATAACCAAAGCCTTCCTTTTGCACATCGACCAATTGCGAATCCCGATAGACCCGCGTATACAGCGTATAGAGGGCTGGGTTATTGGTCTTCACATCCCAGAGGGTCGGTTTTTCAACATGAAGGGTATGAGACAGGTTGATCTCTTGACCAGCCAAAACGGATTGCACTTCACTGCGCACCTTTTCACTGACCACTTGACCATTTTGATCGACGATTTCGTATTCTGCATAAATACTGTGGGCTTGATCATCTTGGTTGACAATACGACTCTTCACAAGAGTATCGACTGCCCCCTTCTGTTGTTCTTCTAATTTTGGACTCGTGATGGTGGTCCCATACTTAGCAACATGGACCTTATCCGTCACACTGAGTTTGACATCACGGTAAATCCCACTTCCAGAATACCAACGACTACTTGGTTGTTGGTTGACCACATGAACCGCGATGGTGTTTTCACTTCCATCCGCATTCAAATAAGGAGTAATATCATAAGAAAAAGCATTGTAGCCATTTGGATAATGACCAACAAATTGCCCATTTACATAGACTTTCGAATCCATGTAAACTCCTCCAAATTCCAAACGCACCTTCTTATCCAGGTCCTTATCATCCAAACGGAAGGTCTTGCGATACCAAGCATCCCCACCGTTTAATTGTCCCCCTTCATTTTGGGCCGGAGAGTTGTGATCGAAGTCAAAGAAGATCGACCAATCGTGTGGTACATCTAATTTTTTCCAGTTTTTGACATCCACCTGGCGACCTTCTGCACCAGGAGCTGCATTTAATTTAAAATACCAATCTTTATTAAAGTCTCGTTCTCTATCTTTCACCATATCCTCCGCAATCCGATATTGATCTGGAAAAGTTCTTTCTTCCGCTATAGTAGGCGCTCAGATCCATCCGAAACGGGTTGACCTTTATCTGGAGGCTCCAACCTTTCTTCTATCCATGTAGGGGTGATGATAAAGGGAGCATCGTGAGGAGTTGATTGAACTGCTCCTTCTAGTACAAGCGCTTCTTCACTAGAGGCTATCAGCTCCTCTTCGACTAATGCTTACCCATCCTCCTAAGCTAAGATAAATGGAGCACCGTTTACTACAAAACAAAGTCGCCCCCAAAGTTTGCCAATCCTAAAAATAAAACGCTTTTCAAACAGCCTTCCCTATAAGAATCTCCTCTTAGGATGAACAGCTTAATATGAGCCTACTCTTACTTTCTATACAATCTCATATTAACTATATCAAAAAAAGAAGTGCAATAGCCCCCCATTTCGCTCCAACTATAGTTCGATTAAGAATTCCTTTAATTAGTTGAAAGCCTCTCAAACTGCCTAAAGATAGTAAAAAAGAAGCCATATGGCCTCTTTTTCCATCATATCTTATAACCCTGGTTCTTGACCGAGCTCAGCAGCCACCATCCAGATGTTCTTTTCAAGTTCTGCTTTTGCACCAACAAAGATATCATTGGTCACATCGTCGCCTTCAGCGTCCGTAACATCCATAGCTTTTTGGTAAAGGCTAGCAAGGTAACGGAAGATTTCAAGAACACGCGCCAAGCTTTCTTCTACATTGTTAGTAAATGCTCCACGACGTTCTTCAATATTGCTGTGCTCTAAAAATTCAGTCATGCTAGAATATGGAGCTCCACCAATTGTGATTAAGCGTTCACTCACTTCGTCCAAAGTAGCATCCAAGCTGTCCATGTATTCATCCATTTTTGGATGCCATACCAAAAAGCCACGTCCACGCATGTACCAGTGTACTTGGTGAAGAGCAATGTGAGCCACGTAGAGATCAGCTACCACTTGGTTCAAGATTACTTTTGTTTCTGGAAGAGTTTCTTTATTGGAAGGTGCAAAGTTTGCTACATCAGTAGCTGCTTCATGTTTCATCATTGTCATGTTGTTCTCCTTTTTATAATGATTATAATTAATTATGTCTTTATTATAATCCTTCTAATTAAGAAAGTCAAGATAAAAGATCCAAAAAAAGATAAATTTAAAAAAAGTTGGAATAGTTGTCAATTGATAGAAGATACGATAGAATGAAGAAGACTAATCGAAAGGCTTTTCTAATGAAATACATTCTTACATTTTTGATCTCTATGGTTCCTCTCGTAGAACTTCGTGGCGCTGTCCCCTTCGCTATTTCAAGAGGAATTCCCCTCTGGCAGGCCCTCACCATTGGGGTTATTGGCAATATGCTTCCGATTCCCATTATCTTCTTCTTTGCCCGTCATATTCTCGCTTGGGGCGCAGATAAACCAGTCATCGGCTCCTTCTTCACCTGGTGTTTGAACAAGGGCCATAAGGGGGGACAGAAACTGGAAAAAGTTGCAGGAGATAAAGGAATCTTCTGGGCCTTACTGCTCTTTGTTGGAATTCCTCTTCCTGGGACCGGTGCCTGGACAGGAACCCTGGCTGCTTCCATCCTAGATTGGGATTTCAAACGCAGTGTTCTAGCAATTATGCTAGGGGTTATTTTAGCCGGACTCATCATGGGGATCCTCTCTCTATTACTTGGACTGGATACCTTCGCACACTAATTACAAAAGGACTGAAACAGCTATTTCAGTCCTTTTCATCTTGCATAAAAGAGGTTTCCATGTACTGACCCCAAAAAGTTAGACAATTAATTTAATCAAAGGATTTAGTTCTGTATTGTACAGGACTAAGTCCTTTTAGTTTTACCTTAATTCGTTTGTTGTTGTAGTAATCAATATAGTCGACAAT